>CAZVDF010000053.1:0-23745 GCA_964626055.1 uncultured Leptospirales bacterium
ATATTCTCTTTTTTATTCACCTTTCCCAAAATTCCGGAATGAGCCATATTTTTTATACATATACTCTATTCGTTTTCTGCATTTTTCAATGCCAATAACCGGAACGGCATCGTCAAGTTCCGGCCCTTTTAAACGGCCTGTTAAAAGGCCGCGTATAGGCATAAACAAATTTTTGCCTTTAAACGATGTTTTTTCTTTTATAAACTTAACCAATTCACCGTTGAATGAATTTTTATCCGGATCATTATTCATAATGAAATCATTTGCTTCTGCTATGATTTTTTTTGAATTTTCTTCTTTCATGAGAGCATCGGTTTCTTCATCCGGCTCAAGTATATCGGCCAGAAAAATACCGATAAAAGCTTTTACATCGGAAAGCAGATCGCATTTCTTTTGAAGGATTGATAGTATTAATTCCAGTTCCTTTTTATCTATGTTATCAGGATCGTATCCTGCTTCTTTTATATAAGGGACGAATAAACCTGTTATTTTATCCAGGGGATATTTTCTAAGATACTGGCCGTTCATCCATTTGAGCTTCTGGAAATCGAATACAGCAGGATTATTCGAGAGCTTATCGATATCTATCTGCTTTGCGATCTCGTCCAGTGAGAATATCTCTTCGCCGCTTTCGGACGCCCAGCCGAGAAGCGCGAGATAGTTGAGAAGCGCTTCCGGCAGATATCCCATCTCACGGTAGCTTCTAAGCGATGTGATGCCGTGCCTCTTGCTCAGCTTGCTCCGGTCGGGCCCAAGAACAAGTCCGTGATGCGCGTATTTGGGCGAGGGGAGCCCGAGCGCTTTTGAGACAAGAATCTGCTTCGGCGTATTGGAGAGATGGTCTTCTCCGCGTATTACGTTCGTGATCTTCATCAGAGCGTCGTCGATTACTACTATATAATTGTAAACAGGCACTCCGTCCGACCTGACTATTATAAAGTCGCCGCCTATGTTGTCGCTGTCGAAAACGACTTTTCCTTTTATAATGTCGTCGACTTCTATTGAAGCGTCTTCCGGAAGCCTGAATCTTACGGAAGGTTTTCTGCCCATAGCTTCAAATTTTTTTTTATCTTCCGGCGAAAGGTTTCTGCATCTGCCGGAATATACAATAGGTTTATTTGCCGCGGCAGCTGCCTTTCTCGATTCCTCAAGTTCTTCAGGGGTGCAGTAGCAGTGATATGCATTGCCGTTTTGAAGCAGTTTATCTGTATATTCCCGGTATATGTCAAATCTTTCGGACTGCCTGTATGGTCCGCAGCTTCCCCCTATATCCGGACCTTCGACCCACTTTATGCCGAGCCATTTAAGGTCTTCCATAAGCATTCTTTCATATTCTTTGGTACTTCTTTCCGTATCCGTATCTTCTATTCTTAAAATAAAATCAGCATTATATTTTTTTGATATTATGAAATTGTAAACAGCCGTTCTGACGTTGCCTATATGTATATAGCCTGTCGGGCTTGGGGCAAATCTTAATCTCACTTAGTTCTCCTTTAGCTGAAATAAATAAATTTTTAATTAAATATAACAGTTAAATAAGCAGCAGTAAATCTTCAAGTAATATTTAAATAAAAAATTGTTGCGAAAAATTTAAAAAAGATTTATTCAAATTTATTGATCATTTGCAGGCATCTAATAATAAAATAATTTAGGTCTTCTTGAAATGTTAGGGAAAGTGTATAAAAATATAAACATCTTTTTAGCAAACTATGCGAAAGTTAATGGTTCCCCTCTCCAGGCCAATAAAGTGTCCGTCTCTTATAAAACGTTTTGCCGGGAGAGGGGGTAGGGGTGAGGGCATGAAAAAAATTGACTTTCTACTTTAGCCAAGATTTAGGGAAGAGATAATAATTTGATAATTTATTATTTTTTATAAGATACCAAAGGAGTTTCCTATGTTCCATATACAGGGGCTTGACGGCATACAATTCAATATTCCTCTCGAAGATTTAAGGGTAAATAATAAGGTCTACGGCCTTGAGAAAGGAAACGCGGTAAGGAAGTTAATAGACCGAAAAGAAGGGCAGGCCGGAAATGAGCCGTTAAGATACGCAATAAAAGCATATAAAAAAGCTGTGAAAATCACCGATGAAAGAGAACCGGTTTTACACGCTTATAAAATTATGAAATCTCCGGTATTCACACTTGAGCCGGAAATGAATGCTGCGGATGCATGGAATATATTAAAAGAAAAGCGTGTGAGTCACATGCCCGTGCTTTCAAAAAATAATAAAATAGCAGGGATATTATCCGACAAAGATCTTTTAAAATGCTTATGCGTGATCGAATGTAATTTACAGGATATTGGAAATAAAAAAGTAGCCGACGTGATGAAGACAAAAGTGATCACATCAAGCAAAATAACGGATATTCGCAGAATTGCAAAGGCCATGTTCGAAAATCACGTTGGCGCGATGCCAGTTGTGGAAGATACGGGCGATCTTACAGGCATAATTACAAGAAGCGATATATTGTACGCACTCATATACTATCCGCCGCTAAGCCTGTGGATATAATATTATATTAAAGTGTGTCTTAAAACCTATAAGTCGCAATAAGTGATATCTGGACAAATCAATACCATCTATAATTTCCGAGGACTGTCTGAGGGCGTAGCCCGAATTCCGCAGGAAATTATAGATGGTATTGATTTGTTCCTGTACATGTTTTATTAAAAAACAACAATTATATATTTCACCAGAGGTTTTGAAACGCACTATAAATTGGTAAGGTTATTTTAAAACTAATTTATTTTTTACCTGCGGATTCATCTAGTCTGATGAAAGGATCAACGGGGTCCGCTATCATGCCTTCAACGATCTTACTTACGTTGGCCGCAATCGGGTCAAAACTTAAAAGATCGCATTTTATATTCGACTGAATCCATATCAGCTCTTTCTCCCTGATGTCAATTGCGCGCACCCAGCTGGTCCTTCTGTTGTCGGAAAATCCTATAATAATAAGAACATCAATTGTTTTATTATATGCATTGCTTATCTTTTCAAGAGCGTCATTTTTTAACGGATCGTAATTTAAGTCATATTTGTTGTATAACTCTTTTAAATATTTCATCCGGTTTGAATATCTTTGATCCGTCCATGTGCCGTGATAAAATACCGCTTTTCTCCAGTCGGTGACGGTATCATATGAGTTCTTCATAGTCCTGATGTAGCTGAACTTATCGATCATTGAGCTTTTTACGGCATTATGGATTTCATTATTCTGAAAACATACAAGGGGATAGCCTTTTTTCATGAATGCGATAAGCAGGCTGTTTTGTTCCTCGCCGTCAAGATTTGTAAGTACGGCTAGTTTTGTGCCCGGCATAATCTTTCTTACTTTATAAAGATTATGTTCGCTCATAAAGTTTATTATTATTACACTGATCCTGTCAACGATTTTGGAGACCTGGGTCTCAAGTCTTCCGTAGTCGGTGAAAGCGAATATTTCACCATATCCTTTGATATAAATATTCAGCTCAATTTTTATACGGTTATCGGGAGCTGATTTGAAATTACCGAAAATGAACATGTCCGACTTTATCTCATTTATTAATTCAGGAAGTTCGAAATACTCGTAATCTTTTTTTAATGATTTGCCGGTTTGGGAGAGTTCGTTTTCAAGTTCAAGAGGTTTTTTAATATTTACACCGAAAACGGCGTAAACTGAATTCGCTATTGAATTCGGCAGAATGAATTCAAGGTAGTTCAGTTCGCGTTCGTTCCTTATATTATAAATATATCCAAAAGCTACCGTATGTTTTGCGTATGCTTCAGAAAAAAAAATTGCCGAAATGAAAAATATTAAAAGTATTTTTTGAATAAATTTCATTTAAGACCCGGTTATGCTGCTTATGAAATGATTTATGATAGTCTCTACATTATCGCTGTATTTCGTGGGATAATTTTCTACCCATACGAGTTCATAGGTGTTCAGATCGATCGCTCTGCCCCAGCTTACATTTTTCCAGTCCTTTAGATCCAGTAGTATTAAATAATTGATATCCCATTTTAATCTCATTTCTTTTAAAATATCGATTTTGTTGATTTCAAAATTGTAAATATGCAGCTTGTACAGATTATCATATGTTTTTTCCATAGACAATAAACTGGAGTCTTTAAGTGATGATTTGTACCCTTCATGCTTGAAGTCTTTAATATCATAAATATCGCTTAACACATAAAGGTCGGATGCGTTGATTGCCTTGACTTTGAATTTTTTTTTCATGAATTCGGATAGCACGACATTTTTTGCGTTATTGGGGCAGTCTATAATGACAGCAAGCGTAGAGTTTGTCGATATGCCGGATTTTGAGAATTTTACTGATTTTTTTGTGCTGCAGTTGCAAAATAAAATCATAAACAGTAGAATATAAATAATAAAATTCCGCTCTGTAATCATGTTCCCCTCCAAAAAGTAAAATAATAAATTTCTGATTTGACCTTTGAAGTGTTATTTGAGATAATAATTATCAATAACTGTTTCAAAATTATATAATAAAAAAATATAAAGTCAATAAATATAGATATCGTATTTTCCCGGATTATTCCATTTGCTGTAATACCGGGAATTATTTAATGAACAATGCGTTTTTTATCATTGATTTTTTTTATATGGTTTTTATGTTTGTATTAATTATATTCTTTGATTTTCAATTGGATAAAAAATCCAATTATAGAATGCAGAGTGCAATAATTTGACATAATGTATATTACTGTGTATTATTAATATATAGAACACATAAATTGATGTTATTGAAACAATAAAATGGATGCATTAAACTTAACTGAAAAAACAGACTGGTCTTTCATCGAAAGTTTTAAAAAGGAAAGCGGCGTTAATATTTCACTTTGTTATCAATGCGGGAACTGCACTGCCGGCTGCCCATACACACAATATTTTGACTATCCTGTAAGCATGATAATGAGGCTGCTCCAGACCGGTCAGAAAGATACAATACTCAATTCAAAAGCGATATGGCTGTGCGCGACGTGCGAAACATGCACCACTCGCTGTCCGTGCGAGATCGATGTTGCCCAGGTAATGGATGTACTGCGTCATATTGCAAGGCGTGAAAACAAGGTAGCGGAAAAAGGCGTTAAAAGCTTCTACGATTCTTTCCTCGGTTCTGTGAAATTATTCAGCCGCATGTATGAAGTCGGAATGATCATGATCTATATGTTAAGATACGGTTTTATGCTGAGCGCCGCTAAACTCGGTATGGATATCGGCCCGAAATTTTTAACCAGGGGAAAATTAAGCTTCTTCCCGTACAGGATTACGGGCGATGCCGAAGTTGCCAGGATTTTTAAGAAATACCGGAAAATGGAAAAAGAAAGGGCAAAAAAGAATGTCTGATAAAAAATATGCATATTACGCAGGCTGCAGCCAGGAAACCAGCTCAAAGGAATACGAAATTTCCACGCGTGCAGTTATGAAAGCTCTTGAAGTTGAGCTTGTAGAACCGAAAGGCTGGAGCTGCTGCGGATCTACTCCTGCACATACCGTCAACCATGTACTGGCTGCCGCTCTTGCTGCGCGCAACCTGGCGCTCGTAGAAAAGATGAATATGCCCGTGCTCACTACACCATGCCCGTCATGCCTCATGGCATTTAAAGAAGCCAATCACAGGATGGAGAACGAATCTTTCAGGAATGATGTAAACAGCCTGCTTGATAATCCGTACAACCGAACGGTTGAAGCAAAGTCATCTTTACAGATCATTTTTGAAGATATTGGACTTGAAGCAATTACCTCTAAAGTTAAATATGTTTTTCCTGATCTTAAAATTGCCCCGTATTACGGGTGCATAACAAACAGGCCTCCGGCCCTGGCGAAATTTGACGATCCGGAAAATCCGACAGCCATGGATAAGATTATTGCAGCGCTGGGCTTAAGTGTTTGCGATTTTGCATTCAAGACCGAATGCTGCGGTGCAGGATACGGATATACCAAGAAAGAAATGATGAAGGAACTCACTTATAAAGTTCTGGATATGGCACGTGATTCAGGAGCGAACTGCATAGCTGTTGCCTGTCCGGTATGCCAGATGAATCTTGATCTGAACCAGAAAGAAATAAATAAGGACAGAGGTTCCGATTTTAATATGCCGGTGCTGTATTTTACGCAGATAATGGGGCTGGCATTCGGTTATTCACCGAAAGAACTGGGTATAAGTAAATTGATAATAAGTCCTAATAAACTTATTAAGAACAGAGTTCTTAAGAGCGAAGCTGATAAAGAACAGGAAAAAGACGCTTTCGTAAAAAAAGTGAAGGCCAGTGCATAAGAGTCATTATAGCCCCCTAACCCCCGGAGGGGGCACTGGTTGTGATGAATTAAGAAGTGAATATAAGTTTCTTTTCCAAGATGGTGCCCCCTTTGGGGGATAGGGGGAAGAAGAAGCAATGACGCTTTTTTAGTTTGAAAATAAACAGGAGATATAAATGCGTGTAGGTGTTTTTATTTGCCATTGCGGAAGCAACATCGCAGGTACTGTTGATGTCGCCAGGGTAGCAGCCGAGGTACGTAAGATCCCCGGAGTTGCTTATGCGATTAATTATATGTATACATGCTCCGAACCGGGTCAGGATGAAATTAAAGCTGCTATTAAACGTGAAAATCTTGACAGAATTGTCGTTGCAGCCTGCTCTCCGCGTATGCATGAGAATACTTTCCGTAAGACAATACAGAAAGCAGGCCTTAACAAATACTTCCTTGAAATGGCAAATATCAGGGAACATATTTCCTGGATCGGCAATGATAAAGAACTGAACACAAACAAAGCGATAGATGCAGTAAGCATGGCTGTTGCTAAAGTCATGCAGAATAAACCTCTGAATGCCTCATCGTTTAAAATCAATAAAAGAGTAATGGTAATAGGCGGCGGTGTTGCTGGCATGCAGGCGGCGCTCGACTGCGCTGACGGGGGACTCGATGTAATCCTTGTCGAAAAAAGCCCGGCTGTCGGCGGCATTATGGCTCGCCTTGACAAAACATTCCCCACGATCGACTGTTCAATATGTATACTGGGTCCCAAGATGGTAGATGTTGGACAGCATGAGAAAATCAAACTTTATGCATACTCGGAAATAGAAGAAATAAAAGGATATATAGGAAATTATCAGATAAAAATAAAAAAGAAAGCTACTTATGTGGACTGGTCCAAATGCACAGGCTGCGGGGCATGCATGGAGAAATGCCCGTCCAAAAATTCTTACGATTATTTTAACGTTGGAGTTGCTCCGACCCGCGCTATCAATATTCCGTTCCCTCAGGCTATTCCGAAAAAAGCCAAGATAGATCCGAATTTCTGCAGACAGTTTGTGAAGGGCAAATGCGGTGTATGCGCAAAGATATGCCCGACCGGCGCTATTAATTATGAAATGAAAGACGAGATTGTTCAGGAGGATGTCGGAGCAATCGTTGTTGCAACAGGCTATGGCCTGCTTGACCAGAATAAGCTTTCCGAATACGGCGGCACACGTTATCCGGATGTAATTTCCGGCCTACAGTACGAAAGACTTCTGAATGCATCGGGCCCTACTTCAGGACACATAGAAAGACCTTCAGATCACACCGAACCGAAGACCATAGTGTTTGTATCGTGCGCGGGTTCAAGAGATAAATCAATCGGCGTGCCGTATTGCTCGGGCTTCTGCTGCATGTACATTGCAAAGCAGGCAATTCTGACGAAAGATCATATACCGGATTCTCAGTCTTATGTATTCTACATGGATATCCGTTCTCCGGGCAAAGGATACGATGAATTCACCCGCAGGGCACAGGAAGAATACGGCGCCCAGTACATACGCGGCCGCGTATCGAAGATTTACCCGAAAGGGAAAAAGATGGTTGTGCGAGGTGCAGATACCCTGCTCGGCACCCAGGTCGAGATCGAAGCAGATCTCGTGGTGCTCGCGACTGCCGCAGTTTCCGCGGACGGCGCCGCACAGATGGCCGAAAAGCTTCACATATCGTACGACACATTCGGCTTCTATGTAGAGAGCCATCCAAAGCTCCGGCCGGTTGAGACGAATACATCGGGCGTGTTCCTTGCAGGCGCATGCCAGGGGCCGAAGGATATTCCTTCGTCAGTAGGCCAGGGCAGCGCGGCGGCAAGCAAGGTATTGTCATTATTCTCAAAGGATATGCTCGAGTCGGATCCGGCAATCGCCCAGGTCAATACTAACGCATGCGTCGGATGTTTGAAATGCCTTAAAACATGCCCGTTCCAGGCTATCGTGGAAGATACTCTGCGGAGCGGCAAGAAAGTGGCGAAAGTAATTGAAACTGTATGCGCCGGTTGCGGCGTATGCACGTCAACATGTCCGTGCGGAGCAATTCAGCTTCAACACTTTACGGATAATCAGCTTCTGTCGGAGGTTAGCGCGATATGTCAGATGTAGGGACAAAAGAACTGAGAATTGTAGGGTTTCTCTGCAACTGGTGCTCATACGGCGGAGCCGATACGGCAGGCGTCGGCCGTTTTAAGCAGCCGACCGATCTTCGCATTATCCGTGTTCCGTGCTCGGGACGCGTTGATCCGCTTTTCGTTGTACGGGCTTTACTGCAGGGCGCAGACGGCGTGCTTGTTTCAGGATGCCATCCGAGAGACTGTCATTATTCCGAAGGCAACTATTACGCAAGACGCAGACTGGAGATGCTGAGAAGGCTTTTACAGTTTATGGGCATTGATGAGAGAAGGTTTCATTATACATGGGTTTCGGCCTCAGAAGGCCAGAAATGGCAGCAGGTTGTTACAGGCTTTACAAAGCAGGTGCACGAGCTGGGACCATTGCATGAGAAGAAGGAGAAAGCAAGTTAAGCATTAAAATATAAATTTGGCTCATTTCGGAAACTGGGAGAAAGTGAATAAAATAGAATATAAACTGATGCTCTTGAAGCTCTAAACCCCCTATCCCCCAGAGTGGGCACCGGCTTTGATGACCATAGGAAGTAATCTTGCATACTATGATCAAATTTACCGGTTGGTCGGAAGAGGAAAAGCATTATTTTGAAAAGAATCTCAAATGCTCCATTTGGAGGGTTGAGAAAATAATGAATAATAATTGATTAAGGTTTGAGAATAATTAAGAAAATTAAAATAAGTTTCAGTGATGGTGCCCCCTTCGGGGGATAGGGGGCCGTTGGAGCAATGGTGAAAGATTTTGTAATGTATTTCAATTTATAAAAGTACATGTAATACTATCTTGAATTAAGTTTGTTGCAGGAGAAAGTTAGTTGAGTATAGAGAAATTAAAAGAAATTATTAAAAAAGTCCTTCCGGGTGCGGGGACTGTCATCGGCTGGCAGGAAGGCTTTGATAAACTGCACAACACGCCGATTTATATAACTTCTCCGGAAGATGCGGAAAAGGCGGTATGGAATCCGCTGTGCGCCCAGAATCTGGCATCATATCTGCCGTTCATAAAAAAAAAGGTGGCTGTCATTGTAAAAGGCTGCGATAGCAGGACAATCGCGCAGTTTATGCAGGAAGGTCTTATTGACAGAAACAATGTTACGGTCATCGGCATCCCGTGCACCGGTGTTGTAAGCGTAAAGAAGGTCTCGAAAGCTATCGACTATCAGCCTGTTGAAAATGTTAAATTCTCGGGCGATAATATCATCGTCAAAACTCCCAAAGGGGAGAAGACGCTTGCCATCATGGATGTCTGTCCGGACAAATGCAAAACATGCCAATATCCTACTCCTGTTGTTTATGATCACCTCGCGGGAGATCCGGTTAAATCGAACAAGCCTGCAGAAAGTGTTTATGAAGGTATAAAAGAATTTGAAAAGAAATCTCTACAGGAGAGATGGGAATATTTTAAAAATGAATTTGATAAATGCATACGCTGCTATGCGTGCCGCAACGCGTGCCCGATGTGCGTATGCCAGGACAGCTGTATAGCGGAGACGCGCGATCCGCACTGGATAACGCAGAAACTCTCTTCCGAAGAAAAGATGATGTTTCACATGATACACTCGGTTCACCTGGCGGGGCGATGCGTGGAATGCGGGGAATGCGAACGCGTCTGCCCGATGGAAATACCGGTTGCGAAACTCAAGAAAAAGATCAATTCGGTGATGAAAGAATTATTTGACTATGTTCCGGGAGTCAATCCCGAGGACAAACCGCCGATGTATACATTTAATGTTGATGAAGCAAAGATAAAGGAGCATAAACTCTAATGGCAGATACAGGATTTCTACCAAAAGAGAAATTAAACGATTTTCTCGAAGCGCTTACGAAAGATGCCGTTGTTTACGCGCCGTCTTTGGAAGGCGATGTTGTATTGTTTAAAAAATACTCAAAGGACGCGAAGCTTAGCTTCGACAGGCCGGCCAACCTGGGGCCAAAATCCGTTGTATATCCACAATGCGAAAATCTTCTTACTTTTGAATTAAAGAAGAATGATCCCAATGATCCGAAAAAAGTGGACATTGAATTAAAAAATGAAGGCAGTTATCCCAAAACGGTAATTTTCGGATGCCGCCCGTGCGATGCGAAAGGATTTGCGATCTACGACAAAGTTTTTATAGAAACCGATACACCGGATCCTTATTACAAAGACCGCAGGGACAAAACCACAATAATCTCTCTCGGCTGCGAAGCGCCGTTTGCCGGATGTTTCTGCACATCTGTCGGAGGCGGACCTGCCGACACAGCAGGATCGGATCTGTTGATAACACCTGTGGACGATGGTTTTTACCTTGAAGCGCTTACAGAAAAAGGAAAAACTGCAATGAAAGCATATTCAATGCAGGACGGTTCATCCTTTAAAGACAAGGCTGAGAAAGTAAAGACTGAAGCCGTAAAGAAACTAAGAAAACCGTTTTCAAAAGATGAAGCTGTTATTTCATCCGGGAAAGTATTCGATAGCGATGAGTTCTGGGAAAAAAATCTCAGCAAATGCATAAGCTGCGGTGCATGCACTTATCTGTGCCCGACATGCTACTGTTTTAACATTACAGACGAAAAAGTCAGATCCGGCGGAGAAAGAATAAAGACATGGGACGCCTGCATGTTCAATCACTTTACGCTTGAGGCAAGCGGGCATAACCCAAGGCCGAGCAAATTCAAGAGATTCAGGAACCGCGTGGGACACAAGTTCTCCTATTATCCCGAGAAATATAACGGAGTTATTGCTTGTTGCGGATGCGGAAGATGCATAAGATACTGTCCCGTATCGGTAGATATAAGTGAAGTTGTGGGGAAATTAATAAACTTATAAGTTTATTAACAGTAATTATTATAAAAATTTGAAATTCATTTTTACTTAGTGACATACACAATGCTCCCTTTGTCCCAAGTGGAGGCTTCGCACGGGGTTATGGGGAGGAAAAAGCAACGGCTTCGAACATGAAAAGAAGCTGTTGTCTTATCCAGGGCATCCCAAGTAGTTTAGTTGGATGAGTTTTTAAATCGGAGTTTAATAAATGGCATTAAATCAGAATCCATATATGCCGGAAATGGCAACAGTAACGCGAATCATTGAAGAGACGCCGAACATAAAATCTTTTCAGCTCGTTCTTAACGACAAGGAAAAAATGAAATCATTTAAATTCCAGCCCGGACAGGTCGGACAGCTTTCGGTTTTCGGTGTGGGTGAATCAACTTTTGTAATCAATACTCCGCCCACACGCATGGATCATCTGCAGTTCAGCGTTATGAAAGCCGGTGAGGTCACTGCAGCGCTGCATAATCTTTTTGAAGGCGACCAGATCGGCGTACGCGCGCCTCTCGGAAATTATTTCCCTTACGAAAAAATGAAAGGCAAAAACATATTGTTCGTAGGCGGCGGCATCGGAATGGCCCCCCTGAGAACCCTGATCCTCTTTATGCTCGACAACCGTGCTGATTATAAAGATATAACCATAATCTATGGCGCAAGAACTCCTGCCGATCTATGCTATAAAGAAGACATTAAAGAATGGGAATCGCGCAAGGATGTAAATCTTATTCTTACAGTTGATGCGCAGTTCCCGGGCTGGGACAAAAGAGTAGGCTTTGTTCCTACGGTATTAAAGGAAGTAGCTCCCAAACCGGACAACACGGTTGCCATAACCTGCGGACCTCCCATTATGATCAAATTCGTTCTCGAGGGACTTGCGGAACTCAAATTCCCGGAAGATCAGATCATTACTACTCTCGAAAAGAGAATGAAATGCGGGATCGGCCTTTGCGGACGCTGCAACATCGGCCACAAATACGTCTGCAAAGACGGCCCTGTTTTCACCTTAAAGGAGCTCAACGAGCTTCCTGACGAAGCGTAATCGCACCTCAATAGAAGATAATTTTCTCTTGAAATTCAGTTAATTATTTAACGTGAGTTTGTGGAATTTTTTTACTGTTTGTAAAAAAATGTGTTTTATAATTCATTAACTTTAAAATTTTATCACGACTCATCTTAAGATTATATATTTATATAAACTATCCATGATAGATCGGAATACATTACAAAATTTACTCCGGAATCAGGCCTGAAAGGCGTCCTCATAAATTTTGTAATGTATTCCGATCTATCAAACAATAAAATCTAATTTTAAAATGACTTCTAATAAAAAAGTTAACAGAAAAATAGTCCAGGAAATAGATATGATTAAAAAGACACTTAAAGTGAACGGTGTCCTAAAAGAAGTGATAACCGATCCCAATGCCAGGCTGGTTAATATTCTGAGGAATGAACCCTTCCAGACTGACACAAAAGTAAACTGCAGAAGAGGCGACTGCGGGGCATGCTCAGTCATTATGAACGGCAAGGTAGTGCGTTCGTGCACTATCAGGATGAAGCATGTACCGGAGTCCGCTGTAATTACAAAACTTTCAATTGTTGCCTAGAGAATTAATAAAGATCCAGGCATCAAATCAATTTTGATAATAATATTTAAAAAATAATCTCGAAAAAATTATAATTTATATGAGTATTTAATTATTCCAGACTCTGCTCGCTCTTGAATTCAATCAACCTACCCGTTATAGGATCTTTAAAGCTTATTATTTCGGCAAGCAGCTTTAACGGTTTTGGATAATCATCAGCTTCCTCAGGAAAAAGTTCGGGATAAAATCTGTCGTTTAAAACCGGATATCCGATCAGGGACATATGCACCCTCAACTGGTGTTTTTGCCCTGTCTCCGGGTGCAGGGAAAAATAACATAAGTTATTTTCGTTTTTATCTAAATTGATTTGGGTAATCGCATTAGTTTCGGCGTTTATTTCTTCCGAACATTTCATCCTGAACCAGGGTTCACCCTGAACAAGCCTGTTCTCTATCCGCCATCCAGACTTTTTTACTTTCGGATTTTCAGGAGAGATCGCTTTATAAATTTTCTTAACCTGTCTTGTCCTGAAAAGATTATAGTATGAATCACGCGATTTCTTATTTATTGAAAAGAGCACAATGCCGGCTGTTTCACGGTCGAGCCTATTAAGCGGAGCAATGTCGGTTATACCGGTAGTCCGCTTGACTCTGTTTAAAAGAGTCTCATTGACATACTTGCCTGCGGGTATTACCGGCAGAAAATGAGGTTTGTCGACTGCGATAATATGTTCATCTCCGGATATAATTTTTTCTTTAAAGGGAATAACGGCTTCATTTTCAACTTCCCTGTAATAATAAACTTTGATACCTGGTTTTGCAATTTCCCGTAATCCGACCGGTTTCCGGTTTTCGTAAAATACATCGCCGGATTCTATTCTTTTCTTCCATGCTGACCCGTCTATTTTAGGGAAACGCCTGCAAAGAAATTCAAAAATTGTTGTACATTTTTCAATCCCGCTTATTACTATAATTGAAGGTGTATCGGCTTTTGGCATAATCAAATATTACCGGATTTCTGAACTTGGACGTCAACTTTATATTGTGTTTTAAATTTTAAAAAGTATAAATATAAGCGATCGGAATTCCTTAAAATTACGCGTTAAAATATATTAAGTATGGCAGCTTATGATATCATAAGAATAATTTACTGTTTAAAAAATTTTTAAAAAGAATAAGTTAAGAATATTAAAAATATATTGATTTATTAATAAATTTCAATAAATAATATCAGCATAATAGTAATTTCATATCTGACTTAGTAATATGGAGGCTAAAAATGGAAGCTACAAAAAAAGTATCCGCATTTATTACCGAGTTAAAAAATTTTGCTTTAAAAGGGAATGTCGTTGATCTGGCAGTAGGTGTTATAATTGGAGCAGCATTCGGAAAAATTGTCGACTCTCTGGTCAAGCATCTTTTCATGCCTGCAATAAGTGTTATTTTACCGGGAGATCAGGGCTATCTTGCCTGGAAATGGACAATTAATGGGAAAGATATACCTTATGGCCTTTTTTTAGGCGAGGTTGTCAATTTTGTTATAGTTGCGCTGGCTCTGTATATTTTTATCGTCAAATTCCTTGGTATTATTATGAAAACAAAAAAAGAAGAGGCCAAGCTTCCTTCGCCTTTGACCAAAGATCAGGAACTGCTGGTTGAAATAAGAGATCTGCTGAGGAGTAATAAATAACGCTTTTTATTTATGCATAATATTAATTTCTGGAACTAATATTTTAAATATTCTATGGAAAAGAAAGATAAAAAGAACAGCCGCTCGGCAGGCAATATATTCCGGCTTTCTCCTCCCGATCTTTTTGAAACGCTTCTCGGCGAGCCGGAAGATTCAGGTTATGATGAGGTTACAATTACAAAAAAAATTGAGGATTCATTTAATTTTGCGTGCAATCCGGAGTCGTCAAGGAAGTGGATTGCAGAAAACAAGGAATGAAGGGGTCATTTTGTAATGTGTTTCGATTTTATAATTAATAATATATTTTTAAGAATTTATTATGCAAAGATAATCAATTTAAATAAAGGAATTATTAAATGGAAAATACAGATCCTATTAAAGTGTTGGATAAACCTCAGATCCGCCAGGTGCTTTTTTATCCGGTTAAAATGCCGGATGATCTTAAATCAGATCCCAGGAATCTTTTTTTTGAAGTTGAGCCTGGTGTAAAGATCGGCTGCAGATTCTACCAGGCCGATAGAATTTATCCAACAATTCTTTTCTTCCACGGGAACGGCGAAGTATCGTATGATTACGACGACATAGCTCCTATTTTTAATCTAAAAAAGATGAATATTATTGTTGCGGATTACAGGGGTTATGGTCACAGCGATGGCCGTCCGGGTATAGCGAACATACTAAAGGATGCCGGTTTACTGCACGGTTCTGTCAGGAAAATGCTTAAAGAGCAGAAATTCACCGGTAAGCTTTTTATAATGGGGAGATCGCTCGGGAGCCTCTGTGCAATTGAACTGGCTTCTACGGATAAATCGATACCGGGACTTATAGTGGAAAGCGGATCTGCCACCAATTTCCGCAACTACCTTGCGTTATACGGACTTATTCCTTACGATCATCCTGTATGGCAGGAGGGCAGGAACTTTTTCAACAAGGAAAAGATCCGTTCGATAGCAATGCCTACACTGATCATTCATGGCGAACAGGACTCCTTGATCCCTGCAAGCGAAGCAGATATACTGTTCGAGAATTCCGGTGCGAAAAATAAAAAACTGGTGATAATACCCGGAGCGGATCACAACACTGTAATGTTCACGGACGGCGAGCTTTATTTTAACAATATCGCCAGGTTTGTTGAATCGAATTGACCGCTTAGCATCAATTTAAATGGATATTATCCGCTCAGATCATTAGCAGTATAATTTGATATCTATTGAAATAGATGCGAAATGAGATTTATTCACACTTTTTCTTTCCGCAGGTCTCTTTCCCTGTCCAGCAGTAAGTACAAAGATCTTTCTCGGGAAGCCCTGTAACGGAAATCATGTCATCCAGCCTCTGAAAGCGCAGGCTGGTGACGTTGAGCTCTTTTTCCATGAGTTCGTTCATTTTCTTGTACTCGGCCGATTCGATATCGATATAGGCGTCCACATTATCGATATGTTTCCCGTATTTTCCTTTGATTATTCGTCTTGCCATAAGCTCGTCGAGCTGGCGAGTTGAATAAAGATACTTGCATGGGAAAAGCAGTGCAGGGCAGGCAGGCCTGATGTGGATCTCCTTAGCACCTGCGTTCCACAACTTTACGATCAAATAGTTCTTCAGCTGTGTGCCTCTTACGATTGAGTCTTCGGTTACGACCATTCTCTGATCTTTGATTAGGTTGTCTGCGGTTACCTGCTTCATGCGCGCTACAAGATCTCTTGTCTCCTGAAAAGGCGGGACATAGCTTCTCGACCAGCCAGGGGTGTATTTGAGCAGAGGTATTTTAACGGGAATTCCGGATTCAACGGAGTAGCCGTGCGCATACGCGGTGCCGGAGTCGGCTACTCCGCAGACAAGATCGGCCCGTACGTTGTCTCTTCTCGCCATCAACCTCCCGGAATTTTCCCTGAATTCTTCAACATTCAGGCCTTCGTATTCGGAAGCGGGGAAGCCGGCATAAACATAGAGAAAAGTGCAGAGCTGAAGCATATCGTCGGGTTTCTTGATCTGTTCTATTTTATTTTCTGTTATCAGAAGTATTTCGCCCGGGCCGATGAATTTTTTCGTTTTAAACCCTAAATTTTTAAATGAACATGTTTCCGAAACAACGATTTTTGTATCTCCTCTTTCAGCAACTACAAGAGGGCTTCTCCCGTACCTGTCGCGGGCTGCGTAAACACCTTCTTTGCCGAGGAGAAGCAGGGAAATCGAACCGTCTATCCGGTCATGAAGATATTCGATTCCTTTTTCGAGAGTCTTTCCTTTATTGATCAGTTTTGCAACAAGCTCTATCTGGTTAACATTTCCGTTTGCCATTTCGGAGAATACAACGCCTTCTTCAAGGAGCTCTTTTGCAAGTTCCTGCTGGTTGTCGATATAACCTGCGGCACAGATGGCATATTCTCCGAACCTGAGGCGCATTGTAAGCGGCTGAGTATCTCTGTCGCTTATGACACCGATTCCCATGTTGCCGTTCATTTTCGCAAAATCTGCATCTTCAAAAAAACACGACTTGAACTGCGCTTTCACAAGATGATGTATCTTCTTTTGTATTTTTTTACCGTCGGATACAGCAAGCCCGCCGTACGACGTACCCAGATGAGAATGATAATCGACTGCATAAAACAAGTCCGATTTGCAGTCATCTTTGGAAACAATACCGGCAACACCGCTCATATTTTATTTGTCCTTTATATCTGAATTCTGAAGAAATATATGAATAATCAGGGTGAACGATTATGTCATATTATATCCGCTGAAGTAATTTGTCGAGTATCATTTTTAGCTTTTATCGTCAAATTTACTAAGGATGACGGATTTTTTCATCAAAAATTATCCTGAAGAATCGATAAAAGTAAGTTTGAATCAAAATTTATCTCTGTTGAATGTTTTCTTTCATGAGATATTCCCGGGCAGATTGCAGGCGAGAGATATATCAGGGGTCAGGAAATGGTGCTTGAGTTTGGAAAAAATCAAAAAAAGCGGTCAATCAATAAAAATAATTGACGCTATAAACCGCCACATCGGGTGGCGGTTTATAGCAATAAAAAATGAGGTCTTTCAAATGGTGGAAATTTTTATTTACTACTTTTTAATAAGACTTTTAATAAATCCGACTATGGCCAGCAAAACCCCGCCTCCGACTCCGCCGGAAACAACATTGCCTACAATACTTCCGACATCTATCGCACCCGACGGCATAGCTGCAATTCCAAGCGAGTTAAGAATTTGTCCGCCAATCCCGCCTCCGATAATACCCGCTATCGCATTTAAAACAGTACCGAGATCAAGACTTTTTACCGTTTTTCCTACGCCAATCCCGCCGACTGCGCCCCCGATAAGCTGAACAATCAATGCTGTAATATCCATCTGTATTCCTCCTTTTTTTGAAATAGTTTAAAATCTACTCATAAACAAGTGAGCATATACATTGGAAATTTTATACAGTTAGAAAAAAGCCGCACATAATATGATACTCTAGAAGTCTGGTCGCCAAATTGTTAAAAGTCAATAATATTTTTATTATTAATTTTTTATTAATAAAATATCGATTTGATAACCGGCAGCAGAATCTCTGTTAATTTGAGTAATCGGTAAAATCGAGTTAAAGCAAATATCTTTAAAAATATTACTTTAAAATTTTTAATAAAGTATTACATGAATTTTTAAAATAAAGCGATAATTAATGCAGGGGTAAATATTTTTACATATGTGGATCTCAACAATTATATAAGCAATAATTGAGGCAATTTAATGCTAATAATAAATAAAATTTTTATGAGCCTTTGTCTGGTCGTAATTTTCAATTATTTGAACCCATTCGTAAATGCGTTACCGGTAAATATTGAAGAAAACAAAGTATCTTCGACTATTCCGTATAAAATAATAGAATTAAACTCGTTGAGCCGGACTTATGAGGAAAGAATAGCATTTCAGCATATTCAGCTTCCGGGATTTTCAAGCGATGAAGATAATTCCTTAGCCAGTCTTCTGATTATTCAAAATAACGATATTTATCTTTTCCGGGACGGTTACGAAGATCCGAAAAAAATAAAATACGAAGCATATCTTCAATGGATAAGGATGGAAATCCCAAAAGATCTATGGATCAATAAGATCAATTCAAAACCGGATTATTTAAGAATTGCCAGCAAAAGAGTGGAAAAATTCCTGAACAGCAGGGAAGAATATACCGAAAAAAACAGCGGTAATGTATATAGAGGAATAAGGGATTCTTTTTTGAATTATCATATTAAAGTATTTAAAGAATTAATGACTAACAGGGTGGATTCCGAGTTTAAAATAGAGAGAAATCCGATTTATCCTCCCGCATTTAAAGAATTAAAAGCCCGCATTATGTTTTCCACTACCATTAAAGCAAGAGCTTTGAATGATTATATATATTATGCCGAAGATAAAGACGGTGATGATGTTACAGAGACCTTCTATGTCACTATGCCGGACAGTTTTAACTGGGGCTATAAATCGGGACCTAATATAATTTTTATTTATAATAATAAAGAAAGCGATATAAAACAAATTATCGGCAGGCTTTGCTATGAAGCATATTTCGGAATAGCCGAGGAGGAAGCGGTACCGTTAAAATTATTCCCGAATGAAGAACAAATACTTAAATCATTTAAACTCGATAAGATAAAAATGCAGACATCTCAGCCTAAATCTCAACCCGCAAGGCAAACAGCTCCGACTCCTGCTCAGGAGAAAAAATAATAATAATCCCGCTCTTTCTTCTTGAACTTTTAAATGAATTTGGAGCGAGCTTATAATCAAGTCATATCTTTATTCGCCGCCGGATGCAATACCCGGATAAAAATTTTCTATAAAACTCACCGTTATTTAAAATGTCTTGTATTTTTGAGAAAGACAATATATAATTATGTTCATATTTCATGCAAATGAAAATAATTTAATACATTGTCTCAAATGACAGGTTGAAGAGGTTGTGCTCTATGAAGGCAATAATAAAAACTACATTCATTCAAAATAATACTCTTATAATTCAGGGATTGGATTTATTAAATTATAAGGAGGTCGAAGTGGTAATTTTGCCGAAGATTAATAGAAAGTCAGGGTTTATTAAAGGCGGTAAATCATAATTTCACAGTAAATGTTCAATTGAGTTCGATAGCGCCGTCTCTGAAATATTATTGATTTTCAAGCCAGTTCAGGGCTTCAACAGGATTGACGAACAATTCCAGTGTTATGCCTAAACTGAAATATTCATTGATAATTTTTTCCATAACTATTCTGCCCTGATCAGCATCCGGTAGAACAATCGCCCAGTATTCCCATTTTGTTTTAGTTACTCTCGGTCTCCAGACGGTTTTCAGCCATTCCATATCCTCCCGGTTAATAACAGTGTTTTTCCTGTCATCCGAAAGATATTTTGTAGCTCCCCGGATCTCAAACATCCCGGCAATTTCAATTAATGCCTCCCTGAATTCATTCCCGTGAGTTAACTTATGAAATTGCTGATGAATGATTTTTTCGGAATTATAATACCAGATAGTTATATTTTCGTTATCAAGGATAACTTCCTTTTCCATATTACAGCACCTGTTAAACAGTGAAGGAGTATGTCCCGGATCATCGACCCGGCTGATCAGTCGATTATTGCACTATAATATATTTATTACGTAAATAAGTCAAATTTAAAAACTTTATGAAATATTTTAATTTGTAATAAATTACTCATTTCATAAGACAGCTTTTAATTATTTTTTATAATTGGAACAATAAATGCCGGTACATACCAGCGCGAGGCCGGATATAAGGCCTATTGTCATTTCTTCACTGAATATCAATATTCCAAACAACACCCCGAATACCGGTGTAAGAAATGTAAATGATGAAAGCCTGGCTACAGGATAGATATGAATTAGTCTGAACCAGAGAAAGTATGACACTGAAGCGACAATAACGGACTGGTATATAAGTGATGCCGCAATATATCCGTTAAAATTTGTTACCCATTTATCCTCAAACACTAACGCGACGAACAGCAATACAGGTATGGAAAATATAAACTGGTACAGGAATGTATTTATTGGATGAATTTTATCCGCAAGGTATTTCTTTATATATACGGTTTTACTTCCCCAGAAAATCGCCGCCATTAGGGCAAAGAGATCTCCTGCAAGCATTAATTCATTATATATGCCTGGTCTGCCTTTGAACACCAGGTATATCCCGGCAAAGGCTATGACCAGCCCGGCCGTCCTTACGATATTAAGTCTTTCCTTTAAAAAAAAATGTGCGCCTGATGCAATTACAAAAGGCGATAGATACATAAATATTGCCGCTCTTGAAGCATTTGTATAATGCAGACCGAGATAGAAGCATGTAAATTCAAAACCGAATAAAATACCTATCGTTATCCCGTGAAAAAGCAGCCTGCCTTTGTGGAACAGCTTTTCTTTTATAACAAGGCAGAATATTATTCCGAGAACAGATGCAATGCAGGAGCGGATCAACGATGTGAATACAGGAGCTAATCCGGTATTCGATATTTTAACCACAGAATAATTTAAACCCCATAAAAGCGTGATGCCTGCAATGAATAAAAAACCTGTTATGTCGATATGATCTTTTTTCATATATTTTTTCCGACGTTAATAAATGCCATTACTCAGGCATTAATATAGTAATTCCGCTGAATAAGCAATATTTTATTTTGTGATATCTATTTTTCTTTGTAACGATTCGGAATATAAAAAGGCTTTTCAAAAACAGAAAGAAGGCTGGTTTATTACCAGCCTGAACTTAATGTAATTTCAATTTTAACGAAATTTGAGGATGGAGCAGAAACTTATAGAGATACTTGAATAATGTCCTGTTGGGGATCAGGCTTCATATACTATCTTATTGGTTAATATATCCATTACTTCAATTTTAATCCAGGTATCGCTGCCCTGGGATTTTGCAAAATCAATTGCTGTATTTTCATCGTTAAAGAATTTAAATTCAAAGAAATGATTTTCCTTATTTTCGTTGTTTAACGGAGCAGGCATTGAGTCGTGCATATAAACTATATATTTTTCCATATTACTAGATCCCGAACGTTATAATCTCGTATTAACATAAATGTGTAACCTAATAAATATATTATAAATTATTAAAAAAGTCAAAATTTTTTAATAATATTTTTTATGCTAAATTGGCGCTAGATATGATAAAATATTGCCTTACAAAGATTTTAGGACAGAGTCCTAATGATCTTATAACGGCATTTATTAGCTGCTAATAACAGATTGTATAACTTGACAAAATCATATAATTAGAATTCAATATAAATATATTAGTTACTCATCTTGACTGACTATTTTATAAACATCTGTGATGGAATGATCAGATTATTATCAATTTTAAGGCAACATGGATGTTGCCGACCGCCGAAGAGTCCACGGAGGGCGACCAACAGGATGTTGGAAGTGCCGCTGGAGCCATGGATGGCGGAAGGCGGCAGCTATTTGAGGCGGAAAATTGATAATAATCTGATCATTCCATCGATAGTATTAAGAAATAGTATAATAAAAGTCAGTCAACTTGAGTTAGTTATTATTTTGACAATACTGATTATATTTAATTTTACCGGGAATAACTTCAATGCATCTTGAAAAACAGATTTTAATAAAGATATTAAAGATATTAATTATCTGTTTGTTGTGTATAGGTATTATTACCGGATTGACAGTGCTGGTCCGATGGATAGGTTTATAAACATCATCTGCATGGAAAAACATTTTACTATAATATTTAGAAAGGAGAAAATGATATGAAAAAGAACATGGGAACGATCGACAGGATTATCCGGGTGCTTATAGCCGTTGCCATAGCCGTGCTGTATTTTACAGATCAGATAACCGGACTTGCAGCCATAATTTTAGGCATAATAGCAATAGTTTTTGTGCTGACCAGTATTTTCGCTTTCTGCCCGCTATATGTTCCGTTTGGTCTGTCAACCAGGAAAAAAGAATAGCAGGAATCCATCTGAAAATTATAATTATATCAGCAATTATTTGAAATGTATAACTGCCGCTTTTCGCCATCCGTGGCTTCAGCGGCAGTGATGCATTTCAATTGATTTGAGAGCAAAATTCATTTGTCGTGTGATTATCTTTTAACGCCCATGATGAAATTTATATAGGCTGTTGCTGTTTCCTCCGGTTTTTCAACCATAGGGATATGGCCGCAATTTTTAATGATAGCAGTTTTATGATTTTTTAATCTTTTTTCGAAAACAGGAACGCTGGAAACATCTGTAGCATTATCCTGATCACCCCAGAGAATTAAAGTCTGCGCCTTTATTTTCGGAAGTTCTTTTTCCAGAGACAGAAAATCAGGTCCAAGTTCCTTTAACTCCTTTTCATATATCCTGCTATTGGCCAGTGCGGTCTGAAGCATCACTTTTTTAATCGGGTAAGGCAAGCTCGGAGGTTTAACAAAAAGCAGCGACATTATCCTGGTTATATCGTTCCCGTCTTTTACTAGAAAAGGATTTTCGCCTTTCTCCATCAGTTTAACTGCAACACTTTTCTTCAAAGACCTGACGCCTGCGGCATTAAATAGGCCAAGGCTTTTTATATCACCTGGAAAGCGAGCCGCATAAATCCCTGCGAATAATCCACCCATGGAATTCCCTGCAATATGCGGATCCTTCAGCTTGAGAGCCGTTATGAATTTATTCAAACGGGATATCTGGCTGGACAAATCGTAATTGCTGTCCATTGATTTAGTGCTTTCACCATAGCCCGGGATGTCCGGGATCACAACATGGTATTCTTTGGTTAAGTAGTATGCAAAATCATTCCAGCTGTCTTTGTTCGCAGTATAGCCGTGCAAAAGCAATATTGATTGTCCTTTGCCTCCCTCCAGATATACAATGTTATGATCATCGATTTTAATCTCTTTTTTTGTAAGACCTGCCTTCCATCTGCCTGCATCGATCATAATACCGGCTGCAGTTTCCGGGAAAATATAATAAGCCGCTATGAGTATCACTATAACAATCACTATTGCTGCCAGAATTTTTTTCATTCTTCCTCCTTTATTATATTATTTTAATCAGTTTGACTTAATATTTTTTAAACAGTACAGAGATACTTAATGAATGATTTTTTTGGAAATCAACCAATATTTTTCGATTTAAGATATTATAAAGAGATCTCAAAATTATATAATATTTTTAGCTCTTTCCGAATTCTTGGGAAATTAAATTTCCCTCCCCCCTA
>CAZVDF010000054.1:0-22115 GCA_964626055.1 uncultured Leptospirales bacterium
ATAATAAAAAAAAATCGATATTTATTTTTTCCGTGTTTTTGTTTGCCCTGATTATTATTTCAGTTGCATCATTGCTGATCGGCAGTAAAAATACAAGCCCTGCGGATCTATTCAAAGCAATAACAGGACAGTCGGATTCAGAGTACAGTATTCTTTTCGATATAAGACTTCCGAGAATTCTGATAGGCTTTGCCGTCGGCGGCAGTTTAAGCCTTGCCGGCGCGATCGTACAGGGAATTTTCCGCAATCCCCTCGTTGAGCCGTACACTCTCGGAATATCCGGCGGGGCGACTCTCGGGGTTTGCTTTAACCTGCTGTCCGGTATAGGGGGGAGTTTAAATTTTTTATCAACGCCGGTTTTCGGTTTTATGGGAGCTTTCGCGGTAATAATGATATTATACACTCTCAGCGTAAAAAGAGGCTTGATAAGGATGAACGGACTTCTGCTTACCGGCGTTATGATCAGCTATATTTCGACATCAATACTTATGCTTATTATTGCGTTATCAAAAGCGGAAGAAATACACAGGATCATGTTCTGGATAATGGGTTCTCTGGAAGAAACAAACTGGTCTCTTATATGGCTCTCAATCGGGATTTCTGTGGCGGGTTTAATCGTTTCGCATTTTTATTGTGTTGAGCTGAATGCCCTCGGCATCGGCGAAGAGGGAGCCGTTCATCTCGGCGTAAACGTTGAAAAAACAAAAAGAATATATTTTATCATTACTTCGCTGCTCACGGGTTTCGCCGTGTCTGTTTCCGGGGTCATAGCTTTCATAGGACTTATAGTGCCTCATTTTTTAAGAATGATTATTGGCGGAGATTACAGGAAGCTGCTTGTTTCTTCTTATCTGGCAGGGGCGTCTTTTTTAATATTCTGCGACACAGTTGCAAGAACAGCTTTTTCGCCTGTGGAGCTGCCGGTTGGAGTTATTACAGGCATCATCGGCGGATGCTTTCTGATCTATACTCTGGCTAAAAGAGGCATGGCATGGCAGAAGTAATCCTGGATATTAAAAATCTTACATGCGGATACGACGGGAAAAATATCCTTCATGATATTAATTTTTCAGTTAACAAAGGCGAAATTTTAGGAATAATCGGGCCGAACGGTTCCGGAAAAACCACTCTGATGAGGGCTCTGACCCGGATTTTAAGACCATACACCGGGACCATTTTTCTTCTTGGATGTGATATTCACAACATGGGATACAATGAAATTGCGAGGAAAGTTGCGGTTGTTTCCCAGGAAATAGAATCCGGCTGGATGAAAGTCGAAGAATATGCGCTGATGGGGAGAGTGCCGTATTATAGCCGCTTTCAGTTTTTTGAAAGAAAGAATGATCTTGATATCGCTGAGAAATACATGTCGATGTCCGGGATCAGCGATTACCGCGACAGGGCCATGCAGCAGATAAGCGGAGGGGAAAGACAGCTTGTCGCGATAACAAGGGCTCTTGTTCAGGAGCCGGAGCTGCTTTTGCTGGATGAACCCACTTCGCATCTTGATATCACGCATCAGGTAAGTATTCTGGATTTGATCAAAAGGCTCAACTCCGAATTAAAGATTACTGTCGTAATGATACTCCACGATTTAAATTTAGCCGGTGAATACTGTGATAAGATCATGCTGCTGAATAATGGGAAAATATATAATCACGGAACTCCTCATGAAGTCCTCACATATAAAGCTATTGAGGATGTGTATAAGACAGTTGTAATAGTTGAGAACAATCCCATTTCGAACAAGCCCTATGTGTTTCTTGTTTCCGAAGCGGAAAAGAAAAAATTTAATTAATCTGATCGAAATTTTTAACTCTTTCCGGATTGTTGGGAATAAAGAGAAAATATACCTCTATTGAATACACTTAGCCCCCTATCCCCCGTAGGGGGCACCGGTTTGGATAGAATCATACAGATAAAACACTTAATTAAAATTTCCAGCATCTTAGAAAATATTATTTAAAAAGGATCAATAAATAAATAAATTATTAGTAGTAGAGAAAACCAGGTATAAATATTAAATAATCTTAATGCTGTTTTTAAAATATTTAAAGATAAGTTTCAACGGTGGTGCCCCCTCCGGGGGATAGGGGGGAGAGAAACGGCCTTTCCCAATATTCGGTAATGAATCATTAATAATTAATAAGATTATTGCTGATTAATTTTATTAACCGCGCCGGTAAGTATTGCCGAGATAGCTGTATTGAGAGGCGAGTTCCTGTTTTCTCCGAAAGAAACCGGGATCAATGTATCCGGTTTTTTACCGGCAATTTTAGCCGAGACTTCAAGACACCATTTGTTGAACATATAGCAGTCGGTTATTAGATTTTTTGAAGCCGCATCGGATATCGCGAATGCGGATTCAAGGAAACCGGCGATCTCCGGATCGAGAAGGGCGCGCTCTATGCAAACGGCGGCATCCTGTGGATCGACGTTTTTTGCAGGGGCAAACGACGCTATTTGCGCGACCGAAATATTACGCTCATCAAGCCGTCTGTGCATGCTCCTTGCGCTTCGTATGCCGTTCTGCATTCCGACAGCCTTAATAACGCCCTCGTACGCGGCCAGTGCCGTGAGTTCGCCTGTTTTCGTATGACCGCCCGCAGACTCCGCTTGCGCTCCTTCGCCGCTTATTACTATTATATTATCGGTACCTGTCCCGGTAGCCTGGTTCAGGAGCCCTGTATAGCTGCTCCGTATATCAAAATCCTGAAGCGCCGCTGTTTTCGCTTCGGTAGCGGCTATTACCGCCTGCCCCATTGCCCCCTGTGAAAGATGCGCGTTCGTGAGAATTATCATGTTTATTGTACCGTAAGGGTAATACAGACCTTCGTCCTTGGATTTACGCTGGGCGTTCGATTTAACTCCGGCTGTCACAAGCGCGTATACTTTGAGAGATTTGTACTCTTTCATTACAACAGCAAGGTTATCCATGTCCGCGCCTGTGATAAGAAAAGCGGAAGAAGAAGCATCTTTGCCAAGTGCATTGCATATTTTTTTTTCCAGTGCTTCAACCGTGACGGAATGGCTGTCCTGCCAGCGGGGAGGCGAAAGATAATGATTGCCGACTGTATCGGCGATCTTAAGCCCGGACAGAGTAGAAAGCACTTCCATTTTTCTTGTCAGCCCAAGCACAAGGGTTTTATGCTCAAAGTCGTCTATTGTTCCGTATTTTATCGCGGCAGATCCGATATATGGAATGTTGATATTTATTTTCTTTTCAAGGAATGAACCGTCTTTTTTTACGGGTGGTATGGAAAAGAAGTGTTTTCCGTAAAGCGCCGCGGACAAAGATTCGATAAAAGCGCCGTAATTAACCGACGCCCTGCATGTGAGGTCGCATGGGAAAATGAAATGCCTGCTGTTTTTGACGGCATCAGTATTATTCCATGCTTTATTCTTTTTAAGCGCGTCCCACATTTTTGCGTCGCCGCACGAATATACTGCCTGCGGATTGAATTTGTTCCACTCATCCGTGCTTATATATGTTATCTGGCCGTCGCGTCCCGTTTTAACCGGTATGCCGCCGGCTAATTTAATCGCTTCTGTCTGGAACGAGTCGTCCCCTGGAGTCCCGAGTTTTTTCCCGTCAAATCCCATCAGGCGCATAACGCGTACTCTTTTTTCCATAGGAATTCCAGATAGTTTCTTCCGGATATTTTCTATCTTAGCCCTGATGCCTGTAATTACTTCTGCTGCCTTTTTTTCTCCATGAAACAATTTGCCGATTATTTCAATATTCCTGTACAGCTCGTCTGCATTTTGTGCTTCGAGTATAATAACCCGTGTACCGGAATCTTTGAACTCATTATGTATCGCTTCATGAAGAGATGAGCTGAATATAATGTCGGGTCTTAATTCTTTTATTTTTTTTACGTCCGGCCTGTAAAATCCACCAACTATCCTGGCTTTGGCCGCGATTTTCCTGTCCGAATCGTGCGTTGTGATCCCGCTAAGCTCATAGCCTGGATTTACAGCTTCTATCATTTCTGTAACGGCAGGCACAAGGGAAACTGTTCTTGCCGGCAATTTTGCGAAGGATACGGGCAAGTTGTATATATCGTAAAGAATGCCGTTCTCAAACTTTGAGAATGCCTTTCCGTTTTCGCCGCATTCGCATGGATCGGCATGGATCGTCTGCTGCGATCCTGTCAGTGCTATTACAAATGCAAATGACAACAAGAATTTAATTAATTTTTTCATATTGCTTCCTCTTTTTTTTCTGAAAAAATCCGGGCGAGGGTAAGCCCTTCACCCGGAAAATATAATAAAAAACGGTAAATAAATTAGAACTTCCCCGTAAGGCCAATCTTGTAATTGCGCTCGGGTGCAGGATAATATTTAACCCATTCATATTCTTCATCGGTAAGATTGAATATTCCCACTTGCACGCTGAGAGTCTGGTTTATGTTGTAATTTGAAGTAAGATTAAAAAAATAAAACGAACCTTTTTTATTTCCATAGGTTAATTTTTCGTGACCGACATACACATGGGCCAGAGTAACAGTCAGGGATTTATATACTGCCTGCATGTTCGATTTTATTTCTCGGTCGGCTATGTATGGAAGATCCTCTCCTGTCTTTTCATCTTCATATTTTTTATTATAGGTAAAATTAGAAGTAATATTTAGACCTAAAGGCAGACCAAATATTTTCCCGGCTTCCCAATTTATGTAACAGTCTATGACTTCCATCTTTGCTTTATCAACATTACTTGACATATAAAGCGGATTCCCGTCCGTGTTTGTACCGTTTAATTTATAGATTATCATGTCTTTCGTTTTTATAAACGAGTAGGTTGCTCCGATAGTAAAGTAATTGGGGAAAATGTCGAATCCTGCATCATATGTCGTGCTGGTTTCCGGTTTAAGATTATTTCCGCCCCTCAGGCTTCCCTGATATGTCGATCCGTATATCCCGGGATAATAGTAATATCCTGCCAGTTCTTCAGCGTTCGGGGCTCTGAAGGCTCTGCCGGCGTTTCCCCTGATACGGAATAAATCCAGTATCTTGTAAACAACACCGCCTCTGGGTGAAACATTATCGAACGAAAAGCGCCTGTCTCCTGATGCGGATTCATCCAGTTTCAGGTCAAACCTGTCGTATCTGGCTCCAAATATAAAGAGCAGCTTATCGTTGAAAAGCCTCAGGGTGTCCTGGCCATACACACTGTTGATGTAATATTTGAAATCCGGAGTTGTATCTGCGGTTATCACCCCGTTCTCTTTGTTTTTATTCTCTCCCCTTAAAATTTCAAATGTATAGCCGAACACTAATTTGTTTAAAGGTATAATATCAATTTCAATCTGCTGGTCGGTTCCTGCAGTATGATTATTATAAATAGTTGCGTTATCCTCAACATTTGTCGAGTCTCCATCGAACCAGGATCTTTTATCCCATAAGTAATAAGCAAGGGCTTTCCAGTTTGTCCTGTTGTCCAGCATTCCCATATTATACTCAAAATCGGCATGACCTCTGCTTAGGTCGGAATAGTCTTTCGCTGTTTCGTCATAATAAGTGTGCTTTTCATAACTTGGGTAATGATTCATGATATCGGCATATGAAAAACCTATTCTGAGATTTTGATTGTTTGCAGGATAAATACCAAGGTTACCCCAAATCTGGGACTGATAGCCGCCGGAATTATAGGCTGTACCGTAATTTTTCGTCTGATAATCACCTATCTTCATGTAGCTTCCTGTGATGAAGTAGCCTGAAAGGTCATTTATGTTGCCGCCGCTTGAAAGAGCCGTACGCGAATAATCGAAACTGCCTGTTTCGTAATTGATCGTGTTCTTAATGTCGCCAGATCCTTTTTTTGTGATAATATTTATTACGCCCCCCATGGCGGCTGAGCCGTATAAAGCCGATGCGGAGCCTTTGATTACTTCGATTCTGTCGATTATTTCCGGAGGTATTTTACCCAGATTGCCGGTACCAAGCCTGTGTCCGTCGACAAGCACCAGTATCCTGTTACTGGTATCATCTCCCATTGTGTCTGCAGACAGATTTCCCATCAGTCCTGCAGGCTGCGACAGACCGGAATACCTGTGATAATGGCCTGTAATCTTTTGTCCTAAAACGTCGCCCAGGGTTTTTATCCCGGTTGCTTCGATTTCTTTGCCTGTTATTACTTCCAGGTTGGCAGGGACATCTTTCTGTTTTTCTTTTGTCCTTGTAGCGGTAATTACCAGAGTATTTAATTTAACAGATTTTTCATTTTTTTGATAATTCTCATTTGTTTCTTTAACAGATGTTTCGGATTTATCCTCTTTCTGAACCTCTACATCCTGAGCATCAAGATTGCTTATAAAAAAAATGAATACGACAAATGTTATAATAGCATAGAAAATTATATTTTTTTGTTTCATAACAATATTTCTCCTTATTTTATGGAATTAATTTTTTATGTATTGTATTTGGACGGTTGAAAATTTAATCTTTTAATAATTATATTTCACCTTATCATTCCTCCTTTTTAGAAATTCTGACAAGACACCGCCGCAATGTTTCAGCCAAAAAAAAATCCCCGGACTTTGGGTCCGAGGATTCCGTATTTTCCTTCGCAATTTTGGTGCCGTGTTTCTTTACCTTCGAAACAATCACAGCATTATCGTAACAGGCAGGTCTTCTGGCTCCCGGGTCATTTTACTTGCTGAGTCTTCCCGCTTGCTTGATCCGCAAAAAATGCAGACTGCAATGCAGTGACGTTTAACAGCTTTCATCGCCGGTTACAGCGGCGGGTCCGCACCCGATTTTAACGGGTTTCCCTATTCTCTCCGGAATACACCGGAGCACCTGTTGTTTAAAAATTATTTAAAGTCTTTAATAACTATATATTCCAATCATCGATTTTGGAATATTTTGTCAAGAATATTATTAAATTATATATTTTCAGCTAAAAATAATTTAAGAAGCCATTTTAAAATAATATTTTTCTTGTTGATAAATTGGAATACATTATAAAATTTTTGAGGACGCCTTTCAGACCTGATGTAAAAGCGATCAAATGCATGAAAAGCTGACCTGGAAGGTATTCCGGAGAAAATTTTGTAATGTATTCCAATTTATCATTAATCATTTATTTGAACTTAAATTTTTAAATTAGTAATTGATTCAGTTATTAATAACGTCACCTGATTTATCTATTAAAAATGTTTTATCTTCCAGAGATACTTCCGCAGAGCCGTTGGCAAAATCGGACGCTTCATCAAATCTTGCTTCTATGATGAAGCGGCCGGTTTTATCGATATATCCCCATTTTTTCGCCATATTCTGATTGACTATCATAACAGCGGCAAGCCCGTCGCAGAAATTCCGCGCGTTGTCGAACTGAAAACGAATGACAGGCCTTCCCAGCATGTCAATGAATCCGAATTTATTTGAAACGGACACAGCGGCAAGGCCTTCCTTAAAAGGAGAAGCGAGTTCGAACATAGGCTTGATTCTGTATTTGCCTTTGTCATCAAGATAGCCCCATTTGCCGCTCGGTGCTTTCTGGGGAGTAAGGCCGCTTATATCGTATTTAGAATTAACTGCGTAGATGTAAAATGGTATAAATATTAAAATTAATATGACTATAATTTTCTTCATTAAGAATACTCCCGATTAACTTTTATTTCAAGGCGTAATACCTCGACGCTTGCGTCGAGGATGTAAGCCTATCGATTTGCGGAGCAAATCGATAACGCCTTGAAACATAATACCCCGCCGACACCGAAGGTGGCGGCCGGTACGCCAGTACCGGGGGCTTGCCCCGGGGAATTTTATTAGCTTTTAAAAATATTTTTCAACGCATTTCCTGAAAAAAATCAACAGCAAATTTTTGTATATTCGATAAATATTTCAATTGATTTTTATATTAATTAAAAATTTTTTTTATTCTATAAACACGAATTTTGTTTTCAATTATCATCTTGTATCTAAATCATGTAAATAATTCATTGGATTTACCGTTCAATCGATAGTATCAGCAAATAATGTTATAAATGTCAGTCACCCGATGCAATTAAGTATTTGACTTTATACAATATTCGGCATAAAATTATATTTTTATAAAATGAGTCTTACGTTCAATATCCCGGCCTTTATCGAAATAACAAGGAGAATTAAATTGAAAAAATCATTATTAATTCTATGCATGTTATTTTGCGGAACGGGCGCATTCGCGATCGGCAATATATATATAGATGGTATGGGAGCCTTCACCCAGGCAAGTGACGCAAAAAATCAGTTCGGCGGCGGCGGAAGCCTGCTTTACCAGGTAAGTGATGACTTTAACTTCTTTATAAAAAATATTTTTAATCAGCGTAAAATTGAGAACGAGACTGTTACAGGCGAATCCTATTACGATAAATACAGATATTTTATGCATCTGGCAGGACTGGAATATCTGTACAATATAAATAAATTGCCGCTTTTCTGGAAGAGTTCTCTCGGCATCGGAGCGGGTTCGGCAACTATTCAGACCGATTTTAATTCAATCAGCAGAAAATACCTTGTGGATAAAGACGATACGGGCTTATGCATTGCATTCTGGACAGGGGCAATGTATGTCTTTACGCAGAGCATAAGCGTGTATATGGACATCGGGTTCCATAAAACGTTTTTCTTTGATGAATTGAAAGATGAGAGCATTATAGGCTTTCAGGCAATTCTCGGCGTGCGGTTCACGCTATGGGGTATAAATAAATCGATCTATAGCGAGTATTAAAATGATATTATTTTATTGAGTTATTGTTCCGACATAAAGTGCTTCTGTCCCACCATTAATAGTTAAACCGCTGCTTGAGCCAGTGATTGAATATGTAGTGTATGTCGTACCATGGGCATTGACATTTTTACTAAGAATATTTAATGTTAAATCGTCTGTTATATCTGCTCCCAAATTTTTTATTACTAAACCATTTGTTGCAGCATTTAATGATAATGATCCGATAGGGATAGTAGAATAGTCATAAAATAGAATTTTAATATTGACTGTCGGATTAGGGGGTGGATTGGGGCTGTCAGTAAATCCGATACCAATATAATTTCTACCATTAATTGTACCGTTATAAATTATTGCATAATTTCCTGTCCCTAAAGTAGTATCAAAATATGTACCAGTCCCTGGTACTGGTGAATTAAATTTTGTAAGCGAGCCTGACTTTATTCTAAAGCTCGTATCGCTTGTGCCTGAATCATCCTTGTCGCATGCCGAAATAATTATAGCAAATACAAATAAAATAAAAACTTTTTTCACAAATTCCTCAATTAGTTTTAAAAATAATTTTAATTACTCACTTATGGCGATTTGATAAATCCGTACAGGATTTTTGTCAAGATATAATATATGATATTAACTATATATCATTATATCAATTATATAATTAAAATTATTTACTTGATTTTATGTTTTTATGAAAAATAATAAGCAAAATGAATACATTAAAACGTAGAAGAAATCTCACAAGAAAAGTAAACGTGCACGGGCTTGGAATAGGCGGAGATGCGCCTGTATCCATTCAATCTATGACAAATGTTCCGATAGAAGATGTTGGAGCTACTGTTAAACAGATCCGGGAACTGGCGAATAAAGGCGCGGATATGGTAAGAGTAGCTCTTCGCAACGAAGATTCAATCGAATATCTCAGGAAGATAAGAGCTGCGGTTGATACGCCTCTTTCAGCAGATGTGCATTTCAATTATAGAATAGCAATAATGGCAATAGACGCGGGCATTGACAAAGTAAGGATTAATCCGGGCAATATCGGCAGTAAAAGCAGAGTAAAAGAAATTGTTAAAGCTGCGAAGGACCACAGTGTGCCCATACGCGTAGGCGTAAACGGAGGATCTGTAGATCTTAATAAATTTAAAGCGGTAAATCCGGATACGCTGGTGGAGTCCGCTCTCGAACATATAAAAATTTTTGAGGATAATGATTTTACCGATATTGTAGTTTCAATAAAATCCTCGGATATTTTACAGACCGTCGAAGCAAACAGGCTGTTCTCGACAATAAGGGATTATCCTTTGCATATCGGGCTTACGGAAGCCGGATACGGCCTCTCATGCACAGTCCAGAGTTCAGTCGCGATCGGCCATTTGCTGCTTGAAGGGATCGGGGATACGATAAGAGTATCGATGACCGGGGACCCTGTAGACGAAATCGCGGTCGCGAAAAAAATACTGGAGTCGGTCGGCGAGAGAAAACCCGTTATTCGTATAATCGCATGCCCGACATGCGGCCGCACGGACCCGTCGCTCGATATCCGTGGACTTGCGGAATCTGTTGAGAATGAATTGCGCGCGAAATTCGAAAAAGAATTGCTGGCTGAAGGCCGGAGCATCACAGTCGCCGTTATGGGATGTGAGGTGAACGGCCCGGGCGAAGCCGCCCACGCCGATTTCGGCATTGCAGGCGGCAGGGAAGGCGCTATGCTGCTTTTTTCCCACGGCAAAAAGCTCACAAAAATACATGCAAATGAAGCAGTTTCGGAGTTGTTAAATGAAATAGAAGCGGCATTGATCCATTAGGATATACCCCGGTATATTATTACCGGAATCCATTTTAAAATTATATTTTATTTATCAAAATATCCCGGAATACCCTGCAGCTTGCAGCGGGGATAATCCAATTTATCGTTACATACATATAAGAATCAATTATTTTGAGATGGGTTCTGGTATATTATTTTTTAACTTACGATATTTTTTTATTGCAAAAGAATGACTTTATTTTTTTAAGGTATGTAAATATTAACAATTAAATTCAGGTTTGAAGAGGCAATATGAAAAAATTTAATGTGGCAATAGCGGGAGCGACAGGGGCAGTAGGGGAGACCATGATGAAAATCCTTGAAGAAAGGAATTTCCCGGTAGATAAACTGGTTTTACTGGCGTCGAAAAGATCCGCGGGTAAAGAATTTATTTTTAAAAACAGGAAATATAAAGTTGAAGAATTAAAGCATGAGAGCTTTAAAAAAATAGATATAGCTTTATTCTCAGCCGGCGCGTCGATCAGCAGGGAATTCGTGCCGTCCGCAGTTCTGGATGGCGCTGTTGTGATCGATAACAGCTCCGCGTTCAGAATGGAAAAAGATGTACCTCTTGTAGTGCCGGAAGTCAATCCGAACGACGCTTTTAAGCATAAAGGCATAATCGCAAATCCGAATTGCACTACAATAATCATGGTCGTTGCCTTGAAGCCGATCCATGATCACAGCAGGATTAAAAGAGTTGTCGTATCTTCATATCAGTCCGCTTCCGGCGCCGGTGCCAAGGGTATGTACGAACTGGAAACACAGGCAAAGGCATGGGCGGCCGGGCATGAAATAAAGGTTGAGTTCTTTAAGCATCAGCTTCTGTATAATCTTATCCCTCATATCGATGTTTTCATTGATAACGGATATACCAAAGAAGAAATGAAGATGTATAACGAGACCCAGAAGATCATGGGAGACGACGCAGTTAAAGTCACTGCCACTTGCGTCAGGGTACCGGTGTTCACCGCGCACTCAGAGTCGGTAACCATAGAGACCGAAAAGCCGGTTTCTCCGGAAAAGGCAAGAGAGCTTTTCAGCAAGGCTCCCGGGCTTCAGGTGTTCGATGATGTCGCAAACAATAAATATCCTATGCCTTTATTTGCCGCCGGAAAGGACGACTGCTATGTGGGCAGGATCAGAAAAGATGTCTCCTGCGAAAACGGGCTCACTTTTTTCATCTCCGGCGATCAGCTGAGAAAAGGCGCCGCGTTGAATGCCGTTCAGATAGCAGAACTTCTGATTGCCAAAATGCAGAAATAATCCGTTATTTTTCTGTTTGACAAATCTGAAAAAACAGAAAAATATTTAAGAGGATTATTTTTAAAAGTTTTCTGGAGGTAATTGTATGGGTCTCGGGATGGGCGAACTTGTAATAATTTTTTTAATTGTGCTTCTTCTATTCGGAGCCGGTAAAATTCCAAAAATTGCCAAAGATATCGGCAACGGTATCAGAGAGTTTAAAAAAAGCCTGGACGGCACCGGTGAAGACAGGGAAGATAAAGAAAAAAAAGATAAATAATGAAGGATACTGATTTTACAAATTATATTATTGATATCTGTCAGAGTTCAAAAGCAGCCTCGAGAATACTCGCAAACCTATCCGCAAACATCAGAAATGATGTTTTGTTTAAAATAGCAGTCTCTATAAGAGACAAATCCGGTTTAATTATTGACGAAAACAAAAAGGATCTGGCTGCGGCCGATAAGGCGGGTGTGACCGGAGCCCTGCGCGACAGGCTATTGCTTAATACTGACAGGATAGAAAGCATGGCGCGGTCAATAGAAGAAATAGCCAAAATGGAAGATCCGATCGGCAGAATAGAGTCGATGAACGTCAGGCCATCCGGCATAAGAGTCGGGCAGATGAGAGTTCCGATAGGCGTGATCGCGGTAATTTTTGAGTCACGGCCGAATGTAACTACCGACATCGCCGCCCTTTCGCTGAAATCCGGGAACTGCGCGATTCTCCGGGGAGGCAGCGAATCGATCCATTCCAACAAAGCTCTTTATTCCGCAATAAAGGAAGCGCTGAAAGTTTCACTCATACCCGAAGATGCTGTCAGGCTTATCGATAAAACCGAGCACGAAGCAGTAACAGCACTTCTGAAAATGAACAAGTATATTGACATAGTTATTCCAAGGGGCGGCGAAGGCCTGATACGCATGGTCACGGAGGAATCCCTTATCCCCGTCATAAAACATGACAAAGGAGTATGCCACACTTTTATCGATAAAAACGCGGTACCTGAAATGGCAATTGATATTTCCGTTAACGCGAAAGTTCAGAGACCGGGCGTCTGCAATGCTATGGAAACACTTTTGATCCACAAAGACTTTCCGGAAAAAGTAAGGCTGCTTAATGCGCTGTTAGAGAAGGGAGTGGAAATCAGAGGCTGCAGAAGAACCTTTGAATTACTGCCGGGAAAAATTAAGCCGGCGCAGGAAAAAGACTGGGGCGAGGAATATCTTGATCTGATATTGTCTGTCAGGATAGTGGATTCCATGCAGGAAGCGATAGATCATATTCATAAATACGGTTCAAACCATTCCGAAGCGATCGTTACATCGGATTATGAAAATTCCGAACGTTTCCTCAAAGAAGTGGATTCCTCGGCGGTATTTGTTAATTCCTCAACGCGTTTTCATGACGGAGGCGAATTCGGGCTGGGAGCTGAAATCGGGATATCCACACAAAAACTGCATGCGCGCGGGGCAATGGGTCTACTGGGCCTGACCTGCCTGAAGTATGTAATATACGGAAGCGGCCAGGTAAGACATTGAAGATAGGACTGTTTGGCGGAACATTTAATCCCGTTCACTTCGGACACCTTATAAACGCAGAAATTATCAAAGATAATTTCGGACTGGATAAAATCCTTTTTATTCCATCCAGATATCCGGTGCATAAAAATCTCGAGGGAAACGTTTCCCCTGAAGACAGATTCAATATGCTGAAGCTGGCTGTTGAAGGCAATTCCGACTTTAACGTATCGAGAATTGAACTGGACAGGAAAGACGACTCGTATTTTATTATTACTTTAAATCAGCTTAATGATATCTATAAAAATGCGGAACTTTTATTATTGATTGGAACGGATGCTTTCAATGAAATAAATACCTGGAAAGATTCGAAAGAAATTCTTAAATCTGTGTCGTTTATAATTATGAAACGCCCCGGATTCGATACTATCGATCGTAAAATACTTGAGACGGCAAGAGATGTTAAAATATTCGAGAATCCTCTAATAGAGATCAGTTCATCGAAAATCCGGGATAATGTTAAAAATAAAAAATCCATTAGATACATGGTGCCTCTTAAAGTGGAAGATTATATATTAGCAAAGGAGCTTTATAAATTTGAAAAATAAAGTCGTTCGGATCGTCATTCTGCTTGCGGCGCTGATTTTTTTTCTGTTCATTTACACATATTATAAAAAAAGCACGAGGAATGCCGTTGAAACTTTCGCAGAAAGCGGGAAGTTAATAAATATACTTTTCGCGGGAAGTAATGCATTTAATCGCAACAAACATTCATTTTACGCGATAGTGTCATATAATCCTGAAAAAAATAAAGTCGGAATTACTTTTATCCCCCCGGAATTCAGAATAGATCTTAACGGAAGGGGTAAAAAGTTTCACAAAATCAATGAGATAGATATCAATGACTTTAAAAGTCTGAGCGCCTCTCTGGAAAGGGATCTGAAACTGAATATTCCGTTCTATACCGTGTTTTATTCGCCTGATGTTGAAAGGCTGGCAGATATGATTGAAGGCATTGATCTTTATTTGATGGATGGCGTTAATATCCAGGGGACACATTTCGGTCTGAATTATTTTGACGGGGTCAAGGTAAACGAGTATATTAACTCAGTTGAAGAAAATTCAATTTTCAGGAAATATGACAGGATACAGGATATTCTTCTGACTCTGTTTTATAACAAAAAAAAATACGAAAAGTATTTCAACGTTGAATTTGTTTCGGAAATTTTAAAAAGTATAAAGACGAATTTTCTTTCGCAGGAAATAGTATCGCTCGCGAAGTTACTTTACAAGAAAGATGCGGACATCGCCTGCGCAATTTTACCCGGTATAATGAATAAGGACGGTTTTTACGTGATTGATGATATTACCTATAAGATATATAAGAATGATTTTTTAAAAAGGCTGGTTGTTGACAGCGAAACCGAGCAGCAGCCGAAAGTGAAAATATTGAACGGCACCGATATCGCCGGACTGGCCAGAAAAATAAGATATAAATTTGTTACGCAGGGATTTAACGTAGTGGAATTCGGGACTGCTCCTTATCCCATGTTTGAAAAAACCGTTATAATCAACCGTCGGGGAGAAATCGCTTCCGTCAGAAAAGTTTCGGAATTGCTGGGCGTTAATAACATTTATCATATTATTGACAGCAGCCAGCTGACCAATGTGCTTGTTATCATCGGCAGGGACCTGGCGAAGCAGTAAATCAATTAATCTGGATTTTTACGTGCTGAAAAAAAAGTTAACGGAAAATGATGTTATAAGCATGGCAAAGGAATGCGCCAGGATTCTTGTGGGAAAGAAAGCGTCCGATGTGCTTTTAATGGATTTAAAAAGAATAAACAGCTATCTCGATTATTTTATTATAGCAACCGGGAATTCTCATATTCATTGTACGGCGCTGGCGAAAGAAACCCAGAAATATTTCAGTAAAATAAATTATACGGGAATATCGAAATCAAGGCTGGACACCGGATGGATAGCACTTGATTATAATGAAATAATTGTCCATATTTTCACAAGAGAGCTCCGGGATTATTATCAGCTTGAAAGATTATGGGGTGATTCCGATTTCATAACTTATGAGTGATTCTTCTGCGGCTTTTTTGATTGACAAAAGAATCGTATGTTACATAGATGTTTTACTTGTAAATGGCGCCGTACCCAAGTGGCAAGGGAGAGGTCTGCAAAACCTTTATGCAGCGGTTCAAATCCGCTCGGCGCCTCATGGCTTTAAGCCCAAGTGGTGGAATTGGTAGACACAAGGGACTTAAAATCCCTCGGACCCTCAAATCCGTGCCGGTTCAAGTCCGGCCTTGGGCAGCTAAAGCTGCTCGTCCTCCTCAAGAGATCCCTCCTGCGGCGATTCTTCCTCAATCTTTTCTTTTTTCTTTATTTCTTCCTTCGGCGCCGGAGATTTGAAAACTGCGCTGCTATCTATGTATTTAAAACTGGCGAGAGCTGTCGTGAAGATATCCTCGTATTTATAAAAAGTGCCTATCGGTGATTTGCATTCTATTATATAAATTATTCCTCCGTTCAGGGCTACCAGCGTTCTCTGGAGCAGGTTATTCTTTTTTGCCCTGTAATCAAATATTAATAATTTGCCGGTTATATTTTTTTGTATTTGAATCTTTTCTGTTTCCAGAATTTTGTTAAGCCTAGGATCGATTTTTTTCAGATCCCATGTTTCACTGTGGATTATCTTTTCGATGTCTTCGGTTGGAGATTTGAATGCCCGCACTCTGATAAATGTGCTGGAATTTAATTTCGCATACATGGAATGCTGATGGTCGGCGGCAGCGGATTCTTTTTTCTGCCAGGATACCGGAACAATGATTTCATAATTATAATTTTTATTTTCATAAGTGCCGAAACGGGTAGAAGCAGCATTGAGCTGAAACGATACCAGGATTAAAAATAAAGTAATAATAATAAATATTTTTTTCTTCATTTATTTATCCTTTAAATTATTCTTACTAAGATAGCAATCAGAAGTCATATCAAAAATAAGTTATTGCTATTTTTCATTTAAGTTGAAAATTTTAAGATGACTTCTGGGATTATTATATAAAACAATTTAAAAAATCAATAATAAAATTTTAAACTTTTATTATGCCGTGATTTAATTTCTTCATTATTTTTGTAAGCTTCGGTTTAAGAAAATTCAAGCCGTCGTCAAGATCATTGAAATAATAGAACAGATTGAGATCACCCGGCGAAATTAGTTTATAATCGACCAGTTTCCGGAAATTGATGAGATCTTCCCAGAACTCCCTGTCATATAGGAGTATGGGTATATTCCCTTTTTCTATTTTTCTGGTCTGAAGCAATGTTAATGTTTCGAATAGTTCGTCCAGAGTCCCGAAACCGCCGGGAAAAACGACAAGTGCTTTAGCATGGTACAAAAACCATAATTTTCTCATAAAGAAATAGTGGAATTCAAATTGAAGTTCAGAAGTAATATATCTGTTCGGGCTCTGTTCGTATGGAAGGGAAATGTTCAGGCCTATTGTATGGGCGCCGGCTCTGCCCGCTCCTCTGTTGGCGGCTTCCATAATACCCGGTCCGCCGCCTGTAGCAATGTAAAAACTCTCTCCTTTTTTGCCTAAATGTTTTGATAATTTCGCAAGTCTGTACGCGAATTCTTCTGCTGCCCAGTAATACCGGCTTTCCAGTTTATTTTTCTTATCGCTGCTTGTCCTTGCCGAACCGAAAAAAACAACGGTATGATATATATTCATTTCTTCGAATCGTTTTTCCGGCTCGAGGTATTCCGATGTAATTCTAATTGTTCTCGCTTCCCTTGATTTTAAAAAGTCGATATTCAAATAAGCCTTTTTTGCTTTTCCTTTTATCATTATGATCTCCCCAGAATGAACATGAAAAATAATTTTAAATATTTAACTTAAAAAATGAATTTATAGATTTTATTCTTGAATATACATATTATCGATTTAAATTCCGTTAATTCTAAGCTATTAATTAAACTTGAAGAAATTCGGAGTATTTAATGAAAAAAAAATTCAAATTAATAATAATTATCACATTCTCAGGTTTGCTTGCTTGCGAAACATATAAAACAAGAATATCTGATGAAGCCGTTAAAATAATAAAAAAAATGACGCTTTCTCAAAAGATAGGACAATTGCTTATAGTGGGCGTTCCGGAAAGGAAATTTACGGACAGTACCGCTTCGATAATTGACAGTTACACGCCTGGAGGAGTTATCCTTTTCGGATATAATCTCGGAAAACCGGAAGAAATCAAAAAATATATCGGTGAAATGCAGCGGAGAGCGGTCAACAGATTTAATATACCAATGTTTATTTCCATTGACCAGGAAGGCGGAAGAGTGAAGAGAATTACGCACGGGATCACCCAGTTCCCAGGGAATATGGCTTTTGGAGTTGCTGACAACGAATCCTTAACATATGACGCTTCAAGGGTGACCGGCATTGAGCTCAGGAATTTCGGTGTGAACATGAATTTTGCGCCCGTACTTGATGTGAACAATAATCCTTTGAATCCGGTAATTAATACGAGATCATTCGGATCTGATGTTAAAGTGGTTTCGCAGCTGGGGTCCGCCTATATCAGGGGTCTGCAAAGATCAGGATGCATTGCCGTGGGCAAGCATTTCCCGGGTCATGGAGATACTGATAAGGATTCTCATTTGACCCTGCCTGTAATTAAGCATGGTATTGAAAGACTTGTGAAAACAGAGCTTCCTCCGTTCGCAAAAGCCATAGAAAGCGGAGTTGAAGCTATAATGACGGCTCATATCTCTTTCCCCGGCATACTTAATGATAATATACCCGCGACGGTTTCAAAAAAATTCCTGACGGATATTTTACGGGATGAAATGCATTTTAACGGCGTGATCGTCACAGATGACATGGAAATGAATGCGGTTTCCAGGTTTATGGATCTGGGAGAAGGAGCGGTGAAATCCATTATTGCAGGCGCAGACATTATATTGGTGAGCACGCATGGGAAAAGTATTGAAACGATTTCAAAGGCAATAAAAAAAGCCGTTGATCAGGGAATTATTCCGGTCGGCAGGCTCGACGAATCTGTTAAGAGGATAATTGAATTAAAACTGCGCTATAATATTATTGGCGCGGGAAATGAGAGACCCATTAATCCGAAATATAAATATAACAGCGATGATCCGGATTTGTTAAAACAAGCGGAAAAGCTGAACACTATTGTATCTAAAGAAGCTCTATATTTATATCCAGACGGTAAAATTAAACTGGATTTCCAGACTAATAGTGAATTTTTTAAAATTTTTATAACATCCAGCCGTTTTTTTAAAAACGAAATAGAAAACAGGTTCAGGGCTGTCAGAAATAAAAACTACTCAATATTTACTTCGGAGAAGTTATTTATTGAAAATTTTTCGAAGAAAACCGCAAAAGATAATTCAAGAAAAAAGAACAAAAATACTATTGTATATCATCAATTCGATCGAGCCGGTTTAAAAAACATCAGCGAAATCAATACGCTTTGCAGTGTAATGGGATTTAAGTTATGTCTTATTTGCACCGGAAATCCGTTTGAGTTAGCTTCAGCTGAAAACCTGCCGCCGGTTCTTTTTTCATTCTCGAATACGGATGAGTCGATAAGACAATTAATTCTATGCCTTGAAGGCAAATTTTTGCCAAAAGATAATATTAATGTTTTTCTTGGGCTGGAACGGAAATAATCGAATGGATCTGGGCTTATATATACATATTCCTTTCTGCAGAAAAAAGTGCGACTACTGCTCTTTCTATTCCGTTGCTTTGCATGATTATCAAAATTGTTCAGGCAGTCGGTATCTCGAAAAGTATATAGATGTATTGATTTCTGAGATTAATGAAAGAAGCAGCGAATTTAAAGATTCCGAGGTTGATACAGTATATTTCGGAGGAGGGACTCCGTCACTTTTAGATCCGGGTCAACTGGCAAAAATAATCGATTCAATAAAAAATTTATTTTCTCTTCAAAAAAATGCTGAAATTACGGTCGAAGTAAATCCGGATGATTTTTCTGAAGATAAAATGAACGAGGTGGCTGATTCCGGAGTTAACAGGATCGTGATGGGAGTGCAGACTTTGAACCGGAGGCTGCATTCTATAATAGGGAGAACCGCCGGCATACCAGATGAAAAATCGCTTTCGGATTTTGCCGGCATAAAAAGGGTTATTCACTGCATTGATATAATGACAGGCATTCCCGGGCAAAGTGAAAGGGAGCTTATAGACGAATTAAAAAAAATTGAGCAATATAAATTTGAACATGTTTCCGCATATTGCCTGAGTATCGATCGGAATACTCCGCTTTGGAAGAGGTGCGCGCCCTCACTGGCATTAAACGATATGCAAAGAGTCCTGCTGGAGAGAACTATTGATTTTTTTTCTGCCGCGGGATACAGACATTATGAAGTATCCAATTACGCTTTGCCTTCATTTGAGTCGAAGCATAATTTAAAATACTGGAAATTCCTGCCTTATGCCGGCTTTGGTCCGGGCGCCCATTCATTCTATAGTGGAGATCGTTTTTACAACAGGAATTCCGTAGAGGATTACATTGTACATAAAGGCAGAATTCTGCGGAAAGACGAAAGAACAAAAAATTCTGAAATAGTTGAATATATTTTATCAGGGTTAAGATTAACGGATGGTATTTCTGTTAAAGATTTTGAACACAAATTGAATATTTCAATGCCGGAAGGATTATTTGAAAAATTTTCAGACTTAAATAATAAAGGATTACTGCACATAGAAGAACAGAAAAATGATATTTTAATCAGATTTACAGGAAGCGGTTTCTTTCAGATGGACGGTCTTATATACGAAATCGTGGAAAAATTTTTATAAGAGTGAGCATCTATCCTTTCATAATGAAATATTTTTTATAGATATTATGAATTCTGAAATAATAATCGGAAACTTTCGCGTTTTCAATCAGTTTGTAATAATACGCAAGGAATTCCGAGGCTTTTGTGATAAACACATTAAGATCTCTTCCCCTGAGACCCCTTGCGATTTCGCTATCGTCTTTTTTTACCATGTTAAGAGCGACATTCAGGTGCTGATGAAAATAATTAATATCTTTTTTTATCTCAATGCTTTGATTATTAATCGATTCCTGGATTTTTTCAGTATCGAGGCCGCCGGATAATAGAAAATATTTCCTCAGTAATTTCATTGATTTGCTGATGCTCGCTTTATTTGCCGATTGTTTGAATATTTTTTTAAATAATTCAAATGCTTCCAGCTTCTCCCTGTCTGTGTCCGGAGTAGTCTCATATTGGTTTTTGTAAAGTTCAAAAGCGATTTTTTCAACCTGCTGACAGTCCGTATCCGCATCGATAAGGGTTTTGAGCTTGCGATAGTTGTTCGGATTGCGGTTTAGTATTTTAATATATAGATCGACTCCTTTTAAAGCTTCCATATAAATATTGAGCGTCTCAGCGGCAAAGTTCTTATTATCGTAAAGTTCCATGCCTTCAATTATCATCGGTGATTGAGCGGTCATGAGCAGGGCGTCCATATCCGGTTCGAAGTCGCTTATCGTGCGTTTTACTGCTTTGGGCTTCTCGACTTTAGTTTCTTCAAAATATGTTTCTTTTACCGCGGGCTTCTGTTTCTTATCCGCATCGTCGATCTTTACACTATGTTTTTTGCCGGCAGGTGTTTCGTCAAAGAGATTTTCGAATCCTGAATCGTCAGTAAATGAATCTAAATTGAAATCGTTAAAATTTTTATCGTCATTATGCATTTAATATGCCGTTTTACTTGATGGTTAATTGTGTAATCATTTTAAATTATTTAATATTTTTCGAAATGTCAATATATTAATAATATAAATACTTGACTTGTCAATACGATAATTTGTATCCTTATATACGGTTAAACAGGTTTCTTTTAACTTGTTTAAAGTGATATGTTCTTGAACTGTGTAATTAAGCAGATAATAATTATAGAGGTTATATATGCCGACTTATGAATATTATTGTTCGTTGTGCAATAAAAAATTTGACGTCTTTCAGAGTATGAACGATGCTCCTATTAATAAATGTCCTGAATGCGGCGCTGGTGTTAAAAGGCTCATCTCGGGAGGAAGCGGATTCATTATGAAGGGCGGGAACACAATGGAAATGCCTGCATGCGGGCAGAGTTCACCGTGTTGCGCAAACGGCACATGCGGTATGCATGGCGGCGGAAGCTGCGGGCTGTAAAAAGATATTTTCTATCTGCAAAATTATAACGACTTTGTTCAGAGCATTCTCCCTGATAAAAAGTAGTGGACAATACTTTAAATTAAATTTATTATTAATCAAATAGTTAATAATTCGGAGGATAACGAAAAAATGCCTGATAAAATTAATAAAAATATGACATTTGGCGAGGTAATGAAAAATTTCCCCAAGTCGGCGCAGATAATGGCCGGTTACGGGCTTCACTGTATAGGTTGTCATATTTCCGTTAGCGAGACGTTGGAAGAAGGGGCGCAGGCTCACGGATTCGACAGCGATACCTTGCAGAAAATGATCAAAGAACTGAATGAGCAGGCAGTTCAATAAACATAAAAGATAATAATAAAGATTTACTGACGGCAACACCGCCTTGTTTAAGGCGGTGTTGCGATTCATACATATATAGATTATTTAACTGGTGAGGGGAGGATTCGAACCTCCGAAGGCATCGCCGACAGATTTACAGTCTGTTCCCTTTGGCCGCTCGGGAACCTCACCGCAAGTGAGCTGGCGAGAGGACTTGAACCCCCAACAAGCTGATTACAAATCAGCTGCTCTACCGATTGAGCTACGCC
>CAZVDF010000055.1:0-22104 GCA_964626055.1 uncultured Leptospirales bacterium
GAGTAATTAAGCGGGAAATTCAATTTTTACCGCAAAATAAGAAAAATATCGCATCATAATCACTTGACTCCGGAAATAATGGCCGGTTAATGTACCTTACAATCAAATAAATATTAGACAGGACATTTCAGTTATGGCCACAGAATACGGTTTTGAACTTATTAAAAAGAAAAAAATAAAAGAGCATAATTACGAAGCATTGTTTTATAAACATGTAAAAACAGGGGCAGAGTTATTGTCTGTAATAAATGATGATGAAAACAAAGTTTTTGGAATTACTTTCCGTACGCCATCAAACGATTCAACCGGGGTTGCGCATATACTGGAGCATTCTGTTTTGTGCGGTTCAAGAAAATATCCTGTCAAAGAGCCTTTTGTCGAACTTTTAAAAGGTTCTCTCCAGACATTTCTGAACGCTTTTACTTATCCGGACAAAACGTGCTATCCGGTCGCAAGCCAGAATTTAAAGGATTTTTATAACCTGGTAGATGTTTATCTTGACGCCGTTTTCTATCCGCGGATCAGCCCGCTAATATTTCAGCAGGAAGGCTGGCACTACGAATTGCCTGATCCGGCCATGCCGCTTGTAATCAGGGGAGTCGTGTACAACGAGATGAAGGGCGCGTATTCGTCTCCCGACAATCTTTTGGCACGCTATACGCAAAAATCGGTTTTTCCGGATAATACGTACAGCATGGAATCAGGCGGCGACCCTAAAGAGATCCCGATGCTTACTTACGAAGATTTTTATAATTTCCATAAAAAATTTTATCATCCGTCAAATTCCAGAATATTTTTTTACGGCGACGATAAACCGGAAAGACGGCTTAAAATCTTAAACGAATATCTTAAGAACTTTAAAAAGATCGAAACTGATTCCGTAATTTCTCTGCAGAGGAAATTTAACAGCCCTTCAAAGCTTGAAATTCCTTTTATTGCAGAAACAGAAGAAGGTAAAATACCGAAAGGCATGATTACGGTTAACTGGCTGCTGAGCGAATCTTACGATATCGAAACGAATTTTACGATGCAGATATTAACCTATATATTGCTTGGAATGCCTGCTTCGCCGTTAAGGAAAGCGCTGATAGAATCGGGACTGGGAGAAAAACTTGCAGGAGCCGGTCTTGAGAATGAACTCAGGCAGATGTATTTTTCAGCCGGTTTAAAGGGAATTGATGTTGAAAATGCCGGTCGCGTGGAAGAACTCGTGAAAAAAACTCTAGAAGATCTTGCGGCAAACGGCATCGATCCGCTGACCGTTGAAGCTGCTTTCAATACGATCGAATTTGCATTACGCGAGAATAATACGGGGAGTTACCCGCGCGGGCTGTCCCTCATGCTTAGGTCGCTGACAACATGGCTGTATGATTCCGATCCGTTCGGCTTAGTCGCGTTCGAGAAGCCTTTGCGAAAATTGAAGAAGAAATACTCTTTGAACCCGGACTTTTTTGGACAAATGATAAGCGAATGCTTCATCGAAAATAAGCACAGGACAACTGTCGTCATGATACCCGACACCGGACTAGCGGAAAAAGAACGTTTGTCCGAGCTTGCGTCTCTTGAGAAGAAGAAACAGAGCATGAACGACGAGGATATCCGGAAATTCATAGAAAATACGGAGGAACTAAAGCGGATGCATGAAACTCCGGATAGCGCCGAGGCAGTCGCTTCAATCCCGTTCCTCAGACTTTCCGAGATCGATAAAAAAAATAAAATAATTCCTATAAAACACGACCAGAAAAATGCGGGTCTTTATTATCATGATATTTATACAAATAATATCTTATATCTGGATATAGGTTTCCGTCTTAGCGTAATTCCGCAGAAATACCTTCCGTATATGGCGGTATTCGGAAAGGCGCTTCTGGAAATGGGCACTGAAAAAGAAGATTACATTTCTTTTTCGCAGCGCATAAACCGTAAGACAGGAGGCATAAGCAGAAGCTCGTTTTCATCATTGATTAAGGATACAGATATACCGGCTTCATGGATGTTCTTAAGATGCAAGGTCATGCCGCATCAGCTTGGCGACCTGATCGATATTCTCAAGGATATATTATTCAAGGTGCGCTTTGACAACCGCGAACGCTTTAAACAGATTGCACTTGAGACCAAATCCGCGGTTGAGCAGAGTATTATTCCGGCCGGCAACAGATTCGTTAGTCTCAGGATCAATTCCCATTTCAACAAAGCTGCGTGGGCGGAAGAGCAGATAGGCGGGATTTCCTCCCTCTTTTTCCTGAGGAAGCTTTTGAGAAGGATAGATAACGACTGGCAGGGAGTGCTGAAAGATCTGACGGAATTATATAATATTCTTGCCCGCAGGGATAATTTTGTTATCAATGCCACGCTCGACGAGAAGAGCTGGAAAAATTTGAATGAACGCGTTGCCGGTCTTGGCGATTCTCTGCCTGTAACGGAATCAAAGCCTGCAGACTGGACATTCGTTAAACAGCCTGAATTCGAAGGTCTTTTAATTCCGGCCCAGGTCAATTATGTCGGAAAGGGCGCCGATCTTTACAGTCTGGGTTATGCTTATAGCGGATCCATAAATGTTATAACGCATTTTTTAAGGACCGGCTATCTCTGGGACCGCGTGCGCGTTCAGGGCGGAGCTTACGGGGCAATGTGCCAGTTCAACCGCCTGTCCGGCGTTCTTGCGTTCGCATCTTACAGGGATCCGAATCTAAAAAAGACGTTGGATATATACGATTGCGCGGCAGCGTTCATAAGGGATACTGATATACCCGGATCCGAGATGGATAAGAGCATTATAGGAGTTATAGGAGATATTGATTCTTATATGCTGCCTGATGCAAAAGGCTATACTTCGCTTTTACGTCATCTTTGCGGCAATTCGGATGAAGACAGACAGACGACGCGCGAGCAGGTACTGCAGACATCGCAGGCCGATTTTAAGGCCTTCGCCGACGTACTTGAAAAAGCAAGCGCAAAAGGAATAGTTAAGATACTCGGCGGGCGAAATGCCATAGAATCGGCCTTCAGTCCCGGTGAAATGCCGAGCCTGGTAAAAGTGCTTTAATTAATAATTCAATTAAAAGTCAGTCATCCAGGTTGAGTTAAAAAAGTTAAACAAATTCTAGAAAACTTAACCGGGGATATACCTAGTTGCTTTGTTTCTCAGGCTCCGAGTATCCAAGAGGATATTTTACGCCGATATTTATTACAAGTCCGGACATATCTATCTCGAGATTGCCTTTGGATAGTTTCGCGCTTCTGTAGCCCGCTTCCGCGATGAACCGTATCTTTGAAGAGTGCCCCGGGTCATACGACATCCCCAGCATAACCTGCCATGTCAATCCGTGGAAGAATTTTGTTTTTGTTTCCGAAGATTCGCTGCCGTTGTATTCCGGCATTGTATAGCGAAGTATCATGAACGAATATCCGATACCGACCGTAAGGTACGGTATCATATGTATTTTATTCTGTAAATTCGGCAGGCGTATCTGAGCGTCTGCGAGCACCGGGATCATATACGCATTTGTGTCCGCTTTTACGTTTGCGGGGACATCTCCCACTTCCTTATTGCTTATTTTCCTCTCCCATTTTGCCCAGTAAATACCCGGTTCAAAGCCAAGCGCAAAAAAGGGATCAAGGTCTGCAAGCCACATAAAGTTCAGCTGCCAACCGAACTTATCCGGATCCTGGGCATAGCCCGTACCGAGCTTTCCGTCTAAAGTTTTCGCATATGCAAAAGCGTTTGCCGAAATGAAGACGGTTAATATGACTAAATGAATAATTAAGAATTTTTTCATTTTACAAGTCTCCTTGATTTTTCTTTAACCTTTCTCGAAAGAAGCAATGTATTCCAATTTATTGACAAATATTATATAATTTTTAGATGGCTGCTAATTATTTAAAAGATGGCCCATTCTTTTTATTGTTATATTTTCGGAATTTTACAATGCCGGATAAATAAGAAAAGAACAAAGATATTTATCATAGAAAGATAATATTTTTTATAGAATATTTCAATATATTTTTAATTTCCCGGGACATAAATACAATACGGCTCCTCCGCAAGATAATCGCCGCTGTCATGGTACGCCCGCGCTCTGCATCCGGCGCATACTGTTTTGTATCCGCAGGCGCCGCATTTGCCTTTTAAATTTGCGAGATCTCTTAACTCTTTGAAAAGCTTTGAATCTTCCCATATTTGCTTAAACGATCTTTCGTTAACATTGCCGGCAACAACAGGAAGATATCCGCACGGCTGTACGTCGCCCGTATTCGAAATAAAACAAACACCTGTGCCTGCCAGGCAGCCTCTTGTCATCGCGGCCATGCCGTCTGTTTTTATAGATATAGTTCTGCCTTCTTCCTTTGCTTTTTGCCGGATAATCCTGTAATAAGGCGGCGCGCACGTCGCTTTAAATTCAAGGTTTGTTGTTTTCATTCTGCTGTAAAGCCATGTCAGCACTTCTTCATATTTTTCTTTAGGAAGCATATCGGTATCTGCAATATTCACTCCGCACCCGACAGGCACCAGCATGAAAATATGAAGGGCTTTCGCTCCCGATCGTTCGCTTAAACGTATAATTTCTTCAAGTTCGCCGACATTTCTTCTTGTAATTGTTGTGTTGAACTGGAATTCTACGCCTGCATCTCTTAAAAATTTAGCGCCTTCGATGGCTTTTTCAAAAGAACCCTTTATTCCCCTGAATGTGTCATGCGAAAGCGCATCCCGTCCGTCAATGGAAATGCTGACTCTCTGAACGCCGGATAATAATATTTTATTTGCGGTTTCTATATCTATCAGCGTGCCGTTTGTCGCAAGAGCGAGTTTGAATCCTTTATTGCGGGCGTATTCCGCGATATTGAAAATATCATTCCTTAATAGAGGCTCGCCGCCTGTCAATACAAGGATGGGATTTGCGTACGAAGCGATATCGTCTATAATGCGCTTAACCTGATCAGTGTCGAGCTCCTCTTTAAAAACTGTATCGTCGGCGGAAGCTCTGCAGTGGACGCATTTCAGGTTACAGCTCTTTGTAAGCTCCCAGAAAATCAGTCTAGGTTTATCCATCCTGATCATTTGCCTCTGCCGAAAAGCTGTTCAATGATCTTAATGGTTTCACTGATTTTTTCCCTGTCTTCACGGCCGTGCGCCGTGAAACCCCTGAGATACATGATCGGATTATGCAGCGTTTTGGTCATTATTTGATTTGTGAGCCTGTCGACTGTATCAAGATCTTTTTTGGATAAATGCTTAAGCTGCTTTTTTATATATTTATTCAGCTCAGCTTTTCTTATGTCATCGAATTTATTCTGCATATTTTTTATGGTCGGGACGATGGCCAGGTTTTCGTACCATTCAAAGAATTTTTCGGCATCCGACCCGATAAGGCTTTCCGCAGCTTCAAGTTCACCCTGCCTGTTTTTCAGGTTTTCATCCGCAATTTTTTTAAGGTCGTCAATATTATACAGAAAGATATTATCCATTTTCCCAAGTATGGGATCTATGTTCCTGGGCACGGCGATATCGATCATGAACAACGGGTTGCTTTTATTGATTTTCAACGCATGCTTTACGACATCTTTTGTAATGATGTATTGGGTTGATGCGGTTGACGCTATGATAATGTCGGTCTTCTGCGCCGCATTTTGAATATCGTCCAGCGTAATTATATTCGCGTTAATGCCGATATCGTCGATAATCTGCTGTGCGTTGTGGAATGTCCTGTTGGCGATTGTTATTTCGCCTATTTTGTATTTGGTGAGATATTTAAGTATAAGCTCTCCCATTTCTCCGGCGCCAATAAGGAGAGCTTTTCGCATGGGGAGATCTTTAAAAATGTTCCTCGCGAGCTCGACGGCTATATAAGCTACCGACAGCGGATTTCTTGCTATGCTTGTCCGTGTCCGCACCAGCTTTGCGGTCCTGAAGGCCTGGTGAAACAGCTTATTTAAAATTACCCCGGTTTTTTGCAGCACGGCCGATTTTCTGTAGGCGTCTTTGACCTGTCCCAGTATTTCATTCTCCCCCAGAACCATTGAATCAAGGGACGAAGCTACTGCGAGTAGATGACTTATCGCATCCCTTGAATATTTTTTATAGAGCAGACTATCCAGCCTGTTACGGGATATTGAAGAAATTTCACTCAGAGCCGAGGTCAATCCTTCGACGGAATTGTTAATATCTCCGGAAGTAAAATAAATTTCGACCCTGTTGCATGTTGAAATACATACAATCTCATCTATGCCGATTGAACTCGCTTTCCCGAGAAATTTTATTAATTTATCGTCATTAAGCGAAAATTTTTCTCTTAAATCGATAGGCGCTGTTTTATGGCTCATCCCGATGAGGCCGATTTCGGGAATCTTTTCTTTTTTTCTCATTGTCGATTTAAAATTTTAAAACAATATTTGAAGTAAGTCCTATTTCAAATGAATTTACCTCGAAAATATTTTTTTAAATACGAAATTATTAGATGAATTCATTTTATTTAATACAATAGCCGTTAATACACAAATATTATCAACAAATTTTATAATGACACAAGAAAGAATTTATTATTCTTGATATATTTTATATATTTGGAACAAGTAACTCATATGATTATATACACGCTCTCCGGATGGGAATAAACAATAAAATGAATAATTTAATCGATTATCACACGCATACAGAGCTGTGCGGGCATGCTTCAGGTTCAACAGACGATTATATATCCGAAGCAATAAAAAAAGATCTTGCGGAAATAGGATTTTCCGATCATGCGCCTCTTCCCGAAGGCCTGAGAGAAGGGATCACAATGCTACCTGAGGAAACGGAACAATATATCGGGCTTATAGAAAATAAGAAGCAAATATACAGAAATAAAATTGAAATAAAAATCGGGTTCGAAATAGACTTCCCGATAACGGACGCCCTGGACACAAAATATTTAACTGATCCGAGACTGGATTACCTGATAGGATCATGTCATTATCTCGGCGACTGGGCATTTGATCATCCCGGTAATATTAAGGAATTTGAAAAAAGGGATATAAATAATGTTTACGGCGAATATTTTAAAATCATTACTGATCTGGTCAGGTCCGGATATTTCAACATAATCGGGCATTTTGACCTTGTGAAAAAATTCGGGCATCGTGCGAAAACCGACTTTACGAAAACGGTTGAGGATCTGGCCCGCCTTATTGCATTGGGAAAAAATCTTGCCGTGGAATTAAATACGGCTGGAATAAGAAAACCGGTGAACGAGATCTATCCTTCGAGAAAAATTATCGAAATTTTCTACAATTATAATGTGCCGGTAACCCTCGGTTCGGATGCGCATAAACCGGAAGAAGTGGGATACGGATTCAGCGGGGCTGTAAAAATATTAAAGGATGCCGGTTACCGAAAAATCTCGGGTTTTATTAAAAGACAAAGGTATGACATTGAAATCTGAACATCCTAACGGAATAAAAGAGAATATTTTTCAATTCGGCAGCGCTATCCCTTTTGTTATGGGAACTGTCGGCAAATATATAAATACAATCGATTACTCAGAAAATTCAGACGCTGTACGCAATAATGAGATTGAACTGATAAGCGGTATATTGGGAATTGATAGAATCCGAATAATAATGCTTAACCAGGTGCATGGAGATACTATCCTTGAATTCAGCGGGCCTGTTAAAGGCAAAAGAATCTTTCCCGATGCCGACGGAATGGTGACGGATGCAGCTAAACTCTGCCTTGTAATACGCGCTGCGGATTGCGTTCCTGTTTTCGCTTTTGACGTTAAAGAAAAAGTTCTGGGGGCAGCTCATTCGGGATGGAAAGGATGCAGTCTTAATATAGCCCGGAAGCTGATCAGAAAAATGAAATCCAGATATAAATCGGAAAATAACAATCTGTATGTCTACATTTTGCCTTCAATAGGTCCGGAATCATATACTGTAAACATTGATGTCGGTTCACTGTTCAGGGATGACATCACCATAAAGGACGGTAAAATTTATCTGAATTTGTGGAATAATATCAGAAAGTCATTAGTCGAAGAAGGGCTGCCTGAAGCAAATTTACATCTTTCCGGAATATGCAATTATATCAATAATTCCGAATATTTTTCATACAGGCGTGGCGATTCAGGCCGTAATCTGAATTATGCGATGATGGATATTGTCTGAAGCCATTACCGGATATTCCGAAAAAACATGCTTTACAAATGAACCGGTTCCTGGAAAATGCGCTAAATATTTCTTCTTTACAACCAGAGAAGTAAATAATTCATATGAAGGACAAGGATAACATAATTTTAGCCGATCTTATAGATCTGGCCAATGCAAAAGCCGTAGCTTCAGCTGTTAAAAAGATATTTTCATTCCATTACCCTAAAAAAGTTTATAAAGAGATTGAAAAATGCTATAAGCTTACAAAGTCTCTTTTCGACGGCAGATATGCCGGATATAATGCATGCAACACAAGATATCATAATTTCACACATACTCTCGATACATTCCTGGCGGCAGCGAGACTGCTTGACGGGTATAATCTCAGGGAAGATACCCTGCCCGAAAGGCTGGCAGTAAATTTACTTAAAGCCAGCCTTCTTCACGATACCGGTTACATACAGGAAAAGTGGGATAACGAAGGAACCGGCGCCAAACATACTCAGAATCATATCGGAAGAAGCATTGCCTTCATCATAAAGAACAGGAACGATTTTGCGGTCGGCAGGGAAGACATGGATGCAATATCGAAAATGATAAGATGCACCGAAGTTAAGGACAATTTTAAATCGATCCCCTTTTCATCGGATGAGGAAAGAACCGCCGGAATGATTCTCGGCGCCGCGGATATTCTCGGGCAGATGTCCGACAGGGAATACCTGGAAAGATTATTGTTCTTATACAACGAAATGAAGGAGGCAGGCGTTCCTGGATATACAACCGAGTTCGATATTATCAGAAGCACGCTAAAACTTTATAAGAGCATTAAGAGAAGGTTGAATAACGGGCTGAACAGAGTTCATTCTTACGCAGAAAGCCATTTTTATAAAAGATTCAGTATTAATAATAATTTATATTTAGAGGCAATTGAAAAGAATATAGCATATATAGAAAAAATAATTGCCGACAGCAGTACGAATTTCCGGCAAAAATTAAAGCGCGGAAAATTAACGGATGAATACGATATCTTTCAGACCATAAAATCAAATGTTTAGATGACTTCCGGTAAATAGCCATGAATAATATAAATCAGGAAAGATTGATCGGATATTTTCTGGATCTGGTAAGAATTCCTTCTCCCAGCTGGAAAGAAGGGAAGGTCCTGGATTATATCATTAATACGCTTGGATCGTTAAAAGCGGATATTATTAAATACGGGTGCGGCGAATCGTACAATCTTCTTGTCCGCCTTGACGGGACGGTACCTAAGGATCCGATCTTATTTTCCGCGCATACCGATACGGTTTTACCCTGCGAAGATATAAAGCCCATTGTTTCAAAAACTAAAATTACATCGGACGGATCTACAATACTGGGCGCCGACGACAAGGCAGCAATCGCATCTTTTCTCGAAGCGATGATGTACATTCAGGAAAATGATATTCCGCACGGTCCGGTGGAATTCCTGTTTTCCTGTGCAGAGGAAATCGGATTATACGGCATAAAGGGATTTGATTTATCAATACTTAACGCTAAATACGCTTTCGTTTTTGACAGCGGGGGGGAAATCGGCCGGGTTATATTAAAAGCGCCGTATCAGACTACTTTCGACATAAAAATCAGGGGCAGGGCTGCTCACGCGGGAATAGCTCCGGAAAAAGGGATTAACGCGATAAGGATAGCTTCCGAGATCATCACCAATATTCCGCAGGGCAGAATCGACCATGAAACGACGGCGAATGTCGGGATAATTTCCGGCGGGAAAGCGACTAACATTGTGCCGGAAGAAACATCCATTGCGCTTGAGGCAAGATCGATAGACAGAAATAAACTTAAATCAATTGAAATGAAAATTGAAAATACGGCAAAGAAAATTACGAGGAAATATAAAGGCGGTGTCGGAATAACGAAAAGGCTGGAATATTCAGGCTATTCCATCAGTAAGAGCGACAGGATCGTCAAAATTCTGGAAGGAGCGCTGAAAAAAATAAAAATTAAACCGGCCTATGAGGCTTCCGGCGGAGGAAGCGACACAAACGTCATAAACAGATCCGGGATCAGAGCGGTGAATCTATCAATCGGCATGAGAGAAGTGCATACAAAAAAAGAATTTATAAATATAAAAGATCTCGTAAACGGGGCCAGACTGGTCATTTCCATCATTGAAAGTGTTTAGCAGTATCAAAAAGTCCAGGAAGGACTTTTTGATACTGCCAGAAGAAGAGACGGTATAAGAGATGTTTAGTGACTGATGGTTCTTAAAAAATGCAGCTTCAGAAAGTCCTGAAATAAAATAGCCTCCGGCAGGTTGCGGCAGGAGGCTATTATCATTGTTAAGTTTTAGCCGTTACTTCGGAAGATATTTCCCTGCAATTTCCCTCAATTTTTTTACTGTATCGATCACATAAGGGTCTTCGCTCTGAAGGCAGTAAACTCCCAGGTTTATGATCGGGCTTATTCTTTCTTTGCCTGAATAATAATATTTTATCTCGAAGGCCATATCCGCTGTGTTATTCTCGATATTTAAAGAAAATGAATAGACTCTCATTTCCCTGGATAATTCATCCGGGTCGATTTTTTTAATCCGCAGGCCCTGTTTGTATTTGGATATATTCGACGGGACAGCAATCAGCTTTTCAATATCCGGTATGCCTTCCTTGTTCGTTGATATTGTAATATTTTTCCCTCCCAGTATAACTGTTTCATCTTTACCGTTTATAATTGCATCTTTAAGTTTTTTAAAGTTCTCAGTTGAACAATATACTTCAGGCTCTCCTTCGCGGTCAATTCTGTTCAAATCAATCAGCCAGTGCGCTACAAGATTGACTTTGCCGTCTGCATTGTCGTCCTGAATGAGCATTATTTCCCTTTCGCCGGTTTTAAATCTTCCGATTACAATACTGCTGGTTTTTTTTATCGATTGAAATAAAATATAATCGTTGGTACCGGCAGGTATCGGCAGGAATTTCATAGTAGTTACGGTAACAATGTCGCCGGGGACATATTTGCCGCTGGCTGTCAGGGATTGTATCGTACCCATCTTTTCGAGCGAATGTAAGCCCGTATAACAGAATAAAATTATAAAAAATATATACATAATGATATTGGATCTGAACTTCATGATTCATCCTCCTGAAGTGGTTATTTGTGTTTAATTATCGTATTAATATATATTTTAAATTAAAAATTTAAATTGCGAGCTATAAATAATATCTTTTAAAATGATGTTATAGCCCGGTCACAAGGTCCAGTTCCCTGGTTTTACCTTCGGTATATAAGACTAATTTATCGTTTTTAAATTCCAGCTTCCCGTCGTTTTTTATAATTTTTTTCCAGTACACCGGGCCTTCGACGGACGCGCAGAACACATAATCGCCGGATGCGATATAAAGTTTAGCGTCTTTCTGTATCGGCGGATTGATGACTTTTCCTTCCCATAGCAACTTTTCATTTTTAATATAGTAAATTTCATACCTGGTAATGAGAAGTCTGCCTTCCGGAACAGGTTCTTTTTTCTCCAGTTTAACTATATTTCTTATGGCTGCGATCACTTCTTTCGGTTTTTCCTGTACCGAGATTATTTCTTTGTTTTCTTCTTTAAAATCTTCTATTTTGAATTTTTGGATTTCTTTTTTTGCAACAACAACATTTCCCTGGTGTGTTTCAATTGCCTTGGCGATAGCTTCCTGGATATTTTGACTTACTTTCTGTTCTTTTTCAATAGCCTGTTCGACTATCTTTTCGGTCTGTTTGACTTCTTTTTCAGTGACTATAACCTTTTCTTCTTCCGAAAGAGCCGGCGCGGTCTCCATTATTTTATCGATGACGGCTTTATCTTCAATCTGCTTAACTCGCTTCACAACGGTTACATTACCGTTAAAAACTTTAATGCGGGATGTTTTTTGGACGTCGGCTTCAACTGTAAATTTCGTGCCCCGCACGCCTGCGACCGCGGTGGGTGTCTTTACGAGAAAATTTTCGGATTTTGAAAGTTTTTTTGCTTTGCATAATAATTTCCCGACATCAAGGTCGACGGTTGTTTTTTCAATATCGTCCTTTCTGTATAATTCAGACAATTTCACATTTGATTTTTCTTTTACACGGATGATCGAACCGCCGATTTTTATATCGCATGACGATTGTAACCCGGTCGCAATTACATCATTCTGAAGAATAATTTCTCCTATATCTGCCGGTTTATTGTTCTTTTTTACATCTCCGATATAAAAAATAATGGTTGAATAGTCATCTCCGGATTCCTTCGCGCACCCGAATGGCGCTATAAATAAAAGGCATAATATGAGAGACTTCAATACTCTGTTCATAAATATCCTCCTTTTAACAAAAACACGCCCTGAATTTTATCAATATTTTCATTTATTACAAGAATTATTTGATATCCATAATAAAAAAAATTGTATTTCCGGTATGCTGAAAACAGCATTTTTATTCCATCTGTTCGAATAAGTTATCGTTATTTTATGGGAATTATAATATTTTTATAAAAATATTTGACAAAGTGTCATTAATGATTGTATAATAACTCAGTACTAATTTATGAAGAATATTTCAGAGGAAATTCCACGCGGAATTCTTCCCGTATAAACGGATGGAGGCAATTGAATGTTAACTAAGAAAATAGTGATATTTTTTGTAGCGGTTCTTGCTTGCATTTTTATATTGAAATCAGACAGCGCGTACCCGGCAGATAATATATTTCCTACCGCTATTGACTACCAGCTGATCGATATCGGTTCGCTTACGCGGTACAGTGAAGACAGAGTGGCTTTTCAGCATATTCAAATGCCTGGAAGCACATCTTACAGACAGGACAATTCAATTGCGAGTTTATTGATAATCAGGAACGGACAAATATATCTCTTTCGCGACGGATATGATGATGTTAAAAAAGTTCAGATGGAAGGATATATACAGGAAATGAGAAGAGAGCTTCCGAAAGATTTATGGGTCAACAAGATAAATTCCAAACCTGATTATATCAGGATATCGGATAGAAGGATAGAAAAATTATTAAACACGAAAGAAGATTTTGCTGAAAAGAATTTCGGTGATTTCTACAGGTCGGTTAAGAGTTCCTTTATTCAGAAACATGTAAACGTTTTTAAAAGTCTGATAAGGGACAGAATAGAGTCACAGGCGGTCCTGGTAAGAAAGCCGATCTCTCCGCCCGCTTTCCTGGAAGTTAAAGAAGCCGCAAAGTTTTCAACTACAATAACTGCAAAATCGCTGGAAGGCACGACATATTTTGCTGAAGATGCCGATGGGGATGAGGTAACGGAAACATTATATGTATCATTTGAAGACGGTTTTAGCTGGGGATTTAAATCCGGGCCGAATATACTTTTAATAATGAACAATAAAGAGGAAGATATTAAGCAGCTTATCGGAAGGATATGTTATGAAGCTTATTACGGCACTGCAGAAGAAGAAGCGTTAATATTAAAGACATTCCCAAAGGATAATGAAATAATTGAATCTTTTAAACTTGAAAAAGTGACTTCGCAGGCGGTTCAGACTCAAAAGCCGTCCGGCAGCACCACAGGGACAAAATAATTTATAAAAAATAATTTTAACGGAATTTGCAAATAAAAGAAGAGCGCGGGCCGGAAAATCCGGACGTGCTCTTTTACTTTTTAAGAGAGTTTTTCAATTTTTCCAGATACATGTAATTCATACCCTCCTGGCTGCCGAGTTTAATATGCGGCTTTGCTGTAGGACCGTGAAAATCCGATCCAGCAGTTGCAAGAAGACTATTTTTTTCAGCGTATTCTAAATAGAATTCAATATCTTTTTGATTATGATAGGTGGAAACAGCTTCTATCCCTGCAATTCCCATTTCTTTTATAATATCCAGGTATTCTTTTTTTTCCAGCATTATCGGATGCGCGAGTATGGGAATTCCTCCGGCTTTATTGATTATATCTATTCCTTCCTGAGCTGAAATTGACTGAAATTGAACGTATGCCGGCCCCTGTTTTGTGAAATAGTCCTTATAAAAATAATATAGTCGTCTTTCTTTCTTTTCACCATGAAGATAGACATGCAGTCGCCTGTCATTAATGTTGTTTTTATTGGTGAAAAGTTCATTCATTATTGCAACGGCGGTTGAAGGCCTGTTGCCTGTCATTCGCCTGATGTTGGTCTCGTCTAATGAAAAGCCGAGATTTCTTAGCGCCTCTGTGCGCTGCTTTTCGATCACTTTCCTGTAACCGGAAATTTTCTTAAGACACTCGATCAGCTCTTTATTCGTGTTGTTTACAAAATATCCCAGAATATGCTGCTGAGATTTATCTATGGGAAATACAGTGCTTATCTCAACACCGGGAACGTATTCGACCGAATATTTTCCCGAAATTTTTTTTGCTTTTCCGATTGATTCAACAGAATCATGGTCTGTTATTGAAATTGCGGATAACGAAGATCTTTCAGCCAGGTCAAATATTTCATCAACCGCGAGATCGGCATCTTCGCTTAAATTTGAGTGAATGTGAAGGTCGATTTTTTTTATCATATTAAATAAAATTATTCCCAAATGTTGGAAAACATTATTCTCTCCCCCTATCCCCCGGAGGGGGCACCGTCATTGAAACTTATGTTTAATTATGTTATAAACAGCATTAAGATTATTTATTTTTTCTTCATTCATATTGCAACATTTATCTATATCTTTGCTAAATTCTATAAAGTAATCCGGGAGTATTATTTCTTTATTTATAATTGGGTCTGTCTATTATTCATTTATTAATTCTTTCTTTATAATATATGCCAAGAAGCCAGAAGTTATAAATAAGCATTTTAACTCTATGGTACTATCCAAGCCCGTGCCCCCTTCGGGGGATAGGGGGTTAAGTATATTCATAACAGTTAAACGTTCTCTTTTTAATCAATTTCCCCAACATTCCGGAATGAACCAATAAATAAAATTATTAACAGTAATATATTTACGGCGAGTAATCGAAGAAAATCGTTTCCTCTTATAAAAATCTCCTATAACGTCAGGATTAATTATTTCCAGTTTTTAAGGGTATGAATTATTTGTAAATCGTTTTTCTGAGGAAGAAAATCCAGAGGATCCATAGGGATATTTTTACATCTTACTTCGAAGTGCAGGTGGTTGCCTGTTGAATGGCCGGTGCTTCCGGAAAGCCCGATGATTTGTCCTTTTTTTACAAAGTCGCCTTTCTTTACAAAGTTGGCATAGTTGTGCGCGTATCGCGAAGTAAAATTGTTTTTATGTTCTATAATTATTGTTCTTCCGTATCCGTCCGCGTATCCGCTTAGCAGCACGAGCCCTTCCATAGCCGCTAAAATAGGCTTTTCGGCTAATACAGGTAAATCAAGTCCGGGATGGAACTTCCCGAATCTGAATCCAAGAACGGAACTTGTTTTATAAACATGCTCTAAAGGCCAGATAAATTCATCTTCCCAGCTAATTACGCTGTTTCTGATAATATTCCTGTTCCCCAGTTCTCTAAGATATTCTTCTGAATAAGGGATAAAGTAATAATTTTTTACAAAATTATTACCTGTGCTGTTAATGCTGTATATTTCATTAATATTTACGAAAAATTTTTTGGATAATGACTTAATTGAATTTCTTGAGTCAGCAAGGAACCATTTGCCGAGTTTGCCTTTATATTCCTGTATGTTTTCATTATCCAGATAAATTGATTGCTGCGCTTTCAGACTTATACATAATATCAGTACGAATAAAACGGTATAGAATTTTTTCATTTTTCGGGATCGTTTAAATTTTTTTTAAAGACGGAATATTGTTATATTTTTTTCTTTGAAGATTTTATTTTGTCAACTTTAATTTAAGCTGATCGGTGCCTAGTCGATTATTTCTTTAATAAAATCGAGCGAATAATTATTTTTTATATGACCTCTGCCGAGGCAGTAATTATCCCTTGTTATAATATTCGCTCTATAGGCTGTTGAAAATACTCTTTTATATCCTGAATACCTGCAAAAGTCAATTAATTTTAAATTATATCTTCCGTAAGGAAATGCAAAATAATCCACAGTTTTATTTAAGTAAAGCTCTAAAATTTTTTTTGAGAGATAGATTTCCCGGAACAGTTTTCTTCGCGTGCTTTCCGAAATGTCTGCGGACAACATTTCAAGATCCGCGTGGCTCATTGAGTGGCATTCAACGTCAATTCCGGCCCTCTCGATTTTTTTTAATTTTGACCATGTAATGTTTTTCGCGGATCCGGTATAAATATTGTCCGTATAAACAAATAGCGTTATCGGATAACCGAATTCCTTCACCATCGGCAGCAGTTTCGTGTACATTGAGAAAAATCCGTCATCAAAGGAAATTACGATTACTTTTTCATTGAAAGGGGCCGGATTTTCCAGACGTTTAATAAGGTCGGATAGTTTGATTACTTTTATGTTGTTTTCTTTCAAATACCGGAAATGGATCCTGAGCGTATCTTTTGTAAGCGAATATACTCCTTTCCCGTCAATATCATGATACAGCATTATGGGCACGCTGACAAATCTTGACCGGGATTCCCTTTCTTTTTCCTTCCACCGGATCTCTTTGCCCGTGACGGAGTCCGCTTCGTTCTTATTGAGATCAAGCAACAGGTATGAAGCAAGAGAGGCCGTTAAGAGAAATATGGAAATTGCGATCGCCGTATAGACTTTCATGTATTAATTATCGAAAAATAAGAAGCATATATTCATCTATAATTTTAAGTTGAGTTCTAAATGGAATTCGCCCACATTGGTCTTCCGGGAATGCCTCTTTCCAGCAGCATTATACTTCTTACGGTTCGGATATTCTCGGTTATTGTTTTTTCAAGCGATTCCCTGAAAATTGCTTCGCTGTTACCGGTCAATATTTTTTTATTTTTTGCAGAGCCCGGAAGGGAAGGCACAAAGTCAATCACGCAAGTTTCGCCTTCAAACCATATTCTTCTGTTGAATAGGTTGACTGGAACCGCGAAAGAAGTATTATCTATATCCGAACCCTTTATCACTAATCCGATCAGTATTTTTGCATACTCTTCTTTATTCTCAGGGATCGAGATTTCCCTGCTTTCTTTTAATATGGATTTTCCGTCCGTATCGGGAAGGTATACATGTAACATCTTTTTGTCTTCCAGTAAAGGAAAAGACGGGAAAATATCCAGAGGATTTCCCGCTGTAATATAGCAAAAAAGCAGGTAATCAAATAAAAACAACGATGATAAAAATAACATCAGAAATCTGTTCCTCGAAGGGATATCCGACTTAATTTTATTATGATAATTATTTAATCTGTTTTTAGCCGATTTGTAACGATCAATTATTATCTTTGTGTGCATATTCAATATTTATTCTTTTTTATTCGTTTAAAGTTAGTATTTTTCGCAATTTATCAGAAGTCTTCCTGAAATTATTGATTCAAATGATTAACGATAAATTCTTATGCATTTCAATCGATCAGTAAATTATATTAAATTTTAAGATGACTCCTAATACTGTTGAACAGGGCCGACGGAATCATATGTTAAGTATGTATTTTTTCGTTTTTGATGTCATCTATTTTTTAACATTCTTATTGTATTCTTTTATAAATTGAATAATCCCGTCTCCGATACCCTTCGCAATTTTTTTCTGATAACCGGTTTCCGTCAGTTTTTTAAGTTCCTTCGGATTTGATATATAACCGACCTCCACAAGTGCAGCCGGCATAAGGGCATCCCTTAAGACAAAAAAATCGGCTTTTTTCACGCCCTTTGATTTTGACTCATAGACCGTCTTATCTAAATATTTTTGGATGAAGTTTGCCAGGCTTGCGCTCTCTTTCTGGATTTGAGTGGTAAGCATTATCGCTTCAACGTGTTCAACGTCGTTATATTTTTTTCTTCCAGAATTCTCTTCAAGGATTATTACGTTATTTTCAAGGGCTGCAGTAGCTCTTGCTTCTTCATTGGACGGGTTCTGGGACAGGAAATATGTTTCGAAACCGGAAATACCGGGGAGAATTGAAGCATTCACGTGTATGCTCACGAAAAGTCCGTTTTCATTTTTCTTAAGCATTTTATTTGCGGTTTCAGTTCTTTTGGAAAGATCGACAAATTTATCCGTATTTCTTGTCGAATGGACTTTAACCGTTTTCAGTTTTGTTTTGAGATATTCCTGCAGATAAGACGCTAATTTAAGAGTAATCCGTTTTTCTTTTATTCCTCCTTTGCCTATCGCGCCAGGATCTTTACCGCCATGGCCCGGATCAACGATCAGGAAGCTTATTTTATCCGCGGCAACCGGCGGGATAATCTCTTTAGGCTTCTCGTCTTTATTCGGTTTAATAATTTGTTTTGCCCGGGTTCCATCGCTGCCGGATTTCTCCGATAAAAAAATAAAATTCTCTTTTTGAATAAGGGTGCGATTCGGGTAAAGTTCATCGATTATTTTCTCGGAAAAATCCAAAGGGAATAAAACTTCCCCGTTTTTCCTGATTACCGGGTATTGTGTTTTTATCAGTTTATTGTTGATCAACATTACGGAGAAATCGACCTGATAAACGGCAACCGCGCCCTTAGAAAAGAGTTTTCCTCTCCCGGTAATAATATCGAATGAATTCTGAATATTCAATGTATTTGTCAGATCATTCATGGAAACATATTTTTTATTGTTCACTCCAATAATCTTTATGTTTTCACCCAGTACCGGCGATGTCAGAACACAGGTCATGATAAAACATAAAGATATTGAAATTTTATGATATAGTTTCAATTGCGTACCCTGACAGCACATCTGTTAATATTGTTACGAGATGGCTTCTAAATAAATCTTTGTTGACTGCATTAGATATTTTTTTTAGAAATATATCAATCAGTAATTTAGTCCGGTTGACTGACGCCTGTTAAGCTTCTTTTTAATTATATCGAAAGAACGATCAGATGATTTATTTATATTTTAATATAACCTGTAAATATAATTTTCGTTAAAGCCGATCATCGAGCGGATCATATATACCCGAAATGAAAACAACTGAATTATTCCGTAGAGCAATATTTTTTTTCCTTCTATACATTCCTTTAACTGCGGCGTGTAAAGATGACGCAAAACAATCGGGTAAAGAGCAAAATATTAAAATAGGAATAGTAATCACCGATAAAACAATTCTCAGAACTGACCCTATGTTATATTCTTCGGTTATTGGTTTTATTAATAAAGGTGAAATAGCTCTTATCTTGAATAAATCGGTCGAAAAGATGAAAGTGGGTAAAACCGAGGATTTTTGGTATTATGTCCGTTTCTCGGGCGCAAGTACGGGGTGGATATACGGCAGCAATTTAAAAATTTTTCCTGCGGACAGCAAACGTGAAATAGAGAAGCATCTGAGAGACATATGGAATAATGAACTTGAAAAATTCAGAAAGAGAATTGCCGGAACATGGGAAAGCGCCGCTGCCGAAGGATCGCCGGGACAGAGCCTTGAAATATCCGATGACGGAAAATATAAGTCATTTAGAACGGGATCTAAGTCAATTGAAGGTGAATACAGCCTTAATTTTAAAGAAAGAGAAATTATTTTTAAAAATGGTACGAATTTCGGGAATAAAATTATTTTTTTTACTTCAAGCGGCGGCAATTATTTAAAAAGGTCGTCGAATGATCCTGGCATTAAATTCATTAAATCCTCATTAAAGATCAAAAGCGCCGAAGAAAAGGATAAAAGAGAAAATAACTCCGGTACATAGATGAACAATAAAATCAGGATAAACAAATATTTAATGCTATGCGGCCTTGGTTCCAGGAGGAAGGTCGAAGAATTCGTTTTGAATAGAAAGATTATTATAAACGGAAGGCCGGTTGATTCATTATCCTTTAATGTCGACGTCGAAGAAGACAGGGTCGAATTAAACGGCTCGGTATTGAGACCCATCAGTAAAAAATATTATATCATTTTAAACAAACCCAGAGGATACATCACTTCAGTCAGCGATGATCATGGAAGGCCGACGGTTATGGATCTTATCCCCGACAGATATAAAAAGGTGATGATTAGCCCTGTCGGTCGGCTGGATATGGACTCGGAAGGATTGCTTTTATTGACGAATGACGGCGATACGGCATACAGGCTTATCCATCCTAAATTCGGGATAAAAAAGGAATATATAGTCGAGCTCAATAATCCCCTGAAAGAAGAAGATAAAATCAAGATAGAAAAGGGCGTGTATCTGTACGGGGAGAGGACTAATCCTTCCATGATAGAATACGCGAAAAATACAAAAAAAATTATTAAGATGATCATATCGGAAGGTAAAAAAAGACATATCAGGATGACTTTTGAAATGTTCTCTTATAAAGTAAAAAAACTTAAAAGAATTTCTTTTGGTCCGATTAAATTAAAGAATCTGGATACGGGTTCCTGCAGATTGTTAAAGGAGGATGAAATCAGGAAGCTGCATAACGCGGTTGGCAATTAAAGTAAAATATTATCTAATTCTATTTTTGTTTTTTGTCGAGATATAATAGGAACAGCTGTTAAGATATCGGCTTTTGCGCAGGTAATTTAAATAATTTTAAATATAAAAACTATCAATCTCCAAAAAATATTATATTATGCAGAATTTAGATTTTTACTCAGGAAAAATAGTAAGGGATATTCCGCCGCAATTCAGCAGGGATGATCCCGAATATTTCGCGAAACTGGCCAGGGTCAATTCCAAAGAGGAACATAGAACAATGACAAAGGCCAGCAGGATGCTGTCCCTGATCATCGCGCTTTGCATTATTTCGTTTACTGCAGGGCTTGTCATTGGAATAAAGTTTACCTCGGGTTTTAACAAACAGATTGTTGATCAGCAGACCAAAGAAGCCGTAACGGATATAGGCCAGCGGGTTTCCGGTTTTATAAAGGAAAACCCGGGTGTCAGGTCGAATTTCGACGAAAGCGAGAAGAAATTATTTGCCAGGGAAGATTTCCCTTACATAATAAGAATAGGCAAACAATTCAGCAGGTCCGAATCGCAGCAAATAGCCGGAATTATAAGCGGCTATGGACATACTGTGATATTATCAAAAGACGGCGGCGCTTATAAAGTTTTTGTAGGTCCTTACAGGAACCAGGAAGAAGCGATTGAAGGTCTTAAAAAGCTTAAAACTTATAATCTGAAGAATACAGCCGTTATCATTAAAAGATAAACGCCGTTCTTAATCCCGTCCCCCGATTATACCGTAAAAAAATTCTTCGAGACAATATCAAATTTGCCGGTAATGAATATTTTCCAGATGCTTATGTAACAAAATATATTGCAAAAAACCCTGTGAATTTTATAATCAGTTGATTTTTAAGTGATTAATTACGCAGAAACAGGATAATATTTAAAACTTATTCCAGTTGGATCACAAATGAACTATCTGCTGAAATAAGCTATTAATTAACAGAACGGAATAAAATGAAATTTATTATCGGCATAGCGGCATATTCGGATATCGACGGTATTTATTCAATATTGAATCCTTACTCCAGCGAAGGGCTCATCCTGAAAAGGCCCAGAAAAGACATTGAAAAAAATATTGATAAATTTTTTACAGCTAAAATAAAAAATAATATTGCAGGAGTAATATCTTATTATAAATATAGCGATGAACTGATCGAAATAAGATCGTTAGCGGTAAAGAAAGAATACTATAACAATAATATCGGCGCCGCGCTTGTCGGGACGCTTGTTAATAAATTGTTAAAAGATTATAAAAATGTAAAAATTTTTGCCCTTTCATATGTGCCTGACTTTTTTAAAAAAGCAGGCTTTATTGAAGTTTTGAGGGATTCCTTGCCGGAAAAGATATGGAAGGATTGCAAGAATTGCGCTCATCAGTACGATTGCGGCGAGACAGCGCTGGTATATTCAAAGTAATTTACTCATCTTGACTGACTTTTTTATAAACACCTGCGATAGAATGATCAGATTATTATCAATTTTAAGGCAACATGGATGTTGCCGA
>CAZVDF010000056.1:0-21850 GCA_964626055.1 uncultured Leptospirales bacterium
CGCTGATAACTTATAACATAAAATTCCCCGGTTAATTCAGAACGTTTTAAGGCAACATGGATGTTGCCGACCGCCGAAGAGTCCACGGATGGGGTATTTGAGGCGGAAAATTGATAATAATCTGATCATTCTATCGATAGTATTAAGAAATAGTGTAATAAAAGTCAGTCAACTTGAGTAAATAATATTCATATATAGATTCTTATGGCATATATTATATGATTTCTTCATGCTTTTAAAATTTCCTGTTTTTTATTTCAAGGCGTTATCGATTTGCGGAGCAAATCGATAACGCCTTGAAACATAATACCCCGCCGACGCCGAAGGTGGCGACCGGTACGTCAGTACCGGGGGCTTGCCCCGGGGAATTTTATTCTAACTGTTCCGCGAAACATCAGGTTTTAGTCTATATTAAAAGTAACATTTTCCTTATAAATTTCTGTTTAATCAAGGAAGCCCGCTTTATTAACTTAAAGCACTTAATTCCGTAATTTATTCCTTGACTACGAATAATTTTATTATTATATTGATCTTATAGTTTAATTGACCAGTCAGTTAAATCAATTAATCAATCATGGGATAAACAACATGAATATTGAAGACAAAGATATTCTGAAGACCAAAGAGATCCTGCTCGAAGCGGCAAAGAAAGAGTTCGCCGAAAAAGGCTACGATGGAGCGCGCATGGGATCCATCGCGAAAAGATCCGGAATAAACCAGTCGCTTATACACTATCACTTTCAGAGCAAGGATCATTTATATCTTACGATAATAAATATTTCGATAAAAACGATTTTAAAATTCTGGAAAACTACCTGCGGGAATCGGATCTGAGTCCATCCCAAAAACTATATATTATCATTTATTACCTGGTCCAATGGCATGTCCATATAGTCGATATGGATATATACCGCATCATCAACTGGGAAGTCGCGAGGAAAGGTGAGCATTTTAAACATTTTTTAACGGTATATTTTATTCCCCAGACGGATTTTATTCTTGAGATCATTGACCAGGGCATCAAAGCGGGAGAATTCGAGACCGATAATCCGATGTATGTAGTGCTTAATATGATGTATTTCCCGGATATTATCACCCCCTTCTGGAAGGATTTCGTCTCAGGCACAAAGTGGGATAATTTTATCAGGGATCATCACACGGAAGATAGCTTTTTCAACTACATGATCAGGCACACATTCAAATCTCTTTCGCCTGTGGCAGAGTCCGCGAACATCCCCGGAGTTCCGCAAAAAATTATGGAAGATATTAATAATCTGCTCGAGAACGCGAACGCATAGCAAAAGGAGACCAAATGAAAAAACTGTTTTATATTTTTATAAACATGATAATTTTTTTTTCCGCCGCGGCAATTCATGCAGAAGAGAAAACCGGCGGCATAAACGGCGTCGCTTCAGCTACGGCCGGCAAAAAAATAATGCTGAACGAGCTTACTCTCGAAAAGACTATCGATATTGTTCTCTCGAACAATCTTACCCTTAATTCGGCAAAATACAATATCATTATGAGCGATACCGAGTATCAGTATTACCGGAAAAAGTATTCGCCGTTTATCGGGCTTGAAGGCGGCTATTCGAAGCAGAATCTTCCGCCCACATCGAGCATGGCCGCATTTTCCGGGAATAAATCGTATCAATGGGAGACATCGGCAAAGATATCCAAAGCGTTTTCCACCGGCACGGCTGTTTCCGCAGGCGTCTCGGAAAAATACTACGATTCCAATGATCCGGCAATGCCTTTTCTGGGCAAACAGACAGGTGACCCGCCCTATCATAATCCCGTTTTATTCGTTTCATTGCAGCAGGAGCTTCTGAAGAACGCTTTCGGCTACTCCGAACGGATCCAGAGCAAAACTTTAAGCAGCGTTGCGGAGATGCGACGCAGGGAAATCAAGAGCCAGCTTTCGGCGCTTATTGTGGGAGCACTTATCGATTACTGGGATGTGACCATACAGAAATCGGCGGTCGAGAACGCAAGGGCGGAGCTTCAGTCAAACCTGAATGTAAGAAAGATCATAAATGAAAACACAAAATACGGACTCATGGATGTTTACAGCCTGTACCAGTTCAATGCCATCGTTGCGGGATCCGAAACAAAGCTCGAGATGTCGGTACAGGATCACAGGGAGTCGGAAAGAAAGCTCCTCAGGACCCTTAATCTTCCGCCCGATACGCGTATCACGGGGGTGACCGAGCTGGTAGATAAACTCCCGGATCTGAACATGGAAAATTCGCTGAGCGCTGCATTCGCAAAAAGAGCCGATTACAAAAATGCTCTGCAGGAGCTCGAGAATTCGAAGATGGAGCTTAAGATGCACGAAAACAACAGCCTGCCGTCCGTAACGCTCGACATGAACATGAGCACGCAGGGCCAGCGGGAGCAGTATTCCAGGGCGATGAACGATGCGGCCGGCGGCGAATATCCGAGCTGGCAGGTAATGCTGAAAGCCACCTACCCACTGGACGACACGGAGCAAAAAGTGAACGTGCGCAACACATATTTCCGTTTAAGACAGAACGAGCTGATGAAAAACAGCCTCGGCAATGAAATACGCGATGAGGTCATAAGCAGGTATGAGCGGGTAAAGCTCCTTTACGGCGTGCTGCTTAAAGCGCGTACGGCCAGGGGAGAATCTGAGAAATATTATGCCCGCGTTTACAACAGGTTCCGGATCCAGAAAGCCACGTCGCTTGATATAAAAAACGCGATGGACACGCTTTCGTCGGCAAGGCAGCAGGAGCTCGAAGCATTGATAGCATTCAACGTCTCGCTTCTTCAGTTTGACCTGTCCAAGAATGAAATTTTTGAGCGCTTCAAAGTGGACGTTGACAAATATATCAATGTAAAGGAGCGGTAAGATGAATATTGCGGAATTATCGATCAAAAGGCCGATCTTCATAGCGTGTATCGTTCTGCTTATGGTTATCACGGGCATCATCGGCCTTAAGCGTCTGAATGTGGAGCTTTTCCCACCCATAGATTACCCGGTCATCACTGTGACGACTTTTTATTCCGGAGCCACGCCCGAAGAAATAGAGAAGCTGGTATCCAAACCCCTTGAAGAGCAGATCAGCATAATATCCGGCCTTAAAAAGCTGACATCACACAACATGGACGGCGTATCGATCGTCATCGCGGAGTTCACTCTTGAAACGGACATACGTTATGCCGAGGAAAAAATGCGCGAGAAAGTCATGCTGGCAAGGCCCAACCTGCCCGATGACCTGGAGAAGGAGCCTCTTGTCCGGCAGTTCGATTTTGTCTCAGGCGCGCCGGTAATTACTCTCGCTCTTACGGCGGACCTTTCGCCTCAGGAAATGTATGACCTGGCGAATGAAAAAATAAAGCCCATGCTCGAAACTGAAGAAGGTGTCGGCGAAGTGCGCATCATCGGCGGCACAAGGCGCGAAATACAGGTGGAGCTCGATCTCAATAAACTGAACGCGTACGATATATCCGCCATTGAAATAGGCAACCAGCTCAAAAGCGCGGGAGCCAATATACCTGTCGGAGATTACGACAGCGGCAAGACCTCAACCCTTTACCGCACTATCGGCGAGTTCAAAAGCGTCGACCAGATCCGAAACACAGTGGTATCGTTCGCAGGGGAAATTTCAAGCTCCATTACCCTTGACAGGCTCGGGACAGTAAGGGATGCCGCGGAAGATCCTAAGACCATTTCCAGCATATATTATCCCCGGGAAAAAGCAGCAGGCGGTGACAAAGGGAAATTTTTCTCAAAGAATGACAGGACAAGAACAGTAAGGGAGAATCGTCCCTGTATCCTGATCGATATTTTCAAACAGTCCGGGTCCAACACTGTAGCCGTGGTTGACCGTGTTAACAAAAAGATGGGAAAGGTAAACCTCTTTCTTAATGGCGCCGGGGGCAATCCGCGAATAGTTAATATTTACGATCTGGCCCAGGATATAAGGAGCAACATAGAAGATACGAACATGACCATGATATTCGGGATAATCCTTACATTCGTCGTGGTTTACATATTCCTGGGCAACATGCGCTCCACCGTCATCACAGGCCTTGCCATACCGAACAGCCTTCTGGGCGCATTCGTGCTCATGTATGCAATGGACTTTTCAATTAATATGATGACCCTGATGGCGCTCTCGCTGACCGTGGGCCTTCTCGTGGACGATGCCATTGTCGTAAGGGAGAATATTTTTCGAAAAATAGAATCGGGCATGACGGCGCGCAAAGCCGCGCTTGCCGGCACAAAAGAAGTAATGCTTGCAGTAATTGCCACGACCATCACTATACTGGCCGTATTTCTGCCGATCGGATTCCTTCAGGGAATCGTAGGCCGGTTTTTCCGCCAGTTCGGCCTTACGGTGGTATTCGCGATGGCAATAAGCCTTTTCGACGCGCTAGCCGTTGCGCCGCTTCTTTCCGCGCATTACGCCGGGAAAGGCGAGAAAGCCGCGAACGTAATCGTGCGTAAATTCGAGAGCTTCCAGAGGCTTCTCGACCGCCTGTATTCTAAAGCGCTTTCTTTCAGCATCGCGCGCCCTCTTATAATCGTCGTAATTACAACAGCTGTGCTCGCGGCAAGTATAACGTCATTTATGTTCGTAAAAAAAACGTTCTTCTCGGAATCCGGGGAGAACCAGCACCTTATAAATCTCGAGCTGGCGCCGGAAACAAATCTAAGGCAGACATATGAAACCGCGATGGAAATAGCGGCAAAAATAGAAAAGATCCCGGAAGTAGATTATATTTCCGTTCAGGCAGGAAATCCGGAAGGAGAAAAAAATGTCGCATCGATTGGAGTATTCCTGCTGAAGAACAGGGACGGCAAAAAATCCAATGTCGATGTAAAAGAAGAGATGAGGGGCATTTTAGCCGGGTACGGCAACATTAAAAGCAGCGTCGACTATTTCAGCCGCGTGGGAGGAGGACAGGATAAGCCGTTCATAATGCAGCTTAAAGGCGACGATCTGGACATGCTGCTGGAATATTCGGAAAAGCTTATAGAACGCCTTAAAAAAATACCCGATCTTGTGGAAGTCGTATCCAGTCACAGCAAGGGAAAGCCCGAATACCGTGTCGTGCTTAACGAACAGAAGATGAAAATGCTCGGCGTAACCCATAAGACTGCGGGCCAGGAGCTCAGATATCACGTAGGCGGAGAAATAGTCGGGAAGCTTCGCGATAAAGGCCTGGAATACGATATCCGCATGAGACTTAAACCGGAGCAAAGGAACCTGGAAAAATATTACAATACAACGCGCGTCCCGAACGTGCATATGAAGCTCATCCCTCTTAGCACAATTTCAAAAGGAGAAGAAGGGACCGCTCCGGCCAAAATCCTGCGGCAGGACAGAACGCGCATTGTCCAGATAACCGCGAACCTTAGCCCGGACGGCGCTGTCGGGAGCGCGATAAACAGCCTGAACGATATTTTTAAAAACGATCTCCCGCTGCCGGATGGGGTCACATACGGCTTTGAAGGGGATGCGGATATATTTCAGGACACCGTCGATAACATTCTTCTGGCGTTCTTTCTGTCCATAGTGTTCATTTACCTGGCCCTTGCCAGCCTGTATGAATCGTTCGTCACGCCGTTCACGATCTTCCTCGCCCTGCCGCCCGCGCTTTCCGGTGCCTTTCTCGCCCTGTTCGTTACAGGCAAGCAGATGGATCTTATGGCCATGATAGGGCTTGTAATGCTCCTCGGGCTGGTCACAAAGAACTCCATCCTTCTGGTGGACTTTGCCGTGGAAAGGGTCGCCGCGGGCATGAGCCGCAAGGAAGCGATCGCGGAAGCCGGGCGGCTCAGGCTGAGGCCCGTTCTGATGACTACTTTTTCAACTGTCGCGGGGACGCTGCCCATGGCGCTCGGGATCGGTGAAGCGGCGAGGTACCGCGTCAGTATGGGTACAGCGCTGATCGGCGGAATAATAGTTTCAACTGTTATTACACTTGTAGTAGTGCCCGCCCTGTTCGAGTATATCGATATTTTCAGGGAATTTATTGAAAACAGGCTGGGAGGGAACGGCAAAGATAAAAAGAAGAAAGCTGCGGCATGATAATATAAATCCATCTAAAAAATTACAGATTTACATAAGAGTGAGTCCCAAAACCTGTTTAGAGCAGGGGCTAATCTATAGCCATATCAATACTCTCTATAATTTTCGAGGACTGTCTGAGGCCGCAGGCCGAGTTCCGCAGGAAATTATAGAGAGTATTGATATGGCAACGTACGCATAATTTGAAATCATTAAATAAATTTACCTCTTAATAATAGGTTTTCGGACTCACTCTAATATAATCCACCGACGATGGAATTATTAATAATTTATCACCCATCGCCCTCATTGTAAATGATTTCATACTTTTTGAACTCGCTTTTTGATGCATTGCATACCGGGCATCTCCAGTCATCAGCCAGCGAGTCAAATGTTTTCATTTCAAGATCCTCGTTATACTGATATTTGCATATATTACAGATATAAAGCATTTCAACCTCACCAGGTTCGAAAATTAAACATATCTGTTATTTCTTTTTACGCTGAGTTTTAATATAGTTTGCGTATTCTCTTAACAGGACAATTGAATACTCCCTGCGTATTTTTTCCGAGGAAGGGATGTAATTTTTATTGGCTTCAAGCCTGTTGATTATTTCTCCGGCTGTCCGCCCGGTCACTTTTCTGCCCTCCGAATAAATACCGGCCAGTATTTCGTCCAGCCCGTTCAGGCTGCATTTGGTCCCGTCGGGGAACTTAATAGTGCGAATACCTGCCGGAGGATCGCAGTACGGCACGCATTTATCGACAGATTGTTTGATGGCCGCATAATACGATTTCTCTTTATTCTGTGACATATTAATTACCTTTTTGCAGAGTACACAGAAAAATATTTAAAGATCATTTTAAAATTATATTGTTTTATTTATCATTCGTTTTATGACAGATATCTTTGTCTTCATTTTACTGTCCTATTTTACAACACTATTATAAAATTCAAGGATAACCGGAATGTCTTCATTTTTTATGCTGTAAGTGCCGTAAATCCTGCCTGTCGTTTCTATCGAAACATTTTGCGCACCGGCCAGAGTTTTAATAAAATTTCTGTTAATGCTGAAATAAAGTATTTGCTGCAGGCCGGACGTTTCATCCTGCTTCTGTTTGCCCGGTTTTAAAATATAGGGCTTATCGTCAATATTAAATCTTACGGAATCATAATGATAAAAATCCATAACCGCAATCGTCAATATCAGTCTGTGTTCCGTCTTCTTAATGTTATTGAATTTATATTCATATTGCTCAATAACGATGTTATTTTGATTTAACCACCAGTTGCTTGTGTTTAATTCCAGTTTTAAGTCGCAAATAACAATATTATTATTATTATCCGAGGCACAGCTGATCTTCGGCTTCGGGAAATAATAATCCTGTGATGAAGTGCAGCTGATGGAGAGTAATAAAACAATAATAAAGCGTTTCATATGTAACGGACTTCAGCCAGCCGCCTTGGAACAGTTCTCTTTAAATTGTATTTCGGATATCCGGCCGTAATGCTTGCATAAACATCGCAATTTTCAGGCAGGTTGAGCATTCTTTTTACCTCGGGATCTTCATTGCATGCGGGGGGAATCAAATGATTGAAGCAGGTCCCGACGCCGAGCAATTCCGCCATGAGGATCACATGATACGCGGCAATTGTGCAGTTATCTTCGCCCATGGGTTCGGAATTCGGGCTGTAGAACAGTATGAGTACCGGGCAATCTCTGAGGATTTCATTGCTGCGGCCTTCTTTATACCATTTAATATACCAGCGCATGCCCGGCATCACAAAGCTCTGTAAAGTGCCAAGAACTTTTTTGCCTTTTTTCCTCCGTATTATAAAACGCGCGATCGGGTTAGATAAGGCCTTTTCAAGTTTTTGATAAAGAGAAAAGAATCGTTCGGATAAAGACTTTAACATTTTCGGATCATCGATCACAATAATCCCTGTCGACAGACTTCCCGTCCCTGTAGGGGCATAATTCGCGGCGTTAATTAATTGATCTAAAACATTCCTGGGTACGGCTTTCTCTTTGTATCTTCTGACCGAACGCCGCTGCTTGAAAAGATCAAGAAGCCGGCCTTCTTTGATATCCGGCTTTCTTGCCGCCTCAAATGTTCTTCCCGAAAATATATCTACATGAATGGCATCGGACGGGCATACGGCCTCGCAATGGCCGCATTTCATGCATAAACCGATGCGCTCTTCCGATATTATCGTTTCTTTTTTAGTCCCCTGTTTAATAGTTTCGGGGATGTGTCTTGGACATACAGCTCCGCAAATCCCGCACGCGGTACATCTGCTCTTATCGATATTGATCATACAATCCTCCAGGTAAAATTCGCCTTATCTAATTGTTTTTTATTAATATTTAATGTCTATATTTGTAAATTAAATATTATTTTTGTAACTATTTTTTGTGAAAAATATGACTATTTATTCTCCGATGTCTGAAGAACCAATAAGCAAAGGATCTATAGCTATAAATATCTTTAAATATTGAAAATTTTTTATGCAAACAATAAAACAGGAAGCTATAAATGCGATCAACTCCCTACCGGATTTCGCAACTATCGAAGATATTATGTACCGCCTCTATGTCATCGATAAAATAAATGCCGGGCTTGACGATGTGCGCAACGGAAAAGTTATTACATCCGAAGAACAAAAACGCGAAATTCAGTATTTCCCCTTACAGGGTCATTTATGAAAATTCCAAAGTGAGCATCCGGATTCTGGCAGTCATTCATGCAAAGAGAAATTTTGAATATGCTTTTAATATTTAAGTCCCTGTTCTCTGATAACCCGAACGATCTGCTGATGTCTGATAAAGCTTCTGCTTAATAGATATATAAAAGTTGAAACTACTCTGCAAGGTCGTTCGTTGAAGAAGCAATTACCGCTCCCTTAAGCGTAGTCTTGTTCTCAACATATATGTTGACTTTCCCGCCTGTGAGGCTTGTCTGTTCCGCTACCCATTTGCTCTTGCTTTCCGATACGCTGAAGCTTGCTCCCACGTTACCGCCGGTGACCGGTGACCGAGCCGCCGCCGGTTGAGATTCCTGCGCTTAAGCCGTAGCTATGCGAGCCGGAGCTCGATGTATCCTGTAATGATTCTACTACCAGGTTCCCGCCTGCGTTAAGGTCAAGCGCATTCTCTGCTTTAACCACTCCGCCTCTGACGCTCGTATCCTTTGTGCTCTTAATGGTTATGTTGTTGCCGGACAAATGCGAGTTCACGTTTGTAGTGCTGTCCCTGTAAAATATTTTTAAAACACCCGCACCGCCCTCACTCTACATAAGTTCTGTTTATTACCGGATACACGGTCATCACCGCTTTCTGAAAAATCATAGCCCCATGCATTGGTCGCGCTGTCTTCCGACGAGCTCCAGTATATTCCCTCTGCAAAATCTCCAAAACCGGAATTCTGCAACCTGTAATACATAAGATCAAGTTCATCGATAGACGGGAGAAACCAATCTTCGTAACTCCCGTCATCATAGTTGTGGCAGATACTGGCCGCGCTTCCCGTGTGCCAGGGTTGAGCGACTATTTCTTTGGAATTATCCAACCCGCTTCCTATGTCAGTCAAAGTATTACCATTCTGCGTTGTCCGCGTTGATCCGCCGGTTATCCAGGCATATGATGCGCTCTGATCATCCACGGCGCAAACAAGCCCGCCGCCATTGCCGTTATTATAAAACACATATCCGCCCTCATATTCTGAGCCTATTTCTTTCCCGGAATTAAAACTTATTTGATCGCCGTACGATGTTCCCTGGCTGTTTATGGCATATGCCCTTACATAGTATATTGTTTCTTGAACAAGATTTATAAGTGAGGCTGAAGTGAATTCCCCGGGCCCGTTCCCGTCAATTGCCTTTGAATCGTTAGTAGTAGGGTACCCGGAAGTGTTCCATACAATACCGCGTTCTGTAACAGAAGAACTTCCCTCATTCAAGACATTGCCGCCGCCGTCTGCATATGTTCCTGTTATATTGGGTGTTAATATTAAATTTTCTGCAATCTCTGCCGTAACAACTTCCGCAAGCCTGCCTACTGTAACCGTATAAATCTGTGTCGATGAATCTGCCGCTCTTACAGTATAGACAACCGCATTTGTAAAATCGCGCGCTGTTCCCGATGCCGGGCTTATGGACGCTCCGGTATGCGTAATTGCAGGGACAAGAGATGTCACATCCGTCCCGTATGGAACTGCTACTGCGATCGTATGGCTTGTTTCGTTTATAATCCCTGTTGCAGCAGGATCGTCGAAAGTAAAAGAAGTTATTGCTTTTGCGCTATTTGGAGCAACCGTTACTGTTACCGAATAATCCTGCGTTGATAAGTTTGCCGCAGTTACAGTATATGTTACAGAATTTGTAAAATTGCGCGCTTCCCCCGATTCCGGGTTTATCAATGATCCGGTATGGGCAATTATCGCCGTAAGAGAAGCGAGATTAGTGCCGTATGGAACTGGTACGGAAATTGCATGATTGATTTCGTTTATTATGCCTATCGCGGCAGGGTTTAAAATCTTAAAAGACGTTATCGCTTTTGCGTCATTTGCCGCTATTATCGCAGTTACAGTATAATTCTGCGTTGATGCATCTTTAGCCGTAACTGTATAGGTTCCCGGGTTTGTAAAATTACGCGCTGTACCCGATGCAGGGTTTATCGAGTCTCCTGTGTGCGTAATATTCGGGACAAGAGATGCCCTGTCTGTTCCATAAGGCACTGTTATTATAATTGAATGATTTGCTTCGTTTATTATGCCTGTCGATACGGGATTCGTTAAAAAAGAAAAAGACGTTATTGCTTTAGCGGAACTAGCAGCAACATTCACCGTAACCGTGTAATTCTGCGTCGTGTTATCCTCGGCGATTATTCTGTATGTAACAGGATTTATGAAATTATTTGCCGTAACACCGCTTGTCTGGACAAGCCCGGTCTCGACAACATGTTCGCTTGTCCCCGTTGAGGTAAAAGTCGCTATTAATCCCGATACATCTGTTCCATTCGGCACTATTACCGATATTGTATGATTTATTTGATTTATTATGCCTGTTGCCGCCGGATTAACGAAATAGAAAGCAATTATCGCTTTGGAAGAGCTTACAACCTGCCCGCCTCCTTTATTTGTATTACCTCCGCCGCCTCCTCCGCAGAAGGTAAATAATAACATGCAAAAAATAAATATAGCTGCAGCAAAATCATACTGAAATATATTTCTTATGCTATTCTTATTTTTCACTTTAATTATATATAATATTTATTTAAATAATCATTACATATCCAAATGTGATAACCATTGAATAACAAGATATTTTAAATCCCGGAGCATCAATAACCCATGGAAATCCGAATTTGGTTTTAAGCCCAATATCGATGCCGCTGTTATCATTTATCTGAATAATACCTCCTATCCCGAGCAATAACCCATAATCATTTTTTGTATATTTATTATCAACTGTCCCGCTTTCTGAGTCATTGCCGGTAATTTTAGATTTCATATTTCCTACTCTCATTCCATAGTATCCGCCAAAATCTGCATACATCGATCCGAAAAGAACTCTAAAGGCAAGAGGAAAATCTAAATATTTTTGTGTATAATATTCTTTCCATGACTCACTCCCATCACTATATTCAACTACCAGTTCTCTTTGCTGTATTTCAAGTCCGCTATATATAATTGCGCTATTAAAAATTCCATAACCAGCTTTAAAGCCAAGACCATATGTCTTGCCATAATAAGAAGAATAATTATTATCATCCATATCGATCCCTGTTATGGTAAATCCGAAATCCCCGTTTGCTCCTAACATAACTTTTCCCTCGGGATTCATTTTCGCAAGTGCGGTCCCGGATAAAATAAACAGTACTGCAATTACAACAAAACATTTTTTCATTTTTATATCCTTTTTAAATTTTATATTTTACTTATAAACTAAAGAACTATGCAATTGAATTACAAAACCAAATTTGCTTATAAGTTTCACTCAATTTCTTCCAAAGGAAGAATATTAATTTCTAAATAGCGCAGACCTCTATTCCTTTCTTGATATTTTTAGAATTTTTATTGCCTTCTGAATTCTAAATAAAAAACCATCTATTATAAAATTCAATTGCGCGACCCGTGATACAGATTCTCTTAGCAAATCAATTAAACAATGACTGTATAGATAATATGCCGCAAAGACGGCGGTTTCTGTCAGGCTACAATTTTATAAAATTAATTCATATTTTTTATATATGATATTAATCTTGTTGGAATATTTTTAATTTCTTCCATTATTATCATTTTGGCAACGTCTGCTGAATTTAAACCTTTTTCCCTAGCTACATACATTGGATTATAAGCTGTGTTTTCTTTTTCAGGAAATTTTAAATTGATTACTTTCGAAGACCCAGAAATAGTTTTAATAGTAATCGAATAATACATTAATAAGTAAGAACCCCCAAAAGTCATACCCCCACCTGACAACTGGCTTAGCTCATATTGTATTGTTATTGAATTAACATCTTTTTTGTTTGATTTCCAGTTTGGTGATGAAATTTTTAAATCTTTAACAAAATCTGAATTATCAATTTCAAGTTTTAATTCATTGGAAAGAATTTTACATAGTTCTTCTGTTGGAAGTGCTGAAAAAATATCTTTAAGCATATTGGAATCAATACCAATACCTTTTTGAAAAAATAATTTGTGATCTGATACGTCAACATTAACAGCTGTAAGATAAAATTTTTTATCTGTTAATTTAATGATTTCATCTTTTTTTAATTGCCCTGAAGAGCAGTTTATATTAATCACTGTAATTAACGTGATAAATAATAACAAATAAATTTTTCTCATTGAGAAACCTCCGTATATTTGATTAGTATTAATAGAACCTACTTGTAAATAGTATTTGAGATCCAAGAACTTCCTTAAAATTATAATCTAATTTCTCATATTTGTTGGATATTCATGACATGCAATTAACTTGCCTGTATGCCATGTTAATAATAGCAATGACTCCCGACCACCGATCAAATAAAATTAGAAGTAACAAATTTTAGTATATATTGTTTTCAAAAAATCAACTTCTTACTCAATCCAGGCGATGACATTGTATTATATTTCAAATTTATAAAAACTTTTATTCGGATCAATCTCAATTATTTTTATTATCTCTTTATCAATAATAAATTTTGCTTTATTCATTAAGTTTAATAAAGTCTTTGAATATTCAGGGTAATATTTCTCTCCTCTTTGAATCCTTGCCATGATTTCTTCTCTTGTTTCTATTGTAATTTTCAATTTATTTAAATCCCCTAATCTGTCAGAATAATCCATAGGATAATCATATAAGGATGATTGAATTTTATTTTCTATAAATTCTTTTTTTAAAGATATTTTCCCATTACCATCTGTTAGAAAATCTCCAAGACTATAATTATTTTTTTTATTTGCCACAACGTCAACATTCACAAGAAGATTATTTATTTTTTCTTTTGTCAAAGCTAACGAGAAGTCTATAAATAACTCATTCGGCCATTGCATATTATTTTGCACCTTTTAATTTTGTAATTTTCTCTTTATCTACTGGTATGGAATATTTTGTAGTTGCTTGCGTGCCACGCCCAATACCCCATTGAGGATTATCCGTTGGTTTAATCTTTTCTATTGGGGTCATATCTGTTACATTATTTGGATTAATTTCGACTTTATAAACCGGTTTATCCGGTAACTGTAAATGTATTTTAGCTCTACCTGCTGTCAAATAATCCTTATCTGTTATAAATATATCTTTAAGTTTATTTTCTGCGTTGACATTTGGAATTTCCCCTGTTTTTCGAATTATATCCGCTTCTTTTTCCCCTACATATCTATATAATTTCGTTTCTTTAGAAATATGCTTCCCAGCATCAATAATGCGATCCATCTTAGCAATATCGTTAATAGCATCTATTCCTTTCTCGATTTTCCCAATCTTCCCCATCGAGCCTATCACTGTAAATAAAATATCCGTAGATGCTGCTATATAACCACCTTTAGAAAGAGGATCACCAGTAATAAAATCTTTTTTAATATACATATTTAATATAGACTGCAACGGACTTAGTGGGGATAATCCAAGCATCGTTGACTCAAACTCTTTGTGCATTCTATCCACTATCTGCGCACGAATTATATGATCGGTTTTTAATTCCTCCTCAAACTTAAAGAAACCGCCGTTATTAATTTCACTTTGTAATGCCTTATAAGCTAATACATACCCCCTCTCCTGCGCAATAGGATCAAGATAAATTATATTTCCATTGGTTGTCTGAATTTTAGTGCGACTATTGTTAAGTCCTTCCCTCATACTCAGCACATCTTGAAGAATTGTGCCCTCGGAGTCTAATCCAAGTAAATAAAATTTAACCAGTTTTCCATTTGTTTTATCTTCATTATCTTTAAAAAAGTTCCCCTTTATATCGGCTTTATATTTGTCAATTATTTTGCCTTCTATTTCTCCCGAAGCCCATAACTCATTACACTCATTTATCATTACACCTTTGTCTGTATAGAAACCCTTACCATCTATAAGGTTATTTGTCCTCTGGTACAGATTCTCCCCGGTCTGTATGATCTCGTTCACATCTTTTTTCGCAGCATAATATGCAGCTACAAACTGCTGCATTGTTTCATCTGGCCTGCGTATCATATCCATGAGTTTTTTATCTGCAGTTACACCGCCCTTCAGCCCGACATCGACTGTACCATACTGCGCTGTTGCAACATCGCGATGGAGCATCGACAGATCGCCGTTGCCGTTGCGTACAATAATTATGCCTTCGCCGACAGTCGCAAAGTTCGTCTGTCTCCTGTCGGAGTAGCCGTAGTTTGCTCCTGCGCTGTAGGAGCTTACTCCGCCTGAGTTAAAGCCTACGCTACCGTTAGCTCCTATGCTGAACGAGGTAGATTTATCCTTTATGTTAACGTACTCAAATGAACCTGTATCCAGTTTTAGATTTGCAGGGTCATTTGCTGTAGAGGCTATTGTCGCGCCTTTAAGAATCGTTTTGTTCTCCACATATATGTTGACTTTACCGCCTGTGAGGCTTGCCTGCTCGTTTACCCACTTGCTCTTGCTTTCGGATACGCTGAAGCTTGCTCCCGCGCTCCCGGAGCCTTTTTTCCCGTCAGTCGAATATCCTCCGCTTAAACCGAATGAATGCGAGCTTGATGTGCTTGTATCCTGAACCGATTCAACGAGAAGATTGCCGCCAATGTTAAGTTCAAGGCTCTCTTCCGCTTTTACAACTCCGCCTTTTACAATCGTGTCTTTTGCGCTCTTTATGATTATATTGTTGCCGGATAAGTGTGAATTTATATTCTTTACATTCTCTGTATTGTTGCCGGACATACCGAAATCCGCGCTAAAGCCGCCGCCACCGCCCATATTTATTGTAACGTTTATATGTGCGCTTTTTGTATCCGAATCCGACATGCTCGTATTCTGCGCTGCGAGTATCTCAACGTTCTGCGCGTCTATAAGCATGTCGCCTCTGGATGCCACGTTGCTTCCCTGTATCTTTGCCGTCTCGCCTGATTTTATAGACAGGTTTCCGCCTGTAAGGATATTTGACCCGATCTGATTTGCAGATAATTCCCTGCTCTTGGTGATTGAGCCGCTTACGTCAAGCTGTATATCTCCTGTAAACCCGTAATGGCTCGAGTTCGCGACCGCTGAAACTGTAGTCATTGTAAGATTTGCGGTTTTTGCAGCAAAGTTCTCTGTCAGAAGTGCAATATTTGCTTTAAAATACTTCTCCTGGCCTTCAAGAGACTCATAGTCTTCCCGGTCTATCAAGCCTTTAGCCAGATCATCTCTTGCCTTTGCAAGATTTCGCTTATAATTCTTATACGCGTCCTTTGCATCATCAAGCTGTTTCTTGGCTTCAAGCAGCGCCTTACCCGCATACGCTACATCAACCCATGCGTTCTTTGCTCCCATTGTAACTACCGCACTTCCGGTTATATGCTCTGTCCTTGTCTGCGAAATTTCTTCTGCTGTTATAATATTCACATTGCCGCCAGCGTCAAGAAACGCGTCCCCGCATGTGTTTATGTTTGAGCCTGCTATTGTTATGTACTTGCCCGCTTTTATTGAAAGTGAATTGCCGATATTGATATTCGATGATGTCTGGGTTGTACTGTCTGTCTTGGTATCCAGCTTGTCATAATCCGCTCTTCCCATCTCTACAAAAAATCTGCCGTTCCTGAATTGTACTGTTTCCGATTTCGGTTTATAAAATTTTCCGTCCTTCTCGAATGTGATTTCATTTCTTGATGTGTATCCTGCTGTCAGCGCCGACATAGCGATCTTTTTAAATCCGGATGCAGATGTTACGCTTGCTTTCTGGCTTACCTCATAGCTGTAGCTTGTGTTCTGCGCGCTCATTTCCATAAAGTTCCCTGCCGCGTCAATACTCGCGTCATCAGCATTTATTGTGCTTCCTTCTACCAGTATATCGCTAGCGCTCTTAAGTGTAAGCTTGCCAGCGTTTATAACTGAGCCTTTAGCTTCTTTATATCCGCTTCCTTTATCTGTCATTTCCATTGAGAACATATTTTTTCCGCCGCTTCCGCCCCAGCCGCTCTTTTCTGTCATATGCTGCTCGTCATGGGTGTCGTATGCTGCCACTATGTTCAGGCTGCCGTCTGTGGTTATCTCCGCTTCGCTTGCTGTTATGTTGCTTCCTGCAATGTTCGTATCTTTCTTTGAATGAGATGCGTATTTGCCTTTTATTTCAAGGTTAGATGCGTTTGCCTTGGTGTCGCGAACCGTATCTGTTTTCTTCTCCGATCCGTAAACCGACCCGCCTGTACCGAATCCGCCTTTCTTTGTTGATTTGCTGAAATAATGTTCTTCGTTCGCCGCTATTATGTTATATGTGCCTTCAGTATTTATATTTGTATTTCCATCAGACAATATGTTGCTTCCAACCACGTTTACGTCGTTTCCGCTTTCCACGTTAAGGTCGCCGCCTGTCTTAAAGCTCGATGCTACTATTGTACTGTCGTATGTATCTACTGTTGTTGTTTTCTTTCTTCCGAATGATTTTTTCTCTGTTTTTGTTCCATGGAAAGAGTCTGTGTCGTAATCGTTTATAAGATTAAAGTTCCCTGCTGTCTTTACGTCCGCTTTTCCTTTAATATCTGCCGTGCTTCCTATGAAGTATACGTCGCTTTCGGAGTTCATCTTTAAATTTCCGCCTACTTCAAGGCTTGAGCCAGCTGATGTAGTTTTATCCGAAACTCCGTTAACGCCGTGTCTGCTTTCGCGTGTCACATTACGAAGCTTCACTGTCTCGAAATCTATGTTCCCGGCAACATTAATCTCTGCGTCAGAGCCTGATTTTACTTTTGCTCCTATATTGGTAAAATCGCCGCCTGCATTAATCGCGAGCTTGCCGCCGCTTTCGATTGTTGCTGTGGGTCCGAGATTAGATTTAACTTCACCATTTCTGTATGTATTTGAACTTACAAGTGTCTCATTGATAATATCGCCGCTTATGTTTATTTCCGTGTTCCCGTCCGCTTTTACCTTGCCGGACTTGTTTGTAAAATTTCCGCCAGCGTTAATCGTCAGCGTGCCTCCGCTTTCTATTGTTGCTGAACTAAACGAAGACCTTATCTCGCTTTTTTCATTTTGCTTTAAAGCTTTTTTATTGCCAAATTTTGATTTATGTAATTCTGTTTCAGTCCAGCAGACTATGGACGTATTTACTATGGCTTCGTTAATGATGTCTCCGTCCGCGTTTAAAGAAAGCGAATTCTCTCCTTTTATTGCTCCTCCGGTGTTTGTGATGTCTCCTTTGGATGTAAGACTAACGTCATTCCCCGTGATTTGCGCCTGCGTATTCCCTCTTGTTACATTGGTTATATTGCCGGCATTTATATTAATAGACGATTTGCTTTGAATTATTCCGCTGTTAATAAGCCCGCCTGTTATGTTCATGTCCGCTGTTCCGCCTGCTATCTTGGGCACAGAGTTTTTCGAAAAGCCTGCGATAATATGCTCCGGAATATATATCTTCGGCGCGAGCACGGTTATTCCTTTTACTTTGGTTTCAACATACCATATTATGGGCTCCTGAAGAGTGTTTATCTGCTCTTTTGTAAGCGCAACTCCAACCGAAAGTTTCAGATCTCTGTAGGCTGTTGCTGCGTTGTCCAGAAGATATTTCATTTCTTCCTGATCGCTCTTTATGCTCTCGCTTAGATACTTTTCCGCAGTAGTCTGATATATGGCATTCATCACAAGCTTTTGCTCATAATACGCGTCGCCTAAAAGTTTGATCTGGCTGTCAGGATTATAGTCAATTCTTGAAAAGAAATAATCGGAACCGTAAAGACTGCTCAGGTCTACATACTGGCTTCTTGTTTCAATAAGGTATCTACTTTCGGGATTTTTGTTGAGTTTGAACATCGCATCGCCGTTAGGGCCTATCGTTATATAATCCGATATATCTATTGCGCCTGTGTTCTGTAAGTCTGCGGAAACGGAAGATATGTTGCCCTGTTGGCCGGTATTACCTATAGTATTATGTGTATTAGAAATTTCATCCTTTCTATTAGGATCGTAATTCGAGGAAAGACCATTAAAAACATGATCCGCATTAATTTCTAAATTACTGCCTGCCTGGATAAGAGCCTGGGTAGTTGAGGATACTGTTACAGTCCCCGGAGACCAATAATCATAATAATCATTTCCTTCTTTATATTTCCAACTAGCAGGTCCAACTTTTATTCTTTTAGTCCAATGATGCCTCAATCCCCAATGCTGATAATTTATAAGAGGCACAGCAATACTATATGTTTCATTTATAACGTTATTAGCATTTATTTCAAGGTTTTCTGCCGCTGAAATAACACTCCCATGATTCTTTAACTCGCCTGTAATAATATTCATATTATTCTGGGAGGTTATATAACCCGATATTGTCTGCATTGTGCCTGTATATAAATATGTTTGATCCATAAGAGCCCAATATTCATTTCCATGGCCGCCAAAATGTATGACTTCTGATGAATAATTCCCTATATCCGCTCCCGTGTTCTCAAGCTTGCCGTCTGCGCCGAGATTTATCGTCATGTCGCCGTCCGACTCTATGTAACCTGAATAATTGTACACCTTGTTGCCGGACGCTGCTGTGCCATTAATGTCCAATTTGCCCTGAGAATATATGTACGCCGTATTGCCTTCCGGATTCGCGTCGCTTATGCCTGTGCTTTCATTGGAAAGAGATGCAGTATTCAGCGCCATTCTCCCTGCTGAATAAATAAGCCCTGCTTTGTTGGTTATGCTGTTTGCTGAAATTTCAAGATCAGTGCCGGAAGACATTTCCGGGAAAACATCCGGAGCGCCTGCGTTTCGCGCGTTTATCACATTCGCGGCGTTTATTGTAAGGTTCGATTCGCTGCTTATCCTCCCGCTGTTATTCACATCGCCTGTGGTGTCTATAATTGTGTTGTTTTTGCCGCCTGTGATTCCGCCGTTATTTTCAAGCGATGCGGAATTTATTGCTATGCCGGCCCCGCTTATTTCGCCGCTATTCGATACATCTCCGCCTGAATTAAGATTAACTGCGTTGTTCGATACAATTCTGCTCCCGGAATTCGTTCGTACGCTGCCGCTTGCGTTTATGTTTATGTTCCCGTTCATATTGAGATCAATGTTGTTCACGACATCGGCCGCGTTAAGCGTAAAGTCTCTTTCAGCGTAAAGCATGCCTTCTCTGCCGGAAAGAGTAATATCTCCAGTCATGCCGAGAGTTAATGCTCCGGAAGACTTTATTATACCTCCGCTTCCGTTAATTCCATCAAGACCGTCTATGTTAAGGCTCCCTGCTTCATTGCCTGCCTGAATTATCTGTCCGCTCCTGTTGTTAAGAACTCCGCTCGTATTTATGTTTATATTTCCGTTCGATGCTATGCTGCCGTAATCATTGTCAAGACCGCCTGTAATGCTGAGATTATTCATTGCGGTCATTGATCCTCTGTTTGTAGTCTTTACCGCGCTGTAGTCAATATCCGTAACTGCTATTGCCGCTCCTGTCTGTACTATTTCTCCGGATATTGAAGCAGCTTCGATATTCCTTGCTGCCTGTACGTTCTTCAGCTCAATATTGCCGTCCGCGTTTATTTTAATATCTGAAGCGTCTGCAAGCAAATCCGATTGCGACCTCACGCCAACTCCTTTTTCATTGCATATCAGGCTTATTCTCCCGGCGTAGATGCTTCCTAACGCGGAAGCGTCTATCGCGAACACAGGTTTGCCATCTGCGGTATCACTCTGGGTGAATACTTTATCATTATAATTATACAGGCCTGTGCCTGTTATTATGCTTACATCCTTTCCCCACACAGGCCCGTTTAAGGATGCCATGCGCGTTACTATTGTGAAATAATCCGCCTGCGATGCGTCAAGCCCGCTCCCTTCAATAGATACATCCCCGCCTCTTATATCAAGTCCCTGGAAGATTCCGGAATTGAATACCGGTATTCCCGTGCCGAGCGTTACCCTCGGGATATTGATGAATCCCGCGCCATTGCACACAATACCGTTCGGATTGGCTAAAATAAAATCCGCGGCTTTCCCGAACATTTCGGTGTAGCCGTTAAGATTACTTCGCTTGTTCCCTGTTACTTCGTTTATTACAAGCGACGCCGCCTGTCCGCCCTGATAATTCGGATTGCCGTATATTGCGCCACCAAGCTGCGAGACGCCGGCCGTCGTCGAATTGTTAAGGATTACTCCCTTAGGGCTTACATTATAATCCGTAAATTTATTGTGAGATACGCCGCGGCTGTTCGTTGTGGCAAGATTGATCAATGTTACTCCGTTGGGTGCGGCATCAACCGTAGGTTTGTTCCCGGGAGCATTCGGATCCACTACAACGCCTTCCGCAGCGGACACCGGCAGGGCGAATATGCTCATTTCCGCAATAAGTATAACAACAAGCAGGTGCGCAAAGACTTGTACAAAAAATTGCTTCGCGGATATTATTAAAACCCTTACCGGCTTTTTCATAATATTTGTCCCTAAATTAAAACTATTTAGTTCATCGGTGAACAATGGCTTTTCCACCGGCTGCGTCGGGAGAAAAGCCATGTTTTTACTGAGTAAACTGAATTATTCGCTAAAAACTATTTTTGAGAAAGATAATTCTTAAATCGCTTCTACGTTTAGTTTGTTACTTGGCTGCTTTCTTAATGTGATCCACTATCTTTTTGTTTAAATCGTAAAATAATGTGGCGTCGGCTCCCTTAAGCTTAACACGCTGCATAAAGAAAATAAAATTCTTTGCCATTGGGAGCATAAAATTAACATCCGTTGCGCCTTTTTTACTGCCGCTGGCTTCCTTGTATGATGATGTCAGTAAATTCTTTATATCAAGGAACGGCCCCACTTCCTCTCCGGTCAGATCAATTGTGTTCAATAAATTAAGGGAGAATGCGAGTTCGTTCGTATTTAAATTTATGCTGACCCTCGGATCGTCTGCATATACGGCACTCAATGCCAATATTATCGATATTAAAAAAACCGCTCTCTTTAAGATATTGCTCATACAAATTATACTCCTGATTTTTTGAAATGATTAAAAAAAGATACTTCATATTAAACTATTAAAAAAATTGCTATATGTCAAGTTATACTGTAATTTTTATAATAATTTTTATTTATTTTATATATCATTCTTTTTTTCTTCTTTTTTCGATACTATAGTATTTTACGAAATAATTAGTACTAAAACAAAAAAAGACTATTAATT
>CAZVDF010000057.1:0-20785 GCA_964626055.1 uncultured Leptospirales bacterium
CGCGAGATGAAAGCCGATAAAGCCCGCCGTGCCTGTCACAAGAATTTTCATATTTTATAAATCACTTTACAATTAAAAAAGCTAATCACTCATTAAAATTAATATTTTTTAATGACTACTAAATATTTTCATTTATATAGTGTTTAATATGAGTCAATACAATTATTATATCTTTTTCGATATTTCCAGTTAATTTAGACTCTTTTACTTCTTCGGAGCCGGAATGAAAATGATGAGGAAAAGATTGTACATCGGGATAATGTGGGGCATTATCCCAGCGAATTAAAGGTTCGGAACTAAATAATTGGTATGAATAAATAGTGTCTGGCCCAACAATAATGATTTTTATTGAGAGATTAAATTTTTTTGGCGTCAGGTTGCATTTTATTCTATATATACTTCTATTCCCGGCCTCATCAATGAATAATTCTGAAATTTGCGAAACTAAAGGATTATTTGCTAATGCTTTTAAAATTTTATCGAAATTAATCATTACATTAATTTTCGATAATTTGCTTAATTGCTGATTTCCACGCTTTTTTCATTTCAACGGCACTTTTCCAATCCATCCATATTTCTTCTTCTTTCATTGTCGCTTTATTTTTTAATTTTTTATTATATATCTCAAAGGTTAATTTAAATTTTTTTTCGAAATCACTTACTAATTTATTATAATATTTTTCTTTTTTTTCAGCATAATCCAAAATAATATTTCGTAAAGCCGATTCTTCGTCTTTGTAGATTCTGGAAGTCACAAGGGGTTTTAAAATAGAAGTTATTTTTTGTGCATTCATAAGGTTATTATTAATTAATGGATTTGAAAAAATGTATTGTTAATATAAAAATAAATACTATAGTATTGAAAATCAAGATATTTATTAATTTTATTATAATAAGGTAATGCTATGAAAGTCGGAATAGTCGGCGCAGGCGCAATGGGATCCATCTTCGCGTATTTTTTTTCAAAGGCAGATATCGATGCGGTTTTTCTGGAAAAGGACAAAAATATAATCAATAATATCCGCGATGGGCTCCATGTTGTTGCCGGAGAAAAGACGGAAAACATAGAAATCGATATAAGCGATGATCCGATGGTTTTTGTGAATTGCGGAATTATTATTATTTTTGTTAAGACATACGATACGGAAGAAGCGATAAAAAAACTCATGCCTGCAATAGGAAAGGATAAAAGTAAAAGTATTATTGTCAGCCTTCAGAATGGCATAGGGAATAAAGAGATAATAGCAAAGTATATACCGGAAGACAGAATCGTTTACGGTTCGACTTCGATCGGAGCGACCAGGGTGAATAATAATACGGTAAGACTTGGCGGGATGGGTGATATTGCTATAGGGAGCAAAAATAAAGAGGCAGTCGGGATCGCGGAGAGCGTCTTTAAGTCAGCCGGAATTAATGTAGTTATTGCCGGGAATCCGGATGAAGCGATCTGGAAGAAAGCTATAATAAACGCCGGGATTAATCCGATCGGAGCGCTTCTGGGACTGCCGAACGGTGAAATAGTTAAGAATGAATTTTCTAAAAAGCTTCAGGAAAGAATTGTTAAAGAGGCTGTCGATGTAGCCGGGTCTATTGGCCTTCCATTTAATGCCTTTGAGATGACTGAGCAGACCAGAAGTGTTTGCGAAAAGACAGCAAAGAATTTATGTTCCATGCTCCAGGATGTTAGCGCGGGAAGAAAGACAGAAATAGACAGTATAAATGGGATCATTATCCAGTATGGATTAAAGAACAATATCCATACACCCTATAATGACGCGATTTATTGTCTGATCAAGGCAAAGGAAACATCGAATTAATAATTTCATGTTCGGGAATAGTATTATAAATCTATTGACAATTACATTTTTTAATAATAAATAATGGACTTGTTGCATAACTTACTGCAATATTAAAAAAGTTGTAAAATATTCTCAATATACCGCAGGCAATGAGGGATTATTGCCTGTAGTTAAAATTGTCATGCAGATAAAAGATAAAAAAATAATCCGTGAAATAATGCGTAACATTATCTGGGACTATAATCTGGACCCGTATGATTTATTTGAAGTCGTTACAGGAAAATCCGGCAAAGCCGGACATTTTAATTCGGAACTCATATTGTTAAGAATGATTGAAAGACTTTCATGGTATGATTTAATTAATCTTCTGGGTATTGATTATTTAAAGAAAAATATTACATCGGATATTATTGCACGAATAAGAGATAATAATCTGAAGGAAAAATATGAATTCGTACGAAAAGTTTTACAGGGAGAAGCTGTATCCTTTTCAGGATGGAGTCCTGGATATCGTAAAAAAATTGAACACACCCTTTTATCTGACCGGTGGTACCGCGCTCAGTAGATTTTATTTCAATCATCGTTTTTCGGACGACCTGGACCTTTTTGTCAATGATAACGACAAATACACCGATCATGTAAGTCTTATTTATCGTAGTTTTCTGGATGCCGAAAAGCGCGGTTCGTTTAAAATGGATTACACAAGGCAAAGCAAATCAAAAGATTTCGCCAGATTTATTTTGTTTAAGGATAATTCCGATATCCGTTTACAGGTCGATTTGGCAAATGATGTTTCAAAACATTTCGGCGATTTGGAAAATGATCCGATATTGGGAGCTATTGACAGTTGGCGGAATATATTGTCTAATAAAATATCTGCTGTTTTTCGATACGAACCGAAGGATATAGCGGATATCTGGATAATCTCAAAAAATAAAGGATTTGATTGGCAGGAGATATTATCAGAAGCCAAAACCAAGGAACTTGGGTCAGATCCGATAATTATTTATGAAATTTTAAAATCATTCCCTGCGGATGCTATAGAATCAATAAAATGGAGTTCCCAAATTGAGAAAGATATTTTCATTAAGGACATCTTTATAATTGCGGATGATATTTTGCAGGGGAGGAAAAATAGTTTATTTTATTCTTAAGTCTACGGCCAGGGAGCCCATTCCTTCATGTTTTTTAAATAAATATCGAATGCAGGTTTTTTATCCCTGTTTGCCTTCAAATACTCGGTCGTATTATCTACTAACTTCTGCTCCCGGCCAATCGTCAGTTCCCCCAGCAGCACGCGCGTGCGCAGGAACACGAAGTACGTGTCGAGCACGTCGTGCACGCAGTAGTCGTTGATCTCCTTAAGTTTGCCCGTAGAGTACATGTCGTACACTTCATCGCCCTTTGTTTCCATTTTACCGGGCTTCCCGAGGACCTTCGCAAGCAGGTTAAGCCCGCCGTTCATGCGTATCGCGCTGTAATTGGAAAGCCAGTCATGAATGTCGAAATGCCTCGTGCCGAACCTGAATCTCGAGCCGAACTTGTCTTTCATATGCCTTTTAATAATGAATCCGTATCTGAAAGCCATAAGCTCCAGTAGCGGAACATCGAAACCCCGGCCGTTAAATGTGACAAGCGAGGCTTCTTTATATTTGTATTCAATATTATCCCAGAATATCTTGACCATTTCTCTGGGCCTAAAGCCGGGTTCATCAAGCGAGATAATATCGACAAGCGAGAAATCCTCTGCCAGCAAAGCCGTGCAGATCGCGATAGGGTACTGGAACGTAACCGGAATAAAAAAAGTAGATCCGCCTGAATTGGCCAGGATTTCCTCCTGGAATTTATTGACCGCGGTCTTCTCATCTATATCCAGATCGGGATATTTAACATCCTTGATCAGCTTCGCATCCGGGATGGATTCAATATCGAAAACTATGTATTTAATATCTTCGTTATTCAAAATGTAATTTCCTTTATATTAAAATTAAATTATACCCTATGTATAGTCAGAATTTTATTTACTTAATGTATTATTTTATTAGAAGTCATCTCAAAATTATAAATTCATGTAAATGATTAACGATAAATTGGAATATATTAGAAAATTTTCTGCGGAATCAGACCTTCCTGGTCAGTTTTTTATGCTTCTGATGGCCGTTGCATCAGGTCTGAAAGGCGTCCTCAAAAATTTTCTAATATATTCCAATTTATCAACAAATAAAATATAATTTTGAGAAGGCTTCTAGTATAAATTAATCCATTTAATGATATCGGATATTTTCTATGGAGTAGGCGACACGGATGTCGCCGGAACTGCGTAAAACAGGATGTTTTTTACGCAGTTCCGGAATAGATAATATCCGATATCATTAAATGGATATCCAAAGGAATAAGGTTTAATTAATAATTAAAAAAGCATGCTTGGAATTGCAGCATGCTTTTTCTAAAGTCGTATTTAAAAAAATTATCCTATTTCTTTTCTCTCCACTTGGCTTCCATTTTTTCGAGATAATCTTTAATATACGGATCCGATTCCGTCTCTTTCGCTTTTTTAATGGCATCGAGAGATTTGGCCGGATTTATTCTGTGTATCGCGAGAAGCACGGAATATCTTACATCGGCATTGCTGTCTTCGGTCAGGGCTTCATTAAGCGCAGGGATTGAGCTTTCATCCGCTATAAGCCCGAGCGCGATCGAGGCGTAAATTCTCACTTTGGCTCTCTTGTCGTTCTTTAACAGCTTAACGAGGTCGGGCACAGCGGCTTTTTCTTCTTTCTCGCCAAGCCATTCGGCCGCAGCAATGATTTTATTTTCGTCATTGCTGGAAAGGTCCGCTAAAAAAGCGTCTTTTCCTTCTTTGGGTTTGGCATTTTCAGCTGCTTTTTTTTCTATGGTTTCTTTTGCCGCTTCCTTGGCTTTTTCTTCAACAGTGGCTTCTTTTTTGACTTCCTGCGCGTTTAAAATCGCCGCAGCAAAAATTAATACCGCGAATATAGTGATAATTTTTTTCATTTCCCACCTCTTTGTAGATATATTATTAATTATTATGTCGGAGTTTACTGTCAGTAATGTTCAATGCGGGTATTATTATATTGTTAATTAAATATGTCAAATATTTTATCTTGCTTTTTCAGAACGTAAAAGTCGAGATGCTATTCAAGAGAAATGGCGAATTCGCCAAGATTCGACGAAAACGTCTGCGAATAGAGCCCGCTCTTTTTATAGCCCTGCGACGGGACGGGTTTATGCAGGGTAAAATGCTCGTGATTTTCTCCCGCGGCTTTTCCCGCTATAAGGCTCGCGATTTCTCCAATAACCCTGTAGGCGATCACGCTATTTTGAATATTCTCTTCCCCGGTAAGCCGTTTCATTACGGATTTAAGCGTGCTTTCATCAAGAAAAAGACTGAGTTTTTTCAGTCCGCCGCAATCGACCAGCAAATCGACTCCCCAGGGGGAGTATTTGTGCATATTATTATTTTTTACCTGGACGTTTGCGTTAAAGAAAAGCCTGAATATCGTTCTTGCCGATTTTTCTATTTCACCGCTTAAAGTTTGCATTTTTTACACCTTTATAATATAATAAGTATTCTTATTATATTATTTTCGGTGTATGTTTATCCTTAGAATAATAAAAATCGAACTTCATTCGAATATTTATTCGTTGACTATGCGACATATTAAAGAAATATTTGCAGTAGTATTTGAAGCTTATTTTTCAGGAGGATAAGTGTGCTTAAAAGAACTCCTTTTATTGCGATTGTTCCAGCATTCGTCATCGCGGCACTGGTTATATATTTTGTTGAACTACCCGGGAGGCCTTTTACAAAATGGCAGCTTGTCCTGCTATATATGCTATCATATTGCGTCGCTCTGGGAATTGCCCTGTATTTCGATCCGAAAGCTGCTGAAACAAAGAAGAAATACTTAAAAATCAATTTTTATGAGGAGAAATAAATGCAGTTAGGACATTACGCTGTTGCTCTCGCCGTATCGTCGTATGCTCCGGAATTGACCTGTGGAAGAATCGACGCTTTTTCCATAGAAAGCATGGCGGTGACATTAGCCGTGACTCAGCTGCCGAATCTCGATGTTCTCCCCATCTGGTTCAAACTTGCCAAACCGGCATTCCATTGTACATGGTCGCACTCAATTTTATTCGCGTTGATAATCGGATTAATATTACTGCCTTTTAATCCGGGATGGGCTATTCTGGCTTTTACAAGCTTAATAGTGCATTATCTTTCGGATTTGCCTTCGAGCGTTGGCCTGCCGCTTTTGATGCCGTTTACAAAAAAACGATTTACGCTTAATCTCTGGGCGGATACGGGATTTTTCGGATGGGAAACGACAAAAGGGACTTATCTTCAGGCATGGACATGGATACTCGAGGGGGGTGCGTATCTTTTCCTTTTTATCAGGGCATATCAAAAAGGGGTCTGGCCGTTCTGACCTCACCCCCTTCCCCCCTTTCCTGAAAGCAGAGGGGATATTCTGTCTTCTTTGCTGGATTGAGATTTTAAGGAATGAGGTTTCAGAGAAGGCAACAAAAATTAAAAACTTTTTTTCTTATATAAAAGCTGCTGACGTATGAAACTGAAAAAGAACTATGAATATATAATAATCGGGAGCGGATTCGGAGGCTCATTCAGCGCGTATAATCTTGCGAAGGCCGGTAAAGAAGTACTTATTGTTGACCGCGGGACATTTGTCAGGAGGGACGATTCGTGCTGGGACGAGACCAGGCTTCATATCAGGGATCCGCTTTACAGGGGTGAAACGCCTTTCTATGCGGATCAGAAAAACGGCAAGATTGAAGAGATGTGGACTGATGATACCGTAGGCGGTCAGTCGACTTTATACGGCGCTGTATCGTTAAGAATGCGGGAGGACGATTTCAACGGCTCTCCTCTGCCGGATGCATCCCGCAGGGACGGCAATACCGCCTGGCCGTTCGGATATAAAGAGATCGCTCCTTTTTACGATAACGCGGAGCAGATCCTCGGCATTGCGGGAATCGCAGGCAAAGATATAACCGAACCGAATCGCGCGACAAAATATCTGCACGAACCGGAAAAAGAACTGGCCCTGCCTTCAAAGAAAATCTGGGACGCATCGGAAAAGCTCGGGCTTCATCCTTTCTATCTGCCGATGGCTATTAATTTCAGCGGCAGATACGGAAGGGGCAAATGTATTTCATGCGGCACGTGCGATCATTATCTTTGCAAAATAGAGGCTAAGAACGATCTTTCCGTCATGGTGCTCCCGGAGGCTGTAAAGAAAGGCGCGGTACTTGTGCCTGATACAAGAGCAATAAAAATAAATTGTTCCGGCAAAAAAGCAAAATCCGTTGATCTTGTCCATCAATCGACTTACGAAAGGATAACTTTAAAGGCGGAAAATATAATCCTTTCGGGAGGAGCGCTTGCAAGCCCCCATCTGTTGCTGACCTCCGGAATTGACAATATAATCCAGAATTATTTAATAGGACGATATTTATTCCGCCATGCAAACGGCTCTGTGACCGGATTATTTTCTTATAAAACAAATCCGGAAAAGAGACTTCAGAAGCAGATCGCAATCCCGGATTTTTATTTCGGCGCTCCTTGCCATTCCGGGGATCTGCCTTTAGGCGCCTGGGGCCTTATACAGGATGTTTCAAGCGTCGGAAAAGGAGTAATAATGATGAACTCCCCGAAGGGCTTTAAAACAATTGCCGGATTTTTATCGGATTATTTTATCAACCTTATGTGCATGGCAGAGGATATACCTCAATACAACAATAAAGTATATATCGATGCCGGCAGGAGGGATAAATTCGGGATCCCTGCTCTTATGGTTTATCACAGGTATCACAGTCGCGATATAGAAGCTCTGAGAGCTCTTTACGGAAAGGCAAGGAAAATAATTATAACCGCAGGCGGGCTTCCAGTGTGGACAATGCCGTTCCGGACTTTTTCTCATGCTATGGGCACTTGCAGAATGGGTACCGACAGATCCGCTTCGGTCGTTGATCCGGAATGCCGCGTGTGGGGACTTCCCAATCTTTACGTGATAGACGCGAGCGTTATGCCTTCCGGCGGTTCGGTAAACCCGAGCCTGACTATAGCCGCGCTTGCTTTAAAAGCGTCCGGTATGCTTGTGTAAATTGATAAAATATCTTAGAAAATGTTTTAAAATTGAAGTCATTTATTCACAATGGCGAGCTGATCCAGAATAGCGCCCCCGTTGGGGATAGCTTAACAGGAACACAGCTTTAAAGAATAAATACTGGAAGCCATCTCAAAATTACAGATTCGTAGGTGATTATCCATATAAAAAATTTAATATTGAGACGGCTTCCAGTATTTAATTATTGCATATAACAGCTCTGCGAGAAAGAGCGAATCAATACGATAATGATTATTCTTTAAAAGAGAGTACAATTTGGAAAACGATTATATCATAAAAAATAAAGGCACGTCGGTGACTTCAATTATCCTTAACCGGCCGGAAGTAATTAATTCCCTGAATCTTGAAATGATCCAGAGCATATGGCATCATCTAAGAATGGCGTTTGAGGATAAGGAATGCAGGCTGATTTTAATTTACGGATTGGGAGTGAAAGGATTCTGCGCGGGCGGCGATATTAAAGCCCTTGCCGGAAGCGTCAGAAGTAAAAATTATAATTATGCCATGGAATTTTTCAGGAGAGAATACGAGCTGGATCTGTTGATACACCGCTATCCGAAGCCCATTGTTGTGATAGCCGACGGTATTTCAATTGGCGGAGGGCTGGGGCTTGCAGCCGGCGCGGATATGATTTTTGTGACCGAACGCACGCTTATGTCGCTGCCTGAAGCAAAGCTCGGTTTTTTCCCGGACATCGGCGCTACAGGATGGATGCACTCAAAGTGCCCGGAAGGTTATCCTGAATTCATAGGATTAACAGGCTATGAGATGAAAGGCCCGGAATGCGTGAGACTGGGATTCGCCCATTGCCTGATAAACTTTATAGATACGCCGGATGTTATCGCAGCAATCGAAAATTTAGTTATAAATCCGTCTATTCCAAATAACGAAATCCTTGAAAACCTGATATCTTTCATTGCCGGATTTATTAATCATGAAATACCCGTAAATCCCGGGATGGATGAGTGGATTCGTACTTATTTTCACGGAAAAGAGAATTTGAAAGATTTGTTCGAAGGTCTCCGCGCCTGCAGCAGCAATCAGCCTCTATGCCGGGATATTTTCAGGCGCGTTTCCGAGCGTTCGCCGATGTCGCTTGTTATGACTTCGATCCTTTTGAAACGCAATAAAGGCCGGTCCCTAATAGATGTTTTTCAGGATGATTTAAAGGCGGCGGAGTTCATGATCAGGCAGCATGATTTTCTGGAAGGCTCGCGGGCGCGGCTGATCGATAAAGACAATAACCCCAAATGGCTTCCTGCGTCGATCGATGATGTTGATATTGATGCAGTTGAAAAAATTTTCAATTGACACAGCGTTTAAGAAATAATTATCAATATAGATCAATAACTATTAGCACCCATCTCAAAAATATAAATTTATATGAACTGTTTATGATAAATCGAGATACATTACAAAATTTATGAGGACGCCTTTCAGACCTGATGCAATAGCGTCCAAAAACATGAAAAACGGACCCGGAAGGTCTGATTCCGCAGTAAATTTTGTAATGTATCTCGATTTATCAAAGTTTAATATCTGATTTTGGGCTGATTTCTAAACGCTTTTAAAATTCACCCCCAATTTTTTGCCCCCCCTCTCTTAGCTAAAAGAAGGGGACGGGGGATGAGTTAGAAGCATAATAAGGAGCATAAGAATTGGAAGCGTTAAAAGGCGGGCTTGAACTGGTCCCGGGATATAAGTTTTCCGCCGTCGAATGCGGGATAAGAAAAAAGGACAGACTTGATTTTTGCGCAATTATCGCGGATTCGCCGTGCACTGCATCCGGCATGTTCACCACGAATAAAATTTTTGCCGCGCCCGTGCGTCTTTGCAGGGAGAGGACCGGCAAACCGGTTCGCGGGATCATCGTGAACGCAACAAATGCGAACGCGTGTACCGGCGAAGAGGGCTATAAGGACGCTGTTGCTTTGACGGACACGATGGCAAAAGCTATCGGTGCCGGCAAGAAGTCCGTGCTTATGGCATCGACCGGCGTTATAGGGCACAGGCTGCCTGTAGATAAAATGCTCGCTTCAATACCGGCTCTCGCAGGTTCGCTTTCAGCCGGGAACGGAGCGCTTATCCCGAAAGCGATCATGACAACAGACACGTTCCCGAAGAGCGCAGCGGCAAAATTCTGCACTTCTCTCGGAGGATTTACGATAGCCGGGACGGCAAAGGGATCTGGTATGATAGCGCCGGATATGGCAACGCTTCTTTCTTTTGTCATCACAGATTGTCCCGCGGCGAAGAAGACACTTGACACTGTTTTCAGAAAATGCATAAATAATTCATTCAATTCGATCACGATTGACGGCGATATGTCAACGAACGATACGGCGCTGATCTTATCGCCGGTAGCAAAAGAATGCATAAAAAGCAAAAATGATATCGCCGCGTTCGCAGAAGCGCTCGGGTATGTGCTTGGCGAGCTATGCCGCATGCTTGTAACGGACGCGGAAGGGGCGACAAAGCTGATTAAAGTGAATGTGGTCGGCGCCAGGACAGCCGGAGACGCGCGTCTGGCTGCGCGGGCAGTAGCGGAATCGCTGCTGGTGAAAACAGCTTTCTTCGGGAAAGACCCGAACTGGGGGAGGATCGCCTGCGCGGCAGGGTATTCCGGAGCGTCAGTAAAAGAGGAAAATCTGTCGATATTTATAGGGGATATCCCCCTGCTGCAGAAAGGAAAACCGCTTGAGTTCGATAAAAATATAATTAATGAGATTTTATCGCAAAGGGAAATTTCCGTTTTAGTCGATATCGGGCTCGGAAATGGTAAAACATTATTTATGACAAGCGATATATCCTATGACTATGTCAAGATCAATGCCGAATATACAACATAGAGGCAGATTGTCCTTCTCAAGGGTAAATGTCGAATGAATAAAATAATAATTATTATAATATCAATCGGTATATTGACGTTAAATATCCCGATTCTCCGCGCTGAGGATAAAATTGAGAAGGAACAGTCAGCAATTGCTCCATCCCCAAAAGAAAAAGTGATATTTTTTTATTTCCAGAATAAAGATACTACTGAAAATTACGAATATTTATCGTCAATAATCCCGGATGCCATTGCCAAGGATATTAAAACGATCGGAGAATATGAAGTCGAGACTTTCCCCGTTAAGGTAGATTACCTTGAGAGCGGCTCATCCGCTGAGGATATGAATAATTTCATTCGTCTTTTATCGGATACGAATAAAGAAGTTAAAACTGATTTTATGCTTATCGGTTCCTTCTTTATTGAAGATAAACAGATTATAATAATGACGCAGTTATTCGATGTCGAAACGCAGAAAATAATTTATATCGAAAAAACGAAAAGCAGGTTAAGCGCATATGTACTGGATATGATTGAAAATGCGACAAATAACATCCATCTGGCTTTAACTAAATTATCCAAAATAAAAAAAGAAGAAAGAGCAAAGTCAGAGGAAGAAAAAAAAGCAAGAGTATCCCCGTTTCTTGGATTGTACAATGCCCTGAGCGGAATTACTTTCGGATTTAATTACGGCAGGACTGATTTTTTTACCGACGGTATATATAAAAACGCCGATTATGTTTCTCCGTATCTGTCGTACGCTTTTAATTATTTCGCTATAACGGGGAAATTCGAATATTTCGGGACAAGAACCAGGGAATCCTATAATAAGGAGGATAACAGAGAAAGGGAACTTGAATTTACCGGCGGCAGCCTGAATTTATCATACCTTTTAAAATTTAATACATTTTTCAATATAGCGGTTACAGCCGGCGGAGGCATGGCAAATGTTGAGCTGATCGTTAAAGGAGATAAAGACAGCGGGATTCCGCCTGTTGCGCTGGAGGACTCGTTAAAACCTTATTATACCTTCTCTGTTTCGATGAATTTTTATATAGGTAATTTAAAATTGGAATCCGGCTGGTCATACAATATTATTCATATTTCGGAAAAGATCGACTACTCCGTAATTTATTTCGGGATCGGATACAGAATATGAAAATATTAATTTATTTTCTTTACACCGCCGGCATCGGTTGTTAAATTTGTATTCACGTATTTCGGGGCGTAGCGCAGTCCGGTTAGCGCACATGACTGGGGGTCATGGGGTCGCTGGTTCAAATCCAGTCGCCCCGAATTGCAATTAAATCAGATCAGACAGTTCGGATTTACCGCGTCAGGAAGGAATTCATCTTGAAAAAACAGATGATCTGATTTAACAGACCAATCAGACAAATGAAGTGAAAAGAAAAGAATTATGGAATTGGAAAATTTTTTTAATAAAAAACACATTATATTTTTAGAGAGCAATGAAAAACAGCCCGTGTTCCGCGAAATGCTTAATAAGCTTGAAGAGCTTGGAAGAATAGAAAGCAGCAGCAGATATTATACGCAAATAATACACAGGGAGTCCCTGGAAAATACCGGGATCGGGAGGGGAGTCGCGATCCCTCATACGAGAACGGAAACAGTCCCCGAATTCATTTCGATCCTCGGGGTATCGAGGCAGGGCATCGATTATCAATCGTTTGATAATATTCCGGTTAATTATGTGCTTCTCAGCATATTCCCGACGAAACTCAGCACGCAATACCTTTATCAAATAGGAATGATTTCGCGTATTTTCTCGAACACTAAAAAAGTCGCAGAGCTGAATAAAGCGGACAAAACTTCCGCAATATATACGATACTTAAAACGGAATTTAAAAATTATTTCGATAATATCAGCAATATTGACGATCAGAGCTACATAAGCAAAGAGAACCTTTCCGGCGTTCCAAGCTCTGACCTGGATTTACTGATCCAGATGGACAGGCTTTATCATCTCTATGACGAAGGCAATACATCCGATTCGATCGTAAAAAAAATAGACCGCCTTAAAACCCTGATCGACAACAGGTCGCTTACCTATTATGACAGGATGAGAAAAAAATGCCAGAATCCTTTTTCGATCCTGGAAAAAAGCAGCTGTTCCGGGTGCCATCTTGAAATACCGGCGGTACACATAAAAGAGATCAAAGAGGGTAAAGGCATTTCGGTCTGCAATCACTGCGGAAGATTTTTAATTATTATATAAACCTCTCTGCTTAATACTGCCGTAAAAAAATATTCATAGCCTGGAATGACTATTAAAACTTAACGGATGAGCGTGCTCAAATTGTGCATAATTTTTTTTGTTATACTTTTTCCCCAATCGGGATTATTAAATTCCGAGATAAAGAAAGAAGTGCAGAAAGACGGTACGGCCTGTTATTATAACAGCGCAAATAATACGACCCAAAAGAAAATTAAGAAAAAACGCGATTTCCAGAGCCGGTATAATGGCATGATTGAGAGCATTTCCCGTGAGGAGGGGGTTGATCCGTATCTTGTGAAATGCGTCGTTAAAGTCGAGTCGGATTTCAAAGCCGACGCGGTATCTGTCGCGGGCGCGATGGGGCTTATGCAGATAATGCAGGAAATTGCGCGTTATTATAAAGTAAAAGATCCTCTTGATCCGAAAGAAAATTTAACCGCGGGGATAAAACATCTGAAGTCGCTTCTGAGTTTTTTTCAAAATGACGTTCCCCTCGCCGTTGCTGCGTATCATGCGGGGCTCGGGCGCGTTAAAAAAGACATGAAAATACCGCCTATACAATCCACCGTCGATTATGTGAATGATGTAATGTTCTTATATAACGGGAAAAAAGAAAACAATGCGGAAAAGGTAAGGAAATTATATAAGAGAATAAACAGCGAGGGCGTGATCGAGATTTACGACAAGCAGGGATTTATTCAACCAGCTTCTCCTGTTCTTTCCGGACTATAATCGTGCCGTTATCGTTTAAAAGTCTCATGATTTTAATAATATGATTTCTCGCTTCATTGATCTCGGAAAGTCTTACGGGGCCGATGTTGTCCATTTCATTTAAAGTGTTTGTTGCCCTGTTCTGGCTCATGTTCCTTAAAAATTTGAATCTCAACGCGTCGCCGGCGCCTTTCAGGGATTTTGCAATTATAAAGTCGTCGTTTATTTCATCAATGAGGATCTGAACTTCCCTGTGGGTCAGATTCAGCACTGCCTCAAAAGTGAATAATCTCTCCCTTATCTTGTCGGAAATTGCCGGCAGTTTAAGGTAAAGATATTCCTTTAGCTTTTTTTCCTGGTTTGGATTCATCTGGCTCATAATATCTATCAAAGTGCCGATCCCGTCGGCTTTTTCCGCTTTTAACGCAGAGCTCCTCAGCTTTTCATATTTGCTCCTTAAGACCCGAACGATCTCCAGCACTGCCCCGGGTGCGGGTCTTTCTATCCTGGCCATTCTTTTAATGATATCCTTGCTGAGATAGGAGGGAAGGTTTTTTAATATCCTCGCGTTCTGCACGGGAGAAAGATAATAAAGCGCCGCTGTTATTGTCTGGGGATGTTCGTTTTCCAATAGAGAAGAAAGTATATCCGGATCGATATTTTTTAGAAAAGTAAAGCCTTTTTCGACGTCGATATGAGTAATATTATTCAGGATATTATCTGCCTTTTCCTCCCCGAATGCTTCTATAAGCATCTCCTTTGCGATATTTTCGCCGCCGAATACTGCGCCTTTATTCTTTTTCAGGTCCAGCAAAAATTCACCGATAAGCTCTTCTCTCTGATTAACGGTTATATCTTCGATCTTGGCAATTTCCTGGGCGATTTTAAAAACGGTTTTTTCATCCAGGTGCGCCAGAACTCTTGAGGCGACTTCTGCGCCGATAGCGACGAGGAACATCGCGGCTTTTTCGATGCCTGTCATTTCTTCAACGTGTTTCATAGAATGTCAGAATTATGATACCGGGATCAGGACAAAAAAGACGTGAAGCCGGGCATTGCCTAAATTTTTTATAGTTGAATTATTTATAAAATGAGAATGAAAAGAAAGATTTATTTTCCCGATGTGGAATAGATAATTGCCGGCAGAGGGGGTTGCTGAAATAAAACTGAAAAAGCAAGTAACTATCTTTTCACTCCGTAAGATTATAACAGTTTTAAAATTATGTATATTGATTTTCGCTTCATATAATTTATGCTTGAAATAAATCAAGCAATATTTTAATAAAGAAAAAATATTTTTGTTGCTTTTTGATTTTTTGAATTCGCCTGCATAATAATAATGGATGACCGACACATTTATAACGAGATAGATAACGCGATCGAGAAAAAATCCGATATTGTATTTATTTCTTATTCCATGCTGGATGAGACTGATGAGAAGATAAGATATACGGTCCGGAGGATAATGGAAAAGTACAATAAAGAAGACTGGTTCACCCCGGTCTTTTCCGCCATAAAGGAACTCACAGCCAATGCGTTAAAAGCAAATGCCAAGAAAATCCTGATCGAGGAAGGAATTATAAATGAAACTGATCCGATTCTTGAGATCGTAAGAAAGTTAAGGACGATTTTGAATGAAAGAGCGGTGCTGGAATACGGGATCAAGAAGAAAAAAAAGGCATTATCGACGAGAATTTATTTCCGGATGCTTTCCGACAGCGTGATCATAAAAGTCATCAACAATCTGCCGTTGAGCGATTCGGAATTGAAGAGAGTGCGGGATAGAATAAATATTTCTTCGAGATACGATAATATCGCGGAATTTTTTTTGGATTATCCGGATCCGGCAGCGGAAGGAATGGGGCTTGGCCTTTGCATGGTTATTACGCTTTTAAAGAGCATCAATATCGATCAAAATAATTTCTCAATTACAACCGACGGCGCAGAAAAGACGTGCGCGGAAATGATCCTCCCGCTTAAATGATTTTTACGGCCGGAGTAATTAATCTTTCGTCTTCAGCTTATAAAATTTTCCTCTGGTAACGCTCTCTTCCTCGATTTTTCCACTCTTTAATAAAGAACTTATAATAATTCGAACTTCATCGTTTTTTATACACAGGGACTGCGTCAGGTCTTCTATGGTTGAAGGTCTTCTTGAGAGCGAAGAGATCACCTTCTTTATGCCGTCATTATTAGCAGTTTTATCGTCTCTACGGCCGTTTTCAATTTTTTGATTCTTTATTATCTGCGTCTTCAGCGGTTCGAAAAATGTTTTTATTGCAGCAAGCTTTTCCATGGAAGCCGGTTTGATCCATTTTTCGCTTCCGGGCCTGTCCAGGGTGTTCAGCTGGATCAGATCGGGATTTATTTTTTCGCATGCCTCTTTGATCAATTGCAACTCTTTCTCATCGTCATTTATTCCGGGAATAATGAAGATTTCCAGAATAATTATATTGTTGAATTCTCTTCTAAAAGCGATCAATCCGTCGATTATTTTTTTTACGGTAATTCCCGTAGCGGGACGTGCGATCTTTATAAATGCCTCGTCGCTTACGGCATCAAGCGACGGAACAACGATATCTGCTTTAAGAACAGCTTTCCTTGTCTTTTTTGAATTAAAGAGCGTGCCGTTGGTAAGAACAATTATTTTATACTGGCTGAAATCTTTTTTAAGAAATTTAATAATTTTTCCAATGCCGCTGTGAAGTGTCGGTTCCCCTGATCCGGCAAATGTAATCGCATCAATCCCCGGTCTGTCCTTTAAAAATTCCCTTAGCTCCGCGATTACTTCTTCCGCGGGCGCGTATTCGAGGATTTTATCGGTCAGATTTTTTGTTTTCCCGCATTCGCAATAAATGCAGTCGAGTGAACAGGTTTTGGAGATCAGGAGATCGATGCCGAGCGATATTCCGAATCTTCGGGAAATGACGGGACCAAAAATATATTTCATAAAACCGACCTGGAAAGTTTATTAAATATCGCGGGTTACCTGCATTCTGTTAACGATGCTTATTTTGCCCAGAAGGAGTTCGTTTGTTTTTGCGAGCCTTTCGGTCAAAACATGTACCATCTTAGCCGCAAAGCCGGGGTTCTTCAGCAGGAACAGCTTCAACTGCTGTATGTCGTCGATATAAGCAAGCTTGACATCGCCGATCGCGTTGGCGTTAGCGCTCCTTGGCCTGTTGCTGAAAATAGACATTTCCCCGAAAAAATCGCCTTTGCCAAAGATTGCAATTTTTATTTTCTGGCTGCCGTCGGAAAGGGTTATCTCAACTTTGCCATCCAGAATAATATACATCCTTTTTTCAACTTCACCGGCGGTAATTATTCTTTCATTATTTTTGTATTGCAGTATCCTCGGTGCCATATCGATTCTCCTCTTATCTTATACGGGGCCGCTTCCCGGCAGGCCGGACAAATACGGTCGCATTGATTTTTAATGCCCTGCAGCCTGCCTGGCCGCGGAATACATTCCCATTTATCATTTGCCATTTATACGAATTTATAATTTTAAGATGGCTTCTATTTATTATTGAGCATTTTTAACCTGAGATTAAATATTAGAGCATCCCCGGCCTTTTTGCCGGTTAGAAATATGTTTCCTGTTTTACTAATAAGCTGGTACAGCTCGGAGCTGTTATTATAGACTAGCATCATCAGAATAGCTTTCAGAAAGCTATCGTCGTCAAATTGCGTATATGAAACCAGAAATGTATTTTTGTCTATTCTTTTAATAAAATCATTATTAGTGCCGGCTGAATTTTTATCGCCCGAATTCAGGACAGTCTTTATGAAATCCGGGTTGTTGCCTGCATAGAAGTCCCCTTGAAATTCGAGGAAATATGTTTTACTGTTGCCGCTGTTTTTAAACCAGAATGAGTAATTGCCGTTAATCCTTTCTTCGCCGAAAGCGCCTTCTTCGGGATGTGTTTTTTGTACCTGGTTTTTGAGGTTTTTCAGCGTTCTTTTGATATTCCCGCATTCTTTCATCGGTATATAAACAATAAAATTATCCATTTCTCCGGATTTTTCAGGTTTTTTTAAAATGATGTTCATGAAACTTTTTGAACATGGCAACGGCGTATCTTTAAGAAAGTTTAAATTGTTGTCCGTATCCAGGATACCGGAATATTTCCTGTATGCGCCGTCGTTTTTGTCCGCCATCGAAGTGAAATATTCGTTTATCATGTTCATATCTATCGAAAGAAAATGATAGCCGGTCGGATTGTCCGCAAAAAGCGCATTCTCAAATAAGCCGGTAGTCAGAGCATTTAAGATGACGGCGCCCGCGGGATCATCCTTATTGATCGAGATATTTGCTTTAAAGGACAGATCGTCGGAATCGTTTTCCAGCCCCAGCGAAACATATTTGATGAAATTCAGATCCGATCTTTTTGCCCGGATATTTTCTCCGGCATCGTTTGTATCCGCAGCTTTTACTTTGTTTTCCAGAAATTCCTTTTTTATGAAAATGCTTAATATATTCGATTCACTGCTGCTCTCGATCCCGGTTCTGTAATCCCGGTAAGCATGGTTAGTCGATAGCGCCGAGCTGCAGCCGTCGGTTTTTAAATCTATGATGTTTGTTAAAATGCTGCCGGAAGACGTGAGAACGAAATAATCGTCAATTACCGTAAAAAAAATTTTATTCGGGATCTGGAATACCCGCGTCCCTTTGTACGCGCTTATTGCGGGATTTAAATCGGGGCTTGCTTTATCATCATTTATTCTTTTTAAAAATTTAATGAAGCTGAACGGAAAATTTTTTTTATCGATCACGGGAATAAAAATTATGGTATCGGATTCATTTTTATCATATCCAAGGCTTGCCAGATAGAGAGCTTTGTCAGCATCAATTCCGATTTCCTTTAATGATTTCGTGTTCAGCAGATCTATTTTAGTTCTATCTTTCAGTGTTTTTATCCATTTTGCTTTTTTTAAGAGCAGGTCGGAAAAATTATAATAGTTCTTTCTGGAATTGATAAATTCTATCGCTTTTGATATTTTTGCGACTTTAATAAAGACTCCGGCATCGGATGGAATAAGGCTGTCCGGTTCGTCGCAGGGTAGGTTGTCTTTTTTCTCCTGTCCGGATAGTGCCGCGGTTAAGATGGATGAGATTAATATTATCATTATAAATTTTAAAGTTTTTCTGTTTCTCATTATTATTTTACCGTTTGTTATAACTTGGTACTCTATCGCAATGCACTTTGTGAATAAAATAAAATTTTAGGATATCTTGTGCGATTTTATATTAAATACTTAAAAAATTATTCTTAAAGGCATATAATATTCAATCGGTTTAATATTTCTATAATTTTTTTAAAAATACAGATTGTTTTAAACAATTTTTCGCTGACCCGTTGACGGTTTTTAATTCTTTTTATATATTACTGGTAGAGGTTGTTAGCACTCAATTAAAATGAGTGCTAACAATAAAATATTTCAAAGGAGGCCAGTCATGATTGGAAATCTTATTAAAAGAAATAATAACAAAGAATACGGATTGGATACTTTCAGAAAAAATATCGATAGGCTTTTCAATGATTTCTTTTTCCTAACTCCGACGTCGTTGTTTAAAAATGATTGGGAGCCAACTGTCGATGTTGAAGAAGATGAAAAAGCCATTCGTGTTAAAGCTGAGATCCCGGGTATAGACGAGAAGGACCTGGATGTAAAGATTGAGAATAATATTCTTACTTTAAGCGGGGAAAAGAAAGAGGAAAAAAAAGAAGAAAAGAAAAACTATATATTTTCTGAACGTAAATTCGGTTCTTTCTGCAGGAGCATCAGCCTGCCTGAAAGCGTTAAAACGGATAAGATTAAAGCAACGTTTAAAAAAGGCGTATTGAAAATTGAGATTCCAAAAGATGAAACAAAAGAATCAAAAAAAATTGCGATTAACGTGCAATAAAATTCAATGAATGAAATGGAGGCCCAAAATGTTTACCACATATGATTTATTAAATGACGTAGCGGATTTAAGAAATTGGTTTGATGGTTTCTTCAATGACAGACCTTATTTGACTGCAAGAGCCGATTATCCATATGTAAATTTATATGAAAAGGACGATAATATAGAGATTGCGGTGATCGCTCCCGGCATCAAAGGGGAAGATATTGACCTTGAACTGATTAACAATAGACTGAACATCGAGATCGAAAAAAAGAGCGATTATGCCGACAAAGCTTATATTCGCAGGGAAAGGGATTTCGGAAAATTTAAAAAGGTCGTTGAGCTTCCTTACAGGGTAGATCCGAACAGGATAGAAGCGAGCATGAAGGACGGGATTCTGACTATAAAGCTTAACAGGTCAGAAGAAACAAAACCGAAAAAAATTGAAATTCAATAGAGTAAAGGAGGCAGTAAAATGAATGCAGAATTAACTAAAATCAAAAAAGATACGTATAACAATGAAGAATATGTTTTAGTTCCGCCTGTCGATATATACGAAACGGAAAATGAATTCGTGGTAAAGGCAGAGATGCCCGGTGTCAATAAGGACGGAGTGAATATAACGCTGGATAATAACGAACTTGAGATCAACGGCAAGATTAACGGGAATCTTCCTGAGGAGAAAAATTTAAAATATTCCGAATTCAATCTTTACAATTATTACAGAAAATTCAACGTCGGCGATATTATCGACAGGAACGCTTTAAAAGCCGGGCTCGATAACGGCATACTGACGCTTACTTTACCTAAAAAGGAGGAAGTAAAACCTAAAAAGATAGAGATCAGAGTAGAACATTAAACAGATAAAGCATATAGATTCTCCCCTCAATAAGCAGGGTTTTTTAACCCTGCTTACTTTTTATATAGAAGCCATCCGTGTCTGTCGGACTTCCTGGTCAGTTTTTCATGTTTTTGAACGCTTTTGCATCAGGTCTGAAAGGCGTCCTCAAAAATTTTCTAATGCATTCCAATTTATCAACAAATATAATATATTTTTTAAATGGATTCTAAATACTTTTTCTCGAAATATATATTATCCAGCCAGATTATTGACGAACTGTCTGCTAAAATAATATTTTC
>CAZVDF010000058.1:0-20266 GCA_964626055.1 uncultured Leptospirales bacterium
CGGTAGGCTTTGCTTATGCTCATCATCAATTTATCCGAATCATCAGGATTAATATTATTGACGACGAAAAAGCGCGCGAACTTGTCGTAATTTTTTACTTTTAGCAGCGCAGACCTGTAGGTATCGTTCAGACTGTCGCCGATAACGATCAACCTCGCGTTCTTTTCGATATAAGTATCAAGAAGTTTTTCCGGTTCATTGACGGTCCAGATATCGGTCAATTCATTGAGTTCGGAAGAAATATTGATCTTTTTATTATTGCTTTTTTTCTGAACAAGCAATGAACAGAGGTCGGCATTTTTTTTGAATCTTTCTACAAAATTACTGTCGTTCTGTCTGGTGAGATCAACGAAAATAATTATTCCGATTTCGTTGTAAAGAATCGGAAATTTCGTGTCTTTTTTTATACGGCTTATTTTCGTTTTAATGAAATTCCACTTTTCATCGTCGACCAGTTCGTTGAATTTAATTATCGGATTGAAACCGCTATCATTGATATTATATATCTCGCATAGAAATGAAAAATACCTTTTTCTTTTGCTGAATTTGTTGATATATTTAAAACTATTAATTAATTTATCCAGTTCGATAAAGGATTTAAACTCGCATGGATCCTTAAATTTATCCGGATTCAAAACATTCAGCATTTTATATAATGCATTTGAAAACAAAAGATCTATCTCCCCGATTCCCTCCTCTTTCAGTTTCAAAATATTCTTTTCCGGTATTCTGTTGCCTTTTTCCCATAACCGGGCGGGAGGCTTGTATTGTTCTTTGATGATAATATCTTCAATGGGAATGAAAGTAAAATCGTTTGGACAGGTTTTAACAACTTCTATGATGTCATCGATTGGAACGAGCATTTAGCTATTGTGTTAAAAAATAGAAATTAATTGCATTAAATGAATTTTAATTTGACTCGTTATTAAAATTACATCTTATAACATATTTTAAAATCGAATAGTTTATATTTTAATGAAATAACCTTATAATATAATTTTTTGGAATAAAAGAAAAATTATCTTTATCATTATAATATAATAAAAATTAATAAATTATCCAATAATTATCCTATTTTTTTACTTTTTGAATTATTTCTATGAGAAAAACAATTGCAAAATTATTGAATATTCAATTTAATAGACAGATTTACCCCGTTTTAAGGAGTACGATCTAAAATGAAATTAAAATTAATATTAAGTATATTATTCATTTCAATTGTTTTCTTTGGCCCTGCAAAAAATTCCTTTTCCGCGAAAAAAGTACAGAAACTCGACACAAAAGAAAATTTAATGCAATCTTCTTCATATACGATTCCTTCCAGGATGATTATAGTTTCTCCTTACGCAAGCTGCATATATGCGAATGATCTGTTTTCAAACACTATCAAGGATCAATTCGGCTGGGGATTCGGACTCAACGTACGCACACAAATATACAAGAACTTCGGTTACTTTTTAGATGCATGTTATACCAGTCTGGAGATTGTGGAAGCAACCACACCGTGGAACACGGAAAAAGAAAAATCTGATCTGGTAGCAATTATCACCGGGGGATTTTATTATTCATTTTTTAACTATTCGATTACGGATATGAGGCTGGATCTTTCATACGGCGCCATCACGGCGGGGGACAACGTAATGACTATTTTTATTCCCGGAATTGAAATATTCGAAAAAATTTCCGACAGGGTAATATTGTTCGCAAAGCTGTCATGCCTTATTACAAATGACTGGATTGTTAACCAGGATTATGATGAGCATTATAAATCGTTTTCTCTTTCCGCGGGATTCTCCGTTATATTTTAGATTTTAATATATGCAAAAATACACAAAATAAGGATACGACCTTGGAACTAAAACGTCAATTGGGATTGATCACAGGAATACTGATAATTATCGCTGATATGATAGGAACCGGAATTTTCATGACTACTGGCAATATACTCGGAATGACGAACAGCGCTCCGCTGGTACTTGTATTATGGGCCATAGGAGGCATCGTCGCAATATGCGGATCGCTCAGTTATGCCGAACTGGCAACCATGTGGCCGGATGTCGGCGGAGAATATGTGTATTTAAAAAATACCTTCGGATTACTTCCGGCATTCCTGACAGGATGGATATCTTTAACCGTAGGCTTCTCGGCTCCGGTCGCAACAAGTTCGCTTCTTTTAATTCAGTATGTAAATAAATTTCTTCACATAGTTTACGGGATAAATGCTCCCCTATTTTCAGACGGCATATTGGTCCAAAAAATATTTGCCGTCATCATTATCGTATTTTTCGCGATTATTCACATTCTGGGTGTAAAAAGAGGAAGTTCCCTGCAGAATGTGCTCACATTCATAAAGATATTCCTGATACTTATGCTGATTATTTTCGGATTTAGCGCAATTGACTGGAAAATGACTGAACGGCTATCTGCTCAATATATGCCCGGATCCGGAAGCCTGGAGCTCAGCCTCCCGATGACAGGTCTCGGGCTGCTGATGATTATGTTTGCGTATTCCGGCTGGAACTGCGCGTCCTATATTGCGGGCGAAATAAAAAATCCCGAAAAAAATTTACACAGAACATTATTGATCGGGACCTCCGCCGTGATGGCGATCTATCTGTTACTGAATATAGTATATCTGATGTCAGTAGATGGAGCAGACCTTATGGGGAAAGATGAAGTGGGTGCAATTGCGGCTTCGAATCTTTTCGGCCCTGGCATTAGCGGCTTATTTACTATCGGCATAGCGCTTGTATTACTTTCAGCCGTTTCGGTACAAATGATGGTGGGGCCCAGAGTGTATTATGCAATGGCAAAGGACAGGATGATATTTGAATCGCTTTCGAGAGTGCATCCGGTTTTTGAGACGCCTTACCTCGCTATTATTATTCAGATGATACTTGCGATCGTATATGTTTTCACCGGAACTGCAATGACCCTGATAATATATATGGGATTTGCGCTTAATATATTCCCCGTACTCGCCGTAATCGGTCTAATATATATTCGCTATGCGAGACCGGAACTGAAGAGTTCTTATAAAGTACCTTTATTCCCGCTGGTACCGCTTATATATATTTTATTGACAGTCGCCATGATGATTGCGGCCCTTCTCAGCTGGACAACAACATCACTGTTCGCAATAGCTATAACTATAGTCGGCATCCCGGTATTTTTCATCTGGAGGTCTATAGTTAAAAATAAAAGCACAAAGAAAATCGGCAACACCCTGTAACAAAATACCGGTCCGCAGAGGGACGGCACAAAACGCCTGGCGCTTATGCAGGAATATTTTATTCTTTTATGCGAATACCGAATAGCAAATTGGGATTATGCTCTTTAAAATTATAACCATAGCTGAAATCGACAGGCCCGGTGGAATGTTTCTTCATGACATGGGAAAGGTCTTCCTGGTATCTGGATGCAAACAGGTCAATCGGTTTAGTATAATTCCCGTGGAATGAAAGTTTCCATTCCTTCGGCTGAAAACATTTTAACGGGATCCCGGAATCATCCTGAAGCAGGTAGTTGCTCTGGGTAAGAATCAGATTACGTATTCCCCCGAACTCCTTATCCCTGTGCATTAAATACGAAGCTGACTTGATGATCGTGGTCAATCTGCCTTTGTTTTTTATATGAGTTGCGAAATTGCCGTGTTTTTTAAAAGAATTATCGCTTATATCTATCTGATAATAAAAAACTTTTTTAATTTGAGATCTGTTGTTCTGTTTAAAAGCGATTTCCGCGCCCGGAACGATTATACTCGATTTAATCTTGGGTCTTGCAGCCAGTACGATTCCCTTCTCATCAATCCATACTTTTCTGGCATATACGATATCATAATTCGTGCGCGCGAGAAAGAACATCATAATACTGATTACACTGTCGAATGAGCTCGTGCTTATCTCGTTCTGCATCTCTTTCGTTTTGAAGAAATTAACATTAATTATATCCTCGAGTGCCATCCACAACTTTCGCAAACCGGAATATAGTTTATCATATTCCACTTTGTTAGCTCTCGGTATATCCCCGGGAGGCTCAAGTCCGAACATGATAAATTCCTCGCCGTCGGGGAAAAATATCACCGCATTCAGAATATCGGGCCCGCTGAACGGATAAAATACAGTTCGCGTATAAGAGTCAGGAAGGTGTTTTTCCTTCCATACGCTTATTTTTTTTTCATTAAGCCTCTGGAGCTTATCCCATTTAGTTTCCAGCTGTTTTGAATACGATTTGTATTCCTTTGTTTTGCTGTATTCATATAATTTTGAAGATTTTGGGATTTCTTTCCCGGCTAATAAAAGGGCAGTTTCATTAAAAGTCGGATCAATTTCCGTGCTTTCACTATTATTCGAAGTATTGGCATTCGGTTCGGATCCGCCCGCCGTGCAAAATATAAAAAGAAGAGAAGTTAATAAGCAAAAAAACGGAATAATTATGCATTTTTTGTAAGAACTATTCTTTAAAAAATCCATGATCATAAAATTGCGCTCCTGAAAAGATTTATAGCATTCATATAAAAAGACATCTGTAAGGAAACCTATTTTTCTAATAAATATAATATAAAGTCATCTTAAAATTTTATTTAATTAATTGACTTCATATTTTTTATTTTTAATTGGCCGCCCTTGCCCTGAATATTAGGTTTGATCACCATTAAATGATTTGCGGCTTTTACATCCGAATAACCGTATCGGAAAGGCAGTTCTCTGTACGGCTGGGATCTCCAAAGCCTGCGGAATGAGTCGGCATCGGGGTCTTTAAAATCTTTATCCTGATCCAAAAACGGTCCAAAGAACTTTCCATATGTGATTTCCTCGAAGCCGGCTGCCTGCGCATGCCTCGGCAGGATACCCGTTGAGTCGCAAACCATAAAAGCCATATTTGTAAGCATATAATCGCGTATTCCCGAAAAATCATCGAACCAGAGAAGATAACTTCCCGCTTTTGTCATTGCCGAAATCTTACCTTTTTTTTCCAGATATATTTTTAGAGGTGAATTGATGAAATTCTGATTGTCAAGATTTGCGGCAATATGCCTGTGCGTGAGAATATCCGGTCCTTGTCCGTTGCCTCTCTTCTTAAGAATGAGTTCCATGTTCCTGAATACGATTGAAAAATCCGTATCCACCCAGAATTTTGCGAATTTTTTGCCCTTCACATTCTCCAACGACGCTATATCCTGTTTAGTGTAATAATAAAGCCCTCCGTCCTTTTCTATCCGAAAATACTTCAATGATATAGGCTCATAACCGTATACCGATGCAGCCGCTAGCGAGAATGAAAGCTGCCCGGGAATTATGCCGCGCTCAAATGCGCGCAGATTTCCGTTTTTGCTGTCATGATTCACGAGCAGGTGCACAACCATTGCTCGAAATTCTTCCAGTGCCCTGCCGAGTTCATCCCTGCCTGCTTTCATTAAACGTCTGGGATCTCCGGCGCTTTCGAGTGATATGATCGTAAAATCATCGGCGTCCGGATAAGTCACCATAGCCGTCAGCAGGTCTCCTCCACCGAACGGATATACAGCGCTTTTTGGCAGACCAGCCGGCAAAAGAGAGCTGATAAAAGGGCGTGCTTTGTTGACAAAATCATTGCGGACATTCGTTACGCGCTTACCGACTTCACGGCAATGTTTTTCAATTATTAATGGGTCCATCCCTGCGGGGATTTTCCCGGGACCGCATGCAACCACGCGGTGTATTATTTTTGCTTCGTTTACATAGTCATGACCGGAATCGGCCGCATATGAGCCGGAATATGCAAAAATAATAAAGGATAATAAAATAATTATTACTGTATTGGATTGCCGCGGCATATTCTATCGCACCCTCCGGAATGGGAATATATTGTTGTTAACCGGCACATTTCCGTACATCACTTTGTGGGTAAAAAGAATTTTTATTATTAACCGACAAAAATATATGTGACTGTGCACCAGGTTAATTTGGAGGATGATTTTTCATAGGCCTGCACGGAAGTCAAGCCCATATTTTTTTGATTCATCGTCTTTTTAGATTAATGCGGAGGCTTACTGCAGGTTTTACAATCAATCGATATCGATTAAAAAATTCAGCTCTTTATGACCAGCTTGCGGAATTCCTCGAACAGGTATCTCGAATCATGAGGGCCAGGGCTTGCTTCCGGGTGATATTGAACCGAAAATATCGGCATCCTCTTATGCCTTAAACCTTCAACGGTCTTATCATTGAGGTTTATATGAGTCACATCGATATCGGGAATATCTTTTACGGATTCGAAATCGACCGCAAATCCGTGATTCTGGGACGATATTTCAACATTTCCTGTTAAAAGGTTTTTAACCGGCTGATTGGCTCCCCTGTGCCCGAATTTAAGCTTGTATGTCCTGCCTCCGAGACCAAGAGCTATCAGCTGATGTCCGAGACATATTCCGAAGCACGGGATCCCTTCTTTTGCGATATCTTCCACTAGCCTGGGGGCATAGGGGATTGCGTCCGGGTCACCCGGTCCATTGGATAAAAATACCCCTTTTATATCATCTTTTAACACATCTTTAAGCGGCATGCTGCCGGGATAAACGCAGACAGAAAATCCGGACTTTTTTAAAAGCCTTAATATGTTGGTTTTAACGCCGAAATCGAATACTGCAATGTGGGGACATTTGCTGTCGTCTTCAAAACGATAGGGTTTTTTACAGGAGACTTTTGTGGCAAGATCAAGTCCGTCCATTTTAGGATGCGCGAGCAGCCTATCAATTGCGCCTGACTTATCCGTGAATATGCCGCCTCTGAGTGCTCCTTTATCGCGTATATGCCTTGTAAGTTTTCTGGTATCCACGCCTTCGATAGCCGAGACGCCGGAATCTTTGAGATAATCGGACAGGCTTTTAACTGCGCGGAAATTCGAATAGGTCTTGCTGTACTCTTTTACGACAAACCCTGCAACTTGTACGCGGTCGGATTCGACATCCTCCGCGTTGATGCCGTAATTTCCTATCATCGGGTAAGTCATTGCAACTATCTGCCCGCTATAGGACGGATCGGTAAGCACTTCCTGGTAACCGCTCATCGACGTATTGAAAACAACCTCTCCAATGCTGTCGGTATAATACCCGAAACTCAATCCTTCGAACTCGGTGCCGTCTTCAAGGATAAGATATATCTTTTGTTGCATTAATGGCCCTGCAATATTTACTTCTATCTATGGGAATATTAAATTTTAAGCAAGAGTAATCAGATTTCCCATACCGCCTGGAAAACCATCCGAAACATAAAACAATTTTGAATTATTCACAAAGAACTAACGATTGCTGTCAATATTAAAATAACACAAAATATTTGAAAATAGGATTTAATTATTACAAACAGGTAAAATATACGAAGTCAGTGCTGCCGGGTTTTCCATCTCCTGTGCATCCAGAAATATTGCTCCGGATATTTTTTAATAAATTCTTCAATAGCGTTTGTCCATTTTTCGGTATTCTCATATATGACATTTTTATTTTTTCTGTTATAATCAAATTTTAACGGAGGGGAAATTATGATTTTTACCTTGCCGCTCTTTTCTCTGACTCCTGCGAAAATAATTGCCGGGCTATTGTAGGACAAAGCAAATCTTGCAGGCCCCTGAGCGGTAGAAGCCTTCCTGCCTAAAAATTCAACGAATATCCCGTTCTTCCCCGCATCCTGGTCTGCAACAAACGCGACTATCCTGTTTTTTTTCAAAGCCTTAAGCACGGGAAATCCAGCTTTGTTTTTATAAATAAGCTCCATCCCGAATGACACCCGAAATTTCTCTATCAAATTATTCACATATCTGTTGGACTGCTTTTTCATTATCACGGAAACAGGGTATCCCCTGCCCGCTATCAGCGCCGCAACATATTCCCAGTTGCCCAGGTGCGGACAGATACCTATCAGACCTTTTCCCATATCCAGCGCTTCTTTAATGTATTTTTCTCCTTCGATAGAAATATATTTATCAATAAAGGCGTTATTGAATCTTTTTAGCTGTATAAACTCCATTAACGACATGCCGAAATGTCTGAAACTTTCTTTGCATATCCTTCTGTACTGAATCCATGTCATATTTTGAAACGATTTCGAAATATTATCATAAGCGATATTCCTTCGTCTTTTATAAAAAAAATATACGGCAAGCCCGAGATATCCGCCGGTTTTTACTCTTAATTTGAAGGGTATCAATGACAAAACGGGCAATATTGCCATTACAGCTATAAATTCGATTATGTATTTTATCTTCTTCATATATTCTCGATCAGCTTATCTAAGATCAAGCCGTAAAAGCCGTTGTCAATCGATTCATAATGCCAGCCGAGATGGCTGTAACAAGCCGAGCATAAAGCATAACACCAGTTGAAGCCAGAGAACCACGTATATTCAGCCGTCGGTTCTCCATAACTCATGCATCCGTCTGCAATTGAAAAACAGCCGATTGTAAAAACGTTTCCCGCAGGATTGGTGAATGTATGTCTGTGTTTCCCGTTCACTTCTATAATGTTTTTCGGTAATGTAATGGCGGCGCTGCATAAACGGCATATTATGAAGTGTCCGCGCTTTGATTTTTCTTCCGGATCCAAGGCAGGTTTAATATTTATTAATCCCACGTTTATGGATGACGACCTTTTAAGCTCCCACAACGAAAAATTTTCTCCGTGGTAATTCCTGTTGAGATTCTGCTCCATTATTCGATTCCTGTCTTGAATATTTATTGACGCAACTTGTTGAAAATAAATAAAAGCAAGCTAAGCAAAACACTTATCAGAATGCCGGTAGCAAGCGGAAAATAAAAACTGAAATTATCTTTCTTTATGACAATATCTCCCGGGAGTCTGCCGAAATATCGCAATAGCGGAATTGAATCCCTGAAATATACAGCAGCGCCGACTGCTGCTATAACCAATCCGAGAATTATTAAATTTTTACCTAATATTCCATTCATAATTAAAATCCTCAAAAAAATTAATGGATTTGTTTTAAAATTGACTTATTGGCCGATTTGTTGTTATTTTTATATAGGTTTTTGGACGCACTCTAAATTATTACCGTTTCATTATACAATTATATTAAACAGAGAAAAAGTCAATAATGAAAATTGAATTAGCCAAACATTCCGGTTTCTGCACCGGGGTTAAAAAGGCAATTAATAAAATAGTCGGTGAAATCAATACCTGCGGAGAGGAAATATATATACAAGGGCCTATCATTCACAGCCCTCAAACGGTTGAAATTCTTGAAAAGAGAGGGCTTAAAATAATAAAGGAAGGCAATATCGTTAATAACAGGATTACAGCCATTCGTACACATGGGATAAGCCAGAATGAATACAGGAAGATAAAAGAAAACGCCAAAAGGATAATTAACCTCACGTGTTCCAATGTCGCTCATGTACAGGCGCTGGTTAAGAAATACTCTGCCGGTGGATATTTCGTGCTTATTCTCGGCGATAAAAATCACGCAGAAGTGCAGGGAATATCAAGCTTTGCATCAGGCGGATTTTTTATCATATCGGATATAACCGATATTGGATCTATTCCGCAAGCGGATAAATATATCTTAGTTTCCCAGACTACTCTGGATCTGGACTTTTTTGATGAAGCATCTTTAATATTAAAAAATAAATTAAATGAAATTGAAATAATTAATACGATCTGCAGCGCCACGGGAGACAGGCAAAACGACCTTCATAATGCAGTAAAAAACGGCGCCGACGCAATTGTAGTCGTGGGAGGTAAAAATTCGGCTAACACAAAACGGCTCGCACAGATCGGTATTGACAGCAATATTAAGACCTTCCACATTGAAACCGAAAATGAGCTGAACTCGGATGAATTTAAGGATATCAAACAGGTTATCGTATCTGCGGGCGCTTCAACCCCGTCATGGATAGTGAACAATGTTCTTGAAAAATTGTACGAGATCAATTTTAAAAATAAAAAGAATCACATCTCATTTCTCATTAAGTCATTTTTTGAATTTTTTATCAGGACAAATCTTTTTTCGTCACTTATGACCGTCTTTATGACGCTGGCAATTCTTCCCTGCAGAATATTTGAGTGCGATCTGTCTATGCCTTTTCTCAGCGCATCCTTTATTTTCATAATGTATTCCATCAATAATTTCTTCAGGCCTTACGAAATGCAGATAAGCAAACCGTTTAAATACAATCTGTATTCCAGGTATAAATATTTGCTCGTCTTTTTAACGTTTATTGCTTTTATTTATTATCTTTTTTTCAGTCTGCGCAGCGATTACCCTGCCTATGGCCTATATTCGATTGTCTTTGTATGCGGATTCATTTACGCGCTACCGTTTGTCACAAAAATAGTTTCCAATACGCGCAATAAATTTTTAAAAACAATATTCGGGGTTAAATCTATAATTACTTCCAGCGGGTGGTCGTTCACTGCGCTGATTATCCCTTTTACCGTATTCCCGTATGATCGTTTTCATTTCACTGCGCTTTTAATAATAATTTTTTCTATAATCTTTGTAAGGAATATACTTATTGATTTAATAGATTATCAGGGGGATATGCTGCTTGGAATCGAAACTGTAATAACGATTTTCGGTTTAAAAACAACAAAATTTATAATTATTTCACTGTGTATATTATATACCGCTTCAGTGCTATATCTTTTTTTATTAGTTAACAAAACGTCAATGCTTTTCATAATAAATATGCTTTATTATTATTTTTTATATAAAAAAATAAAACAAAATTACTACTTTTACAGGTTCAAGTTTGAAATGCTTATCGACCTGAACTTATTCCTGTTTGCGGTTTTCACCGTATCAATCGACATATTTTAGAGAGGTAATCAAATGACACTTGAAAAATATTTTGAAAAAGCTGAAGGTACCGGCGTGCTTTCGACTGCCGATGTTCACGGCAGGGTTAATTCCGCTATCTACGGGAAACCTCATTTTTTACAGAAAGAAACCATCTCATTTATTTCGGCCGACAGGCTCACGCACTCCAATCTGCAGAAAAATCCGCACGCAGTCTATCTTTTCAAAGAGAAAGATTCATATAAAGGCAAGCGGCTTTACCTGACCAGGATCCGTGAAGAAAAAGATTCTCCGCTGATCGATGAAATCCGGAGGCATCAGTATAGCCGCGATAATGAAAAATCCGGATCCAAATTCCTGATTTTCTTTAAAGTGAATAAAATTTTACCATTGATCGGCGACGGAGAAAAAAAATGAAAATATTCATGACCGGAGGCACGGGATTTATAGGAACATACCTCGCTGATCAGATGGTCTCTCAGGGACACGATGTCACGATACTCGCTTTCCCCGGAGACAAACGTTCGGATATCAACGGGCTCAATTACATTAACGGCAATTCTGCCGAAAAAGGCCACTGGCAAAAATTCGTTCCCGGTCATGATGTGGTCATCAATCTTGCGGGAGCACCGATTTTCACCAGGTGGACACCGGATCAGAAAGAAATTATCCGTTCAAGCCGCATTAAGACGACTCGCAATCTGGTTGAGGCCCTTCCGGAAAATTCAAGGCACATTGCTTTTTTCAGCACATCCGCTGTGGGTTATTACGGTTTCACGAACGACGATAACTTGAACGAATCATCCCCCGCCGGGCACGATTTCCTTGCAGGTACGGCGCAGGGCTGGGAACAGGAAGCAATGCTTGCAAATAAAAAAGGCGCGCGCGTCATTATTACGCGTTTCGGTATAGTTCTCGGCAGGAACGGCGGCGCGCTTGGTCTTATGATACCGCTTTTCAGATACTTTCTCGGCGGGCCGCTGGGCAACGGCCGGCAGTGGTTTTCATGGATACACATAGAAGACCTGGCCGCTGCATTCATTTTTTTACTTAAAAAAAATAATATTTCAGGCGCGTTCAACATTTGTTCTCCAAACCCTGTACGGAATAAGGAGCTTGCGCGCACCATCGGTAAAATTATGCGCAGACCCTCATTTTTCCCGGCACCGGCTTTTTTAATAAAAACAATACTTGGAGAATTCGGATCGGTGCTTCTGGAAGGTCAGCGGGTAATACCCCAGCGGCTGCTTGAACAAAACTTCCAATTCAAATACCCATTGATCGGAAAAGCGATTGAGGATATACTGAAGAATTAGACGGGATTTAACATTGGCAAATAAAATAATTGTAAACGATTTGATGCAGAACGATTATATCTACTATCTCTCAGCACCTGCAGGAAAAAAGTTTCATCCGGATTTTATACCTGAACTTACGCCAAAGGAAATGCTTAAACTCGGAGTGTTCGGGGGGAAGTATATGACGGACTGCATAGGGGAATTTCCGCCGGACTGGTTTGAAAAAGCAAAACTATGCCACGAAAAACATGATCCCGAACTCAATTATTTCAGAGTGAACGCTTCACTGCCGCTTTCGGTTTGGCGTGAAAAAGGCTGGATATATCATGAGGACCCGCGCGGCTGGCTCCAGTGGTATTGCAGGTATTTCATGGGGAGAAGGCTGCCTCAGGAAGATGAAAGGCAAATAAAACGCTGGAAGGCCATAAAACGTCACATAAGCCAGATACGGAAAAATTGCATGGCAGGCGATTTTTCGTGCAGGCCGCGCCAGCGCCAGGCGCTTCTTCACTGGGCTTACGACGCGCGAAATTTATGAAAGACCCCATTATATAAAATAATCCCGGATGAAAACTTTAATTTATTATTTTTAAACGGATCAATATCACAATTATAAAAAAATAAGCCGATTGAACAGCGAACAAAAATGCCGGGAGTGCATTATTTATTGATAAATTAAAAAATTTGAAAACAGCCGATAAAATAAATGTTAGAATCCCCCATGTAATATAATTCGAAACCGGAATAACGTTTGCATCCCATTGCCAGTATTTAAAAAAAACAGCGGCCGGTTCCATAATGTAATCGAAGATGACAGATAAGAAAGCAGAAGCCAGAATAATTGATAATTTATTCTTGAGAAAAATTTCCGACAGAGATACACTTCCCATCAGTATTACAATCCAGTTTAAACCGACTATCAGCGGAACACCTGATACCCCCGGGCCTAAAATATCTCCATAAACATAGTTACCGAAAAACATCCCGGAATTTACGCCGATTATTTCTGCCGCGTATCCGGTGATACCGCAAATTAAAAAAAAAATTATTTCTTTCCATTGTTTATTCAGGATAAAAGGGATCAAAATAGTGATGAATGATATAAGAAGAGCGAGAGGCGTGATCAGCAGCATTAAATTTTTTGTGTGCGGGATCAAATGCCCGGTAATCCCGACAATATAAAAAATAACAAGAAACCTGTACGGATTATAATTCTTTAAAGCGAACGATCTTTCCATTTTAACTTTCCCGTTTTGCTTTTATACATCGAGTTGATTCCGATTAATGTCATCATGAACATCTGTAAAGGATGAAGAATTATGTTAATCCAAAAATTCTGTTTATTTACCAGTGATGTGAATAATCTCTGTGAAAAAATCAAAATAATTATAACGGCATATTCTTTATGGAACAGAACAAGAAAAAAAGGCAAGCTATAAAGAATATTCAATACCAAAAGCATTGATGAAAATTTAAAACATCCTGTATTAAACCCTGGAAAGAAATTTTTGCTAAATCCGTTAAAAGCATCCGGAAAATTTTTATACATACGGCAAATAACTTCTTCATAACCAACAAATGTCATCATTCTTAATTTTTTCTTTTTGATATTACGTGCCAGTTCCATATCCTCAACTATTATATTCGAAACGTATCTATGGCCTCCGATTTTTTTATAAGCTTCTCTGGTAAATGCGATAAACTGTCCGTTGGCAGCGACAAAAGAGAGCCGGGATGAGAGATAGACGAGTTTTAGAGGTAGAAACGTCAGCAGCAACCAGTCCATTACCGCTACAACTATTTTTTCGGACAGGGATATCATTATCTGGGCGGGAAACACGCTCAGCATGCTGAGTGAATATATGCCGATGTGAGCGACGGCTGACTCGATTGCCCATGACGACAACCGCACATCGGCATCAATAAAAAGAAGTATCTCTCCTTTAGCTTTTTGCGACAGCTGATGGCATGCCCAGTTTTTCCCGGTCCATCCTTCGGGAAGCGGTTTGCCTTTGATCATCTTCACTTTACTCCTGTTCCTGGCAATTGAAGACACAATCCCGGCCGTATTATCCTCCGAATCATCGTCCAGAATAATCACTTCAACATTACGGTAACTCTGGCTTGAAACATCATTGATTATATTTTTTATATTTTGTTCTTCATTGCGCGCCGGTATGCATACAGAGACTGTTTCATTGTGATCCGTGATTTTTTTTTTAACTAATTTAGGAGCGGTTAATAAATTTGCCAGGGTGACAATTGTAATAATTCCCATTACTGAACAGTAAATACAGAATAAGTTTTCCATCATTCAAATAAATCCTTATTATATGAACGTTCCAACGACGCTTCATGCGCTGTTTCTATATTTTTTATGAACTGAGATTCATATAACTCAAAATTATATTTAAGCTCTTTGGAATCCATAGCCGGGCCGAAAAAAGCGTATATTTCCGGGAGCCTTTCGTTGTAATAACTGATCTTAAAGGCAGCCGGCAAAACAATAAACGATCCGGACAAATTTTCGGTCAGTTTTAAAATACCCCTGCGCAACCGGGAGATCTTTGTATCGAACGGTTTAAGAATGCCTTCCGGATAAAAAATAACAAGATTCCGTCTGTCGGACAAAAGATTCCTGGTATAGTTTATGCTTTCGTTGATCTCTTTAGGACTATCGGGATCGATTGAATAGGCGCCGAGTTTGTTTAATATTAAATATCGTCTGAGCTGTTTTTCAAGCATCATAACGAACGGGATCCGTTTGAAATATATTCTGTTTAAATAATCTGCAAAAAAACCGTCCCACCAGCTAATATGATTCGGAGTGAATAATACCGCCCTGTCTTCCGGCAACGCAGGCATATTGTTTACAATAAAAAAATGACTGAAGCTCTTTTTTAAAATGCGATCTATATATAACGAAAAGATAAAACGGGCCCAGTTTTTATGATCTGCTTTAATCATATTTCATTATATATGCTCAATTCCGGTCATTTGTTTTAAATCCTGGAAAAATCTTCTGATACCGCGCGTGCAGCCATTTTACCGGAAAGCAGAACAAGCGGAATTCCGCCTCCCGGATGAACGCTTCCTCCGCAGAAATACAATCCTTTATATTGCCTTGATCTGTTGCTTTGCCGCAGAAATGCAGCGCTTCTGCTGTTTGAAGAAATTCCGTAAATACTGCCTTTATGGCTTCCTGTTTTTTTTTCAATATCGGGAGGAGTTAAAATACGTTCGCATTTTATTTTTGGATCAATATCCATTTGAAGCGTTTTATTTACTTTTTGAATAATTACGGACCTGCTTTTTTGTGTTTCCATTAACCAGTCCTGATCTTTATTATACGGCGCGTTTATCATGACAAACCAGTTTTCCATTCCGGGAGGAGCGTCGTCTTTTTTGAATTTTGACGAGACGTAAATATACACAGTAGGATCACCCGGGCAGGTATTGGCGGAAAATATTTCCCTGAACTCAGCTTTGTAATCGCGTGAAAAGAGTATATTATGAACGCCAAGTCTGCTTATGCCGTCGATACCCCAGTAAAATACAAGTGCGGAAGACGACGGCTCAAGCCTGGAATATCGTTTCGCATTTTTAGTTTTTGAATCGTTCATAAGTCTTTTATATGTAAATGAAGCATCCGCATTCGATACCACAATGTCATACGGGCGATTCTGCCCATTAACTGAAACGCCGTAAATTTTATTCTCTTTGTAAAGAATTGAATCGATATATTGTTTGGTAAATATTTTCACGCCGACTTCTTCAGCAAGTTTATACAGGGAGTCGGTTATCGCATATATGCCCTGTTCAACGATATAGCTTCCCATGTTATACTCCACATGCGGTATGATATTTAAAGTTGCCGGGGCCATATACGGATTGGACCCGTTATATGTGGCATAGCGGTCAAAGAGCTGTATTGTCTTAGCATCTGTAAAAAATGAACTGTTGGCTTTATGCATAGTGCGCAGCGAATCTATTTTGCGGATATTTAATAAAGTTTTAAATGATGCATATTTTTTAAAAGTATTCAGTTCATGAAAATCATTGAACAGGAAGAGTTCGGCAGTCAGCCGGTATATATCTCTGCAGTAATTGAAATAAGCAATTAGTCTTTCCCTGCCGTCGTTACAGCATTTGCTAATTTCATCGGAAAATTTTTCTATATCGCTGAACGCAGTAATGGTAACATTGTCCGGAAAATAATATACGCAATGTTTTTCAAGCGGTTTGATTGTTAAATATTTATTGATGTCTCTCCCGGCATCGGAAAATACGGATTCAAGTACAAAAGGCATTGTTAATAGCGAAGGCCCGGTATCGAATCTAAAGCCATCCAGCGTAAAACTGCCGGCTTTGCCGCCGGCAGATTCATTCTGCTCAAAGAGATCGACATCAATGCCAAGCAAAGCGATCTCTATAGAAGCGGTCAATCCGCCCAGTCCGGCGCCGATCACGCAGCATTTTTTGCTCATTTATATTTTCATCTTGTCCCGAAAAAAGTTACTCGGTTACCCGACAGGGTTTAATTACTTTGTTCTATTCAGATTAAAATCGAGTATTTCATGAAGCTTTGATCTGTAAAGATCACCAACCTGCATACTATCAACGATCGCTTCGCATCTGATTTTATATTCATTGATCTTTTTATCAACGGTTTCCTTAATCCCGTATTTTTTTATCAGTTCATAAACGTAATTGACGTATTCATCGGTTAATGACAGCGAACCGAATATGGACCCGAGTCGCACCTTTTCAGAACCAGAAGCTCGCATAAATAAATACAGATGATAAAGAGTTTTTTTATTCTCTTCGATATCGCTGCCTATTGGTTTGCCGAACTCGTTTTTATTCCCGAACAATCCGAGTTCGTCGTCTTTCAGCTGAAATATCAGGCCGAGATACTCCCCAAATTTTTCCAGCTTTGACAGCTCCTCGTCAGAAATACCTGCTAGCATGCCTCCAAGCATAAATGGAAGCGTAAAAGTATATCTTGCAGTCTTATACAAATACAGTTTAAATATGTCTTCCTCTGCCGGTTCAGCGGGGGAATGCCCGAAATAGATATCCTGCATCTGCCCGAGACCGACTGCAATAAATTCGCTGAAGAATAGCCGCATGATCCTGTCTTTAATTACAGCGTTTATCCCAAGGCTCGAAAGCAATTCAAATCCAATAAAAAAACTGACATCACCGACGCATATGCCCATACTCAGACCGAAGTGCTCCGGATCAGAAATTTTTTCCGGTATTGCTTCTTTCGCATACTGATAATGTACCGACATCTCCCCGCGGCGCAATTCGTCACTGTCTATAATATCGTCATGAATGAGCAGGCCGGCATGAAAGAGCTCTATAGCCACGGCTACTTTAAGCGATTCTATATCTGCTTTTTTCCCGAACATCTCCTGGGTAAAAAGGACAACGCTGCCCCTTATCATTTTCCCATTTTTTGAAAACTGCTTTAAGCGGCCTGTTACATCCTTTCCCCATCTGTTTATTCTATCAAAATGTATGTTCTTCTCATCTAAGAATAAAACAAAGTGTTTTTTGATTTGCTCGGAATAATTATATAAAATTTCTTTCATTTTTTTTACTATTTGCGCGTCATCAGAAATAATAATCAGCTTACCATGTATTACAAGTACTTTATTTGATATGTGATCTTTGTGTTATATTGAAAAAATTTTTCAATATTGTTAAAATGATCCTGCTTTTTACAGGTTTAACTTTTCTTTCATAAACAACAAACGGATTTTTATATATTTCGCCTGCCGTCCATCTATACATATCCGATGCAGTTTTAACAGGCACCAGATACCTGTGCGGTATATAGGCAAATCCTTTTTCAGCTTCCAGCTGCCATCCCGAATAAAGCTTGATTTGCCAGCGGATAAATTTTATAAATTGCTCTTTTTTATTCAGGATGTGCTTTTTATCAAGGCTTTTCAAACCTGTCCCTGCAAGGGGGAGATATGTTCTGCCTAATTCCAGGTCTTCCTTAATGTCTCTTATGAAATTTATATACTGCATGGCGCGCCCCAGGCACATAGCGTAACAGTGGGACTTCGCATCCAGACCCATAATTGAAGCCATCATAAGCCCGATAACTTCCGCTGAACCGTATATATATACAAGCAATTCTTCAACAGTGCGGTATCTGCCTTTAAGAAGGTCAAGCTCCATGGATTTTAAAAACGCGTCTACCCATAAAGGATCAAATGACTTTCTCTTTATAAGCTCGACAAAATGATCAACGATTACGTTATTTGATCCGCATCCTTTCAACGCATTGTAATAAGCATCTCTGAAAGCGTAAAATTCATCCGGCTTCTGTGGAACGGAGTCGACAAAATCGTCGGCTGTCCGCACAAAACCATATAAAATAAAAACATCGTTCTTAACGGATTCAGGAAAAAATATGCTGCTGTTAAAATAAGTGGTGCTTCCTTTTTTAAAAGTATTATATATTATATTTTGCATTTTATTCCCGGGTTTCCTTTATAAGCCGGGCAGTTACCTGCGATGAAATGATAGCCATCGGCATGCCTATACCGGGATGCGTGTAATGACCGCAATAGTAAAGGTTGGTTATTTTCTTGCTTTTATGGGACGGTCTGAATAAAGCTGTTTGGAAGAGAGTATGCGCCAGCCCCATGGAAGTTCCTCCGTAATAATTAAAATTATTTTTAAATTCGCCCTGAGAGATCACTTTTTTAAATACAATGTATTTGTTTATGGGTTCATTAAGAAGTTCTTCAATATTAGAAATCACTGCTGACGAAAAACTTTCTTTTATTTCTTCGTTGTCGTCAAGCCCGGGGGCCACCGGCACAAGGATGAACAGATTTTCACAGTTTTTCGGAGCAGTTAAAGGATCGGTTTTCGAAGGGCAGCCGATATAATAGTTCGGGCATACCGGCCAGGAAGGCTTCTTAAAGATTGAATCAAAGTGATCTTCCCAGTTTTCGGTTAAAAAGAGATTATGATGCTTCAATGATTTAATTTTTTTCTTTAACCCGAGATGGATTATAAAAGCCCCAGGGGCGAGAATTCTATTTTCCCAGTATTTTTCACTGTAGCTTCTCTGGTATTTTTCAATGAATGTTGTTTCTGCATGATGGTAATCGCATGCGACGAGAACAATATCGGCTTCGTATTCATTCATCCCGGTGATGACGCGAAATGCTTTATTCCTGTTAACCTGTATTTTTTTAACTTCTTCGTTAAAAGAGAAATGAACCCCGCATTCCTTTCCAAGACTGAAAAGAGCTTCCGGCAGCTTATAAATGCCTCCATCGGGATAAGCGACGCCTTTTTGCATATCAGCATGCGACATCAGGGAATACAGTGCCGGGGTCTTGTCCGGCGCGCATCCGAGAAAAACCGTGTTGAACTCAAGTATCTGCCGGGCTTTTTTGCTTTTAAAGTACAGTCTTGTATATGAATCAAGATTTTTAAATATATGCAGCTTTGAACCGTCTATTAAAAATCTTTTGTTTAAAAAAGCGAATATTGAGTTATAATCTCTGTATAGGAATTCGCTGCATGCGGTATTATATTTGTATTCGGAATTTCTTAAATATTCTTCCAGTCTTGCGCCGCCGCCTCTTTCGAATTTTTCAAATATATTTTTATTATTGCGAAGATCCCTGCTAATGTCCGCATAATCATTCTTTTGGAAAAACACTCTGTAAGACGGATCAAGATTTATAAGTCGGTAATAGTCGGATACGCTTTTATTAAATATTTTAAAATAATCTTCAAAGACTTCCGGCATCAGATACCAGGTCGGACCGGAATCAAATGTAAAGTTTTCGTGTACAAATCTGCCGGCAACTCCTCCGAATCCTGAATTCTTTTCAATTACCGTAACATTGAAACCCTGCAATGCCAGAAGCGGAGCTGCGGATAGGCCGCTTAAACCTGCACCTATTATTATTAAGGTTTTCCTGTTTTTCATAAAAAATATCAAGAAGCCATCCTGAAAATATTTTTAGTGACTTCTAATAATTATTGATTTAATATACAAATTATTTATTCAATGTCAATAACTAAATCGAAATAGATTTTAATATTATTACTTTTACAAAAATGTAGCAATTTCATTTTTTTGGCTCATTCCGAAATGTTGGGAAAGGTGAATAAAAAAGAGAATATGTAATT
>CAZVDF010000059.1:0-20141 GCA_964626055.1 uncultured Leptospirales bacterium
ATCACTCCTATATTAATCGTTCAACCTCAGGATAAATACACGCGTTGAATTAATCCCGCCTATTTCTGTTTGACTTTTCGAAAATTATTCTTTAAAATTATTTATACAAATCGCGGAAACGCACTATTTGATCTAATAGAATACCGGGAGGATCAAATATGGAAAAAATATTTTTATTCTTAACTGTTTTCCTGGCGCCCCAGCCTGTTTATAACAGGGTAACCGGCTGATGGAAAAAAAACATCAGACAATATATCAGCAGATCATTTTATTCCAGTGCATATCTATTATCATTATTATGGCTGTGTATGGCTTCATATCATACAATATAAGCCTGTCAAAGGAAAGGAAGAAGCGCTTAATTTCGTCAACCGTTACAGACACAGTGACGTGAGCTGCCGCTGGATAGAGTGGTGTTCTTTTACACACGGCAGGCTCATATACACCGTAGCCCGCGACATCTCGGCACGGATCCAAAACGAAGAAATGGCGGAAGGCAGGAAATCCAGAAAACGCGCATCAATTTCAACTCACTGATCTAATTAAACGCTTTCCTGATGGCATCCGCAAGCTGATACGTATTTACTGGTTTGTTCAATATTATAACCACTCCGGCCCTTGCAAAAAGTTCGTTTGTTTCCTGGCTTAAATAACCGGAACTGATTATGACTGGAATATCCGGCCTTATCTTCTTCATGCTCTCAATCATCTCAATACCTGTCATGTGCGGCATCGAATAATCCGTGATTATAATATCGAATTCATCCGGGTTGTTCCTGAATGCGTCAAGAGCATGGACGCTTTCAGTGAAAGCCGTGACCTTATAACCGAGACTTGTGAGAATTATTTTCATGGGATCGATCACTATTTTTTCATCATCGACAAGCATGATCCTTTCGGAACCGCCCGGGATCTCGCTTATCTCGCCGCCCGTCTCCGCCGCGTCTTTGTCAGCCGCAGGTATAATAATATTGAACGCGGTCCCTTCGCCGACCTTGCTGTAAACCGTTATGATGCCGTTCAACTTTTTCACCATCCCGTGAACTACCGAGAGGCCGAGCCCAGTGCCCTGGCCTTTGGACTTTGTCGTGAAAAACGGCTCAAAGATCCGGTCGAGTATTTCAGGCTCAATTCCCCTCCCCGAGTCCGTGATCCTGAGCAAAACGTGGTTCCCGGGTTTCAGACCCGGATGCCTTGCTGCGAACTCCGGGTCGACGGCAATGTCCTCAAGATCGATGCCTATGGCGCCGGGCCTGCCTCCGATTGCGTGAACGGCGTTTACGCATATATTCACAAGTATCTGGTGCAGCTGGATCGGCTCACCGACAATCATAGCCCCGCTTTTTACAGCCGTACGCAGCTCTATTTCCGCCGGGATGGAAGCGCGCAGCAGCTTAATGGCCTCTTTGACGACAGGGCCCGCAGTAAGAGGCCTCAGCTCCGGCGTGTCCTGTCTGCTGAATGTCAGTATCTGCCTTACCAGCTCGCGGACCCTTTCGGCGGCTTTTATTATTTCCTTCAGGTTGTCCTCCGTTTCTGGAGGATTCGCGGCTGTCAGCAGGGAGAGCTCCGCGTAGCCCAGTATGCCGCTCAATACATTATTGAAATCATGCGCGATTCCCCCTGCCATTGCTCCGAGGGCTTCCATCTTCTCCGATTGTATGAGCCGCGCCTGGAATTTTGTTTCTTCGGTAATATCCCTTGCCAGCTCCAGATAACTTCGGATCGTCTCGGATTTATCAATGACCGGGATAATAAGAACAGCCAGCGTCATTTGTTCCTTTGCTTTATTTGATATAATAATATTCCCCGACCATGTTTTGCCGTTCTTAAGTTCTTTCCATATTTCATCGGGAGATATATCGTTCAGGTTTGTCAGTTCCGGCTCTGAGCCGACAAGTTCATCTATGCTTTTCCCGAAAATTCTTTCAGCAGCATGATTCGCGAATGCTATCTTTCCATCAAGCCCTATGCTTAAGATTGCGTTCTCGGAATGGGCGGTCAGCTGTTTCAGCATATCAATAACTTTCTGGACAGGAGTGCTGAGTTTCTGCGAAAATACGGCAATAACGGTAATTACGGTAATTAAAAACACGCATGTGCCAGCTAAAATAAAATATAAGATGGCATTCACGGGCTTCATGATCTCTTCCATGTTCTGCGTAAACGCGACCGTCCACCCGGTAAGGCTTACGGCAGTAAAGCCTGCGATCTTTTCCGTCCCCCTGAAATTATATGTCCCGGCGCCGGTTTTATCTTTTATTACCTGTTTTGCGAATTCCTCCATGCCCGGCTCTTTGAACATGTTTATATTAAAAACATACTCTTTTATCGGATGAACGATAACGATGCCGTCTTTGTCGACAATAAAAGCATATCCCGTTCTTCCGTTTTTCAGGGGAGATATCATTTCAATCAATAATTTCATCTCTATCGCCATGGCTACTGCGCCGATAAATCGTTTTTCCTTTATGATCGGTCTGCAGATTATGAAAGCCGGCTTCATGTAATGCCTTGTTAAGAATGGTCCCTGTACGCCGGTCCTGCCGTTTTTAGCGTCTTTAAAATACTGACGGTCCGATACGTTTATTGCCACAATGCCGCTATCCGTATCGGCCCTGCTGATGCCGTTTCTATCAATAAGCAGTATCGACAGGTAATCTATATGTGTCTTTTTGTAGATGGATTTGATCCTGTTTACCGCGGGCAGATACTTCTTTTCCGAAACCAATCCTATGATTTTCTTTTCAAGCGATATTGCCGAAACGAACTCGATCTCCTGCTTTAGAGTGATTTCGATGATCCTGGAAGCATCGCGGGCGATCTGAACGGATCTCTGTTTATAAATATCCAGCAGGGATCTGCTGAGCTTTAAATAGATAACGCTGCCCATTATCAGAAGAGGGATAAAAACCGCAGCAATACCGCCAAGAATCATTTTTTGACGTAAAGATAGCTCTTTGCGCATGTATATTCTCCGCCTATTTACATGTAATTCGGTAAATGGAGCAGCAAAGATAATCTGGAACAGCGGGCCCGGAATGCGTTCGGTAAAAAATGACGACTGCCGGTCATCTCTAAAAATCTTAATTTATAACTTCAGAAAAGTCAAATTGATTTTTGCAGGGGGATACGTGCGGATCGATCGCTGAAGAATTCAGCTCATCCTCTTTATCTCTTCCATCGCTTCTTCCAGTTTCTTCGCCGATACCTTCATAACGGATCTGGTACCGGGCGCGAACACCGTGAGCTTGTATTCTTCTATCAGCCAGAAGAAATCCCTGAGAGCCTTTTTCTTTTCCCGGGAAGCATTCTGCCGCAGGCTTTCGCATTCCCGGTCAAGTGCATCTTTAAAATATAATATTTCCTTTTCTTTCTGAATATCCTTCTGAATATTTATGCAGCCGCGCTCCGCCCTTATCGGGAATACCCTGATATACCTTCCAAGGAAAGAGAGTTCTTCATCGTCATAGACAAGCAGGAAATTGCGCGGAACGAGATTGTCGAGCCCGTTTTTCAATTTATTCAGAAATTCCAGGTTCTGCCTGATGGTCTTATTCTGCTTTTTTAAGATCTCAAATTTCTCAAGAGTTGTTTTATAATTTGCAAGAACATCGATCAGCAAAACACTTATATCGCCTCCCAGCTTATATATAAGGTTCTTAAATGTCCGGATATCGTCATAAAAATCCTGCTTTGTCCTTATGTCTTTGCGAAAATTATTCCCGATGACACGCTCATAATATGTGTCCCGCAGAGAAGCAGCCCCGCCGAAAAACATGCATGTGTTTTTTAAATCTTCCGGGATCTCAAGCGTATTTTTAACGGTATTCGAATGGGCCGACAATTCGTCGGCCGCCAGTTTCGCGACACCTGCTTTATGCGACCTCACGGCTTTTTCCCTGTCGCGAAAGATCCGTAAATCCACTTTCCCGTTTTCAACTGAAAGACCGGGGAAGAACAGAAATTTCATCCCCAGTTCATTTTTAATTTCAATTGACGCAGGCACATTACCGATATCCCATCCTCTTAAATCTTCTCTCTCGCATTCTTTCTTTGTTTTTCTGAGCGCTTCCGAGGCGCAGTCATCAATCGCTTTTTTTATTAATGTTTCAGGATTGCCGCCGTGGATCAATTCTTTTCCGTTTTTATCCAGTACGGATATTTTTAATTTCAGATGATCGGGCAGAGCTTCTGCCTGCCAGGCCTCCTCCGGAATTTCTATTTTATATTTTTCATGAATGAATTTCCGGAGCGACGGGATCAACGGCGCGCCCTTCGACATTTCTCTTATAATTGAACCAGCCGCGTCGGATAAAGGCACAAAATGCCTTCTAAATTGTTTTGGAAGATTCCTGATCAATTCCGAAATTTTTTCTTTATAAAATCCGGGGATGGCGGGCACGATCAAATTTATATTTACGGACTGGATCTTTTCGACAGGGAACTTAACAGTAATACCGTCATTTTCCGATCCCGGGCTGAACCTGTAGACAATGTCCAGCGCAGTATCATCGATAATTATTTTTTCAGGATATTTCTGCAATCTGTCAAGATCCGGAATGAGTGCAAACAGATCCTCGTCCCTGAGCCGCAGGAAATCATCGCTCCCGTTATTTTTTATAAAACTGTCAAGCGTATTCGCATTATAAACATCATGAATACGATCCGCATAAAATAAATACAGATCATCCCTGTTCGCCACTGTCTTCCTGCGTAACCTGTTCTCAATATTCGTGAATCTCCTAATAAGTTCAGCATTATAATTCAAAAAATCAAACGAGCGGCCGAGCTGGAACAGCGCTGCCGTACTCCCTGCAAACGCCGTGCCCTCAACGCCTATCTCTGTGAACGTATCCCCGACAAGGGCTTCGCGTATAAAAACTTTCGACGCATCCGATGGATTCTTTCTGCCGTACAGCACTCTTCTGTTCTTTACGATCTCCAGCCCGAATAAAGTGACCTGCTCGTACGCGTACACATCGCCCTTTTCCCTGTCCCAGTACGCGTTTCTGTAAGAATATTCGCACTGGGACCCCGCGAGCTCTTCCAGCCATTCCGGCTTAATATTCGCCGCTGTCCTCGCGAAAAGCTGCGACGTTCTTACCAGTTCCGCGCAAACGATCCAGTCCTTCGCTTTGCCGAATATGCCGGAGCCGGGAAAGATCATTGCTTCTCTCTGCTTCGATGCCGCGAACATATTGTTTTGTTTTTTATTTGCGATATTGGAAAGAAAACCGGTCAGTATTGATTTATGTATGGCTGTATAAAGTTTATCGTATTCCTTAATGACCCTGCGGGTTTTTACTTTTCCAGCCGTAATGCCATTCTCTTCAAGCATCGCCGACAGCTGACCGTGTATCTCGCGTATATCCTTCATCCTGTTATAGGAAATAAAATTCTCCCTGCAGAATTTTCTGATTTTATTCCGGCTGGCAGTGTTATCGAATAATTCATTGAATCTGTTCCAGATATTCAAAAGCGTCAGGAAATCGGATGAACTATGAATGAATATTCCGTGCTTTTGATCCGACTCGCTTTCTTTTCCTGCCGGCCTCTCCCTTGGGTCCTGAACCGAGAGCATGGAAGCGATTGCCAGAACTCCGTTAAGACATTTCCGTTCACTCGCTTCCAGAAGCATTCTGGATAACCTTGGATCGACAGGAAGCACCGCCATTATTCTGCCTCTTTCGGTGAGGGATATATTACCGTCTTCCTTCCGGATAGCTCCGAGTTCCAGCAGTGTATTGTAACCGTCCGTAATCGCCTGCTGCTTCGGCTTATCGATGAACGGAAAGACAGATATATCCCCGAGCCCCAGCGCCGTCATTTTCAAAATGACTTCCGCGAGGTTTGTCCTGAATATTTCAGGTTTTGTGAACCTGTCCCTCCCTTCATAATCTTCTCTATCATACAGCCTTATGCATATGCCTTCTCTCACTCTTCCGCATCTTCCCATTCTCTGGTCTGCGCTGCTCCGCGATATTGCTTTCACCGGCATGGATACGATTCCGCTCGAAGGCGAGTATTCCGAAATCCTTGCAAGACCCGTATCGATCACGCAGCCTATATTCGGGATCGTAAGCGAAGTTTCCGCTATATTGGTGGCCACAATTATTTTTCTTTTAGATGTCGGGTTGAATATTTCTTTCTGCTGCCCGGCAGGAAGCCTTGCATAAAGAGGGAAAACGATAAAATTATTTTTATTCTTTTTTTCCAGAATGTCGCATGTCTCGCGTATGTCCTGCTCTGTCGGCATAAAGATTAAAATATCACTCGACGGGCATGGATGCCCTAGTGCAGGATGCGGGGACGTACAGGAAGTACTAATGTCGGCTTTGCGACAGGAAGTCGCGTCTATTGCCGGCCAGGATGTCCTCTTACATCCTGCCGGTAAATTTTCTTTTAACACTGACATTGCCGCATACGCAGCCTGTTCGGTATAATCTGCCGGAATATTGTCGTTATCTTCGAAAAGAGTTCCCCGATAGCGAAGTTCAACGGGATACATTTTCCCGGATACTTCTATAACAGGAGCATTATTGAACTCCTTGGAAAATTTATCCGTGTCTATTGTCGCGGAGGTTATTATTACTTTAAGGTCTTTTCGCCTTGCCAGGAGCTTTTTTAACATTCCGAGTATAAAATCAATATTAACGCTTCTTTCGTGGGCCTCGTCGACGATTATGGTATCGTAAACGTTTAAAAAAGGGTCGCTGCGGGTTTCCGCGAGAAGAATGCCGTCCGTCATTATTTTAATGAATAAATTTTCTCCTGCCTTTTCATCGAAACGTATTTTATATCCCACCGGTCCGCCCAGATCTCCCCCGAGCTCATCGGCGATCCTGTTCGCGATGCTGACCGCCGCGATCCTTCTCGGCTGGGTGCAGCCGATAATGCCGTTAATCCCTCTTCCTGCCGCCAGGCAGAACTTCGGCAGCTGCGTGGTCTTGCCGGATCCGGTCTCGCCGGATACGATCACTATATTGCTGTTCCTGATCGCATCTATTATCTCTTCCTTTTTTGCGGTTATAGGCAGTTCGGGATTGAAGGAAAACCCGGGTATGTTCTTTATGCGCCATTCCTTTCTCTGAATGGAATTATTGATCTTTCTCTCAAGCTTTGATAATTTATTCCTGTCTTTCCCTGCGGATTTATTTTTCCCGTTTTTACGGCTGAGATATTTTAATTCCTTGCCGAGGTTATACCTGTCCGGGCTCATCACACCGGGTAATAATAATTCAAGTTTTTTATATGGATCCATGGCTATGTCTTTACCCTGACCGGCTTTCTTTTCAAGTATTTAATAACAAAAATATTTTTCATGCCGCAAGTGCCGAACTATCACATCTTGAAATGAATTTGCCGATAATTAATGTATTTCAATTTATATTTGAGCAACGCTTGTTTTTAAAATATGCTGACATTATTGCTCCCGGAGAACCACATTGTTCGACTTAATAATCGCCAAAGATCTGACTGAAGTTATCGGCAGGAATCTCACTTTCCCGGATATTGAATCGATAGGTAAATATATTTTCAGAAATTACAACTCCCATTCGCTTAAAGAAATAAGCGAAACTCTTTCAATATCCCCCTTTAACGCCGCTAAAACTCTTGTCCAGAAATGCCGGGACGAGAACAGGCTGAACGATTTGTTCTGCTTTATAATCGGCCTGGACGGAGGCATGCTTAACGGGAAGAGGATCGGCATAACCGGCATAGAACACCTGCTGAACCGCTTTACGAACGCGGGATTATATTTTGATTTTAACAAACGCAGGCTTGTATCGCGTAATTATAACAAAAAATTACGAAGTAACTGGAACTGGCTGAAGGATGGAAAGGAATATCTCATCACTATCGCTTCAATCGATATATGCGGCAAGCCCGGGCTTGCAGAAAAATATACGGATCCCGTTATTGAAGAAACGTTTTACGTCCTCTGGAAATTTATAAGAAAAAAATGCGAGCTCTCCGACGGCAGAATATGGTCGCGTTCCGGAGACGGGTCAATAATGGCGTTCAGAAGCGACGAAAATCAAATATCCGGCGTTTCCTGCTGCATGGAAATATTGTTCTCTCTTCCCGTATTCAACTCATCGCCGCTGAAAAAAATTCCGGATGAAATCAGGTTAAGGATAGGCATCGATTCCGGGATGATTAAATTTCATGATCGCACTGGAAAAATAGTCTCGGATGTAATAAATCACGCCACTAAACTCGAGAAAACAGCAACATGCCCGAACGGGCTTTCGGTATCTGAAAGTGTTTACAGCCAGCTCTCCCCTGCAATGCAGAAGATGTTCAAGACGAGGGCTGATTTCAACGGCAAGCCCGCATATAAATTCAGCTTTGATCATTCCAGGGCGTTATCTTAAATATAACAAGACGTTTCAAAAAAATAATTTTCAATCCGCATCATTTTTCCTGAGCGTAATTTTTTTTACGGGACTTGTAATAAGATTATTCCCGAATTTTATGCATTTATTGCATGAGGCTATATAATCTCTGTGAATTTTTTTCCTGGATGATTTATCCCTGCTTTTGTTCACGCAGCCGGTTATCTTAAGTTCATAGCCGGATCTCCCTCCCTTGCTGAACCATCCTCCGGACACTTTATAATATTCGTTATGAGCATATTGAATTTTATAGACCGAATTTTCTGTTTTTACGTAAACAACATCTTCGGGTTCCAGATCTTTTCGTAATATACAGGTTACAATTTCCTCCTTGCCATTATTGGACTGTAAATTTAATTCCGGACCATCATCGATAAACCTTTCACTTTTTGTTCCTGAAAATTCGGTTTTGATATTTTTACCCGACGACTTTAAATATTTATTTTTAGTCTCCTGTGATACTATTTTTTCCTGCCATACGGGAATCGAAGCGAATACCGAAAAAAGCGTTATCAAAGGGCCAATAATTTTAAAGAGATTCATAATATCTGTATTATCGGATCCGTACAAATATGGGAACAGAAGCGATATTAAGCCGGATACAAACAGCAAATATAAAATTCCATGAGGAAGCTTTAATTTTTGAATTAAATTTATCTTTTTCCTGTTTATAAACATATTATCCATATTGAATGCAGTATTATATCAATATACGCATTGGATATAAAAACAAATCGTAATATAGTTAAAAATAAAATTCCCCGGGGCAAACCTCCGGCCGAAGGTGGCGGCCGGTACGTCACCTTCGGTGTCGGCGGGGTATTATGTTTCAAGGCGTTATCGATTTGCTCAGCAAATCGATAGGCTTACATCCTCGACGCAAGCGTCTAGGTATTACGCCTTGAAATAAACCGGGGCACAGTTCAATTAGTAATCGTTAAATCCGTTATTGAAAAGGGAAAAGCGAAGAGCTGATGGCCTTCTTTCTGATAATTGAAAAATTGAACCGCACATCGGCCTGGTTCTCTTTTGGGCAGCTTACGACGGAGATACTTCCCGTATCGTCAATGGATGTTGCCATACTTATCATACTGTTTTTAATTTTACAAATGACCTGTCCCTGTCTATATGCTTTGTGGAACCTGCACTTCAAACAATTTTCTAATTTCATATCCGTATCGTTCTCTTGTAATTTTGCAAAATAGACCTGTTGCCATACCAAGAAATCATGGGAAATCCGATTGAGTAACGCAACAACTCTGATATATGATTATTGACAGAAAAAATATCTTTATTTATTCGTCAAATGTTTTTTTATTAATAAACATGGGGCCGCTTTATAAGACGGCCCCCTTCTATATGCGCGTCCAGCAGGAGTTGAACCTGCAACCAACGGATTCGTAGTCCGGTACTCTATCCAATTGAGCTATGGACGCATTTTTATTAGAACTCATCTAAAAATAATATATTATTCTTAATAAATCGAAATACATTATAAAATTTACTGCGGAATCAGGCTTTCCCGGTTAGTCTTTTATGTTTTCGAAAACCGTTGCATCAAGCCTGAAAAGCGTCCTCATAAATTTTATAATGTATTTCGATTTATGGCAGATTACTCATTTATATTAATATTTTCAAGATGGATTTTAATTATAAATAATATTACTGCAACACGATTAAATCAGCAACTCTTTTTATAATGCCTATATTGAATGTTTTTCCTTTAAGAACCGCGCTTGCGGCAATAATGCAAAAAACGAGATAAGCAAGATAAAAAACATAAATAAAAATAACCAGGGACAAACGGAAGACGCGCCATTCGCCGGGGGCAAATATATTAATTAAATTCAATGCGATCGCGGAAAAAACAAATATAACGGAAATAATAAAGCCCTGCTTTGCATGATGCAGACAGAACTCGCTATCCTTTCTCATCACCAGCGGCAGGATCCATCCGAATAACGGTATATAAGAAAACGACGCGAATTGCAAATAGTTTAATCCCTTAAAATCTTTAATTAATTTTTTAATATATCCGAGATATTTAAAATAATATTCTGAATATTTTATCGATTTAAGACAATAAACTGATTTTTTAATATTATTAATAATATTGCCGGAAACTGCAGCGCTGTCCACTTATAATCCTGTTCGGAGAGGAAGGGATTCGAACCCTTGGTACCGTTACAGTACAACGGTTTAGCAAACCGTCCCCTTCGGCCTCTCGGGCACCTCTCCATAAATAGTCGGAGAGTGAGGGATTCGAACCCCCGGGGCTGTTAACCCAACGGTTTTCAAGACCGCCTCTATCGACCACTCAGACAACTCTCCGCTATTAAAAGTATAAAGAACGCTTTATCTGTCAAACAAAAAATTCGCAGCGGTTTTATTATGCAGGACAAAATGTGTGTTGACTCTTTTGTTTAATAGAATAAAATTGAATACAATAAGAGTCAATTTTATTAAAAAAATAATTTCGATATCTTTACATGCCGGTATATCTATGATTGGATTTTTTAAGTCTGCGGAACTCGGACAATAACTTGGATGACTCAGACAGTCCTCGACATAAAAAATCCAATCATAGATATACCTGACTTCGATCTTGCCTTTTCGTATTAGACTCTAAATAAAAACATGATAGGATATCTAATGATCAAAATACAAAAATTAAAGGATATCGCGGGTAAAGACCTGGAAAAACTTTTCAACCGCTTCGGACAGGACTTAAGCGAAGTCCTTCAAAAAACAGTTATACCGATAATAAACGACGTAAAGGAACAGGGCGACAGCGCAGTCAAAAAATACAATGAAAAATTCGACAGCGTTAGGTTGGATAAATTGCTTGTTTCCGAACAGGAAATAGAGAACGGCTATAAAAGAGCCGATCCGGATATTCTGAACGCATTCATGAACGCGAAGGTCAACATAGAGGAGTTCCATACGCATCAGAAACGAGAGATGATACGATATAAAAGAGCGGACGGAACGGAACTCGGCGTCATGTATCAGCCGATCGAAAAAGCGGCCGTATACGCTCCGGGCGGCAAAGCATCGTACCCTTCGTCTGTACTTATGGGCGTGATCCCCGCGCAGATCGCAGGGACAAAAGAGATCACGCTCGTTACGCCTCCGGATAGAGACGGTCGCATCTCCGACATTATACTCGGGATATGCAGGATTCTCGGGATCAATAGAGTCGTAAAAGCAGGAGGGGCGCACGGCATCGCGGCTGCAGGGCTGGGTACGGAAAGCATCGCGAAGTCGGACATAATCGTGGGCCCGGGCAACATATACGTGACCGCGGCGAAGGCTCATCTCTTCAGCCTGGGCGCGGTGCAGATAGACGGGCTTGCGGGCCCTAGCGAAGTGCTTATAATCTCCGACGGAAGCGCGGATGCCGAATGGACGGCCCGCGACCTGCTTTCCCAGGCGGAACACGAGGAAAGGGCTTTCCCGGTACTCGTAACAACATCCGAAACATTCGCCGGAAAAGTAAAAGAAGCGATCGCAAAAGATATTGAACTCGGGAAGGGAAGACACGTCATAAAGAAAACATCCGTTCAAAACAACGGGATAATAATTCTGGTCGATTCAATTGAAGAAGCGATCTCTTTCTCCAACGCGTTCGCCCCGGAACATATGGAATTCATGGTTAAAGACCAGATGCGTTATCTTAACAGAATAAAAAATGTCGGGTCTCTTTTCCTCGGCAATTACGCGCCAGTTGCCGTCGGGGATTACTACTCGGGCACGAATCATATCCTGCCCACAGGGGGGGCGTGCAGATTCTCTTCCGGGCTTTCGGTTGAGACATTTCTGAGAAGAACGACTTTTCAGCATCTGACAAAAGAAGCGCTGGAAATCGCACGCGGCCCGATCAACAGGATGTCGGAAGCGGAAGGATTCGGCGACATGCACGGCGGGTCCGTTAATATAAGGTTCAAATAGCTAAATGCAATATCAAAATTATTTTTTATTATTATATAATGCTGGTAAATCAATAAAATGAGGAGCTGATAAAAGCGCAAAAAATGACCGACAGAACATTAAATAAATTAATGGAATACCAGAAGAATGAAATTACCGAGCATTTTTTATACGGCTCGCTTGCCGTAAAGGCAAAAGGAAAAAACAGGGCTATTCTCAAAAAGATTTCAGATGATGAGCTCGCTCATTACAATTTCTTTAAAAGACTGACCGGGCTTGATATTAAACCGGCGCGTTTAAAAATTATTTTTTTCAGGCTGGCGTCAAAAATATTCGGCTTTACCTTCACCATTAAAATGATGGAAAACGGCGAGACCATGGCCGAATCAAATTACGAAGACGTGGAAGACGAAGTGCCGGGCATTAAAAAAATAATTCATGACGAAGTGGAGCATGAAGAATCTCTGGCAGGCCAGATCGAAGAAGGCGTTCTTAAGCATATGGGATCGATGGTTCTCGCAATTAATAACTCAATCCAGGAAATTACCGGTATAGTTGTCGGACTTACATTTGCTCTCTCCGATTCAATTCTTATAGGCAAAACGGCGCTTATAAGCGGATTTGCGGCCACCCTGGCGATGGTAGCCTCGGAATATCTTTCGCAAAAAGCCGATAACGAAGATAGCGGCGAACCGCGAAAGGCGGCTGTTTATACCGGCATAATCTATATATTTGTGGTATTCTGTCTTGTTTGTCCTTTTTTTATTTTCGGAAATCACTACGCGGCACTGCTGATCTCGATAGCCGCGGTAATTATAATAATTTCCGTATTTACATTTTTCATGTCCGTCGTAAAAGGACTCGGCTATTTAAAATCACTTGCCGAAGTATCGCTGATAACGGCAGGCGTTGTGGCATTATCTTTCTTTATAGGAATGGCAATGAAACTTATTTTCAGATAAGCGTCATTGTATATAAATGTAACAAACCATTTCGCGGATCAGACGGACTGAATTCTGTTCGATTAATTGACTCTTCCAAGAGAAATACAATATGAAAAACAAAACAACACGCGGGAACACAAATAATATACAAAATATCATAAATAATGTAATAGATGAGCTCTGCCACGAAGGATCGTACAATCTGGTTTATCACAGGTCGCAGCACGAGTCCCCTATGCCTTCAATCGAACAGCTTGAGGATATCGTCGATATCCTGCGCTCTGTTCTGTTCCCCGGATATTTCGGCGACTCCAACGTCAGACCCGACACTATGCGCTATTACCTTGGGGCGGCAATCGACAAAGTTTTCATCACATTGTCAGAACAGATAAAAAGAGGGCTATGCTTTCTATGCACCAGGCACGAATCCGAATGCGTGGAATGCGAGAGCAGGTCAAAGAGTGCGACGATCAAATTTTTAAATCAGCTTGTCAGAATACGCCATCTTCTTTCGACTGACGTAAAGGCGGCATATGAAGGCGATCCCGCAACCGACAGCCCCGGCGAGATTATCTTCAGCTACCCGAGTATCCATGCTCTCACCAACTACAGGATCGCGCACGAATTATATAAACTGGATGTCCCTTTCATACCGAGGATAATTACGGAAATGGCTCATTCCGCGACCGGGATAGACATCCATCCCGGCGCCGAGATCGGGGAAAAATTCTTCATCGATCACGGCACAGGCGTCGTGATCGGCGCCACATGCATTATAGGCACGAACGTAAGGCTGTACCAGGGTGTCACGCTCGGCGCGAAAAGCTTTAAACTGGACGATAGCGGCCATCCGGTCAAGGGCATCCCGCGCCACCCGATAGTCGAGGACGACGTCATTATATACGCCGGAGCGACAATACTCGGCAGGATAACGATCGGCAGAGGAGCGGTGATCGGAGGCAATGTCTGGGTCACGGACGATGTACCTCCCGGCGGCAGAGTTCTGCAAAGAAACGCGGACTTTTTATACGATGGCGGCGCAGGGATATAACTCACCTGCTAACCTCCCCTCTCCCTATTTATTTACAATTAAACTAATATTAGAAACTGAAACATAAATAGTAGAAAAATAATTCAAGGAAAAAATAACGGAAGAGGGGCCGGGGGTGAGGGTTTATCCGAAGAGATCAAGCTGGCCGCCGTCTTCTTTTTTGTTTTTCTTCGCCCTTGCGCCGAACTTCAGCAGGTCTTTCTCAAGCCTGTTCAGCAGAGGGCTTTTCTGCTGAATAAGAAGCCTGCCCCTGATGAATCTTTTTTTTGCATGGGTTAAGAACAGATTTTTTTTTGTCCTGGTTATCCCGACATAAAAAAGCCTTTCCTCTTCCGCAAGCTCCCTCTCGCTTTTTTTACCGAAAAGCTCAAAAGGAATAATGCCGACTTCGCAGCCCGGAATAAAAACAGTGTTGAATTCCATCCCTTTCGAAGCATGCATGGTCATAACCGAAACGGCTTCGGCCTTCCCGTTATAATAATCGACTCCCTGCCGCATGGAAAGATTGGAGAAAAACTTTTCGTAATCATTGCCGAACGACCTCGCCAGGTCTTCCATCCGCTTGCGGTCATCGGCGCTTATATCCGCCGGCTGCATCGTCTTATTCAGGATCATATATATGTCTTCTTTTCTTTCTATCATCTGCCTCGTCTCGTCGATCGATTTCAGGGTGCTGGATTCGGTATTTGCATGATGATAATAAATAGTTCTGAAACGTCTAATCAGCGTGCTGAACGGCTCGCTGTTGTAAAACGGATCCGTGCCTGTGACCTGGCAGGCTATGCCGTGATCGGCAAACGCTTTTATGACAGGCCCGAACATATGCGTAGTTCTGCAAAGCACGGCAAAGTCGGAAAAGCTGGCGGTCTCATCTTCCGCCTGCCCGTCGCTTATTCCGCTGTCTATCGAAAAGCTGCGCACACCGCCTATCATCTTTTCTACCTGAGAGGCAATCCAGTCCGCTTCGCTCTTCTCGCTTTCCGTTTCCTGGATGTTTATCCTGACATTATCGCTTTTGCCTGCGAGGTATTCGGTTTTGCCGAGTATCTGCCCCGCGGCTTTTATCACCGAACCCGGACAGCGGTAGCTCCTCCGGAGGCTTAAAACTTTTATATTCGGGAAATTTTCTTTCAGTTTATCGATGTAACGGACATCAGATCCCCTGAATCCGTAGATCGCCTGGTCCGGATCGCCTATCGCGAACAGGTTCGGGTTGTTACTGCCTGCAAGCGCCGTTACAAGCTCGAACTGTTTTGCGTTTATATCCTGATATTCGTCAATAAGTATCCACTGATACTGCTCTCTGTATTTCGCAAGAATCTCAGGATGCGTCTGGAACAGCTCCACGACGAGATAGATCAGATCATCCAGATCGAACGCGCCTCTTATCTGCAGTTCCCGGTTGTAATCGATAAAAAGATCAATATCCGTTTCTTCAGACATCCCCTGCTTGTATTTTTCCATCCCAATTATATATTTTTCTGTTTTTCTTTTATCATTGCGCCCGGGCTTTTTCAATTCTCTTAGTTCATTAATAATTTCCTTTTTCTCTTCCGAATCAGCTATGTAAAAATGTTCAGGCCTTTCAAATATCCTGTAATGATTTTTCAGTACAGACAGGCCGAATGCGTGGAATGTGCATATTTTAGGACTCAACGATTCATCTTTATTCTTTATACGAGATCGTATTTCCTCGGCAGCCTTGTTGGAAAAAGTAACCGCAAGTATACTCTCCGGAATAACTCTTTTCTTTGAAGTCAGATGGATGATGCGTTCAGTCAGTATCCGCGTTTTCCCAGACCCCGGGCCCGCAATAACCATGCAAGGCCCTTCAAAGTGCTCTATTGCCTGTGATTGTTCGGCGCTCGGTTTTATAGCCAGGGGAAGTGTTTCGGGAACATTATCCGGTAAAACCGTTTTACCTTTTAAAGACTTGAACTGCCGGATATTGAATCTGACGGACGAGGCAGTTCCCTCCGGGGGAAGAGCACTTCCGCCGCTCTTCGGCTCAGTATGAGCAGGCGTCATAGCCGCATCATCCGCGGCCGCCTGGAAAAGAGAATCGCCCGCAAACGACGCGAGTTCTTCCCTGTCGAAGACTTTTATGCGGCCGTACTCGCCGTCGTATCCTTCTTCTATAAAAACATCGCCAGCGCGAAGCCTCTTAATGCCCTCTGCCAGAAGCACGCCGCCCGCCTTTTTTATTTCTTCGATATCTGCGAATAAAAGTATCTGGAACTCGGATCCCAGATTTTCAATAAGACTGAAATACTCGGCCTGAACTGATTTATTCGAAGAGCTTTTTTTGTTCATAAGCTCTGCCAGAAGGTCGGGAAGCGACGTTATGGAATAAAAGTCCCGTTTGTTCGCGAATTTCTCTTTGCCGTCGCGGTCAGCGAGCTCCGCGACGCGGTACATTACTCCTTTTGTGACAGGCTTTCCGCACACAGGGCAGAGAGCGTTATGCTCTAAAGTCTCAAGGGGATCCCAGCATAAGCCGCATTTCCTGTGGCCGTCGTAATGATACTTGCCCTCCTGCGGGAAAAACTCGATTGTGCCCAGAAATCCCTTGCCTCCCGAAAGCGCGCTGTATATCGAATGATAAGACAGCTCAGTTTCGAAAATATTTGCTTCGCGTCCGAGCTTTTCGGGAGAATGCGCGTCGGAATTCGAGATAAGCTTAAAATCGCTCAGAAAGCCGCAGGTCCAGTTCATCGCGGGATCGCTCGAAAGCCCGGTCTCGACAGCGAATATGTGTCTTGTTAAGTCTTCGTAGCATTCGTTTATGCTGTCAAATCCCGATTTTGAGCCGAGCGCCGAAAACCACGGTGTCCAAATATGCGCCGGTACGAGGAAAGATGTATCGGAAGAATTCAAAACAATCTCAAGAAGGAACTTGGAGTCGAGTCCTATTATCGGTCTTCCGTCCGACTCTATGTTAAATCTTTTAAGGCTCCTCTGGACGTATTCGACAGCTTCAAAATCAGGGAACACGCATAGATTGTGGACTTTTCTGACCCTGCCGTTTTTCTTGTAAATATTGCTGATCTCGCCCGTCAGCATAAAATATACGTCTTTCGGGATATTTTCGTTTGACACGATTTTTGTCGGGGCAGGGCTCGCCCCTGCCCTAAATATATCCGCCCCGGACATAAATTTCTTCTTTAACCGGAATAATCCGTTCCCGGCGGGCTCAAGTTTTTCTTTAAGTTCCCCGAGCCATCCGGGGTGTATACAGTCGCCTGTGCCGATTACATTTATCCCTTTTATCCTTGCCCAATGGTCAAGATATTCTGGAATTAACTTTTTGCTTGTTGCGAGAGAATAGTGCGAGTGAATGTGAAAATCGGCTATGAATTTTTTCCCGGGCAGCATATTACCTCATAATATGATGGAAATAGAGTGATATATTTCGGGATATGAGTCAATTTAAATTCAGAGTGTATCTGAATATTTTAATAACAGTAATTATTATTACATTTTTCTCCTGATATTTTTTATCCTATTTTAAAGAAAATACCCCGGCTAGCACCGGGGTATTTTCTTTAAAACCCTGTTATTTTTGATTTGGATTTAGATTTATGGTACGTTTAGGTATCCCTTCGGTAGAGAGGTCAACCTACAAGGATATGCATTTTAAAAATACTGGAATTCCTCCATTATTTCTTTCTGATTTTAACAATGCGTTACAGGTTTCTGCTCAAACGACTTTAATTCAACAGCTACCAAAATTAATAAAATATCCAATGCTGCTATTAGTAATAATAGCCTGCCAATGCTATTGATTTATTTAATAATATTCAATATTGAACGAATAAAATTAAATCTGATTCATTGAATAATTATTATAAACATTAAATTTGATAAAAGCTGAAATTCAATGTTTACATACATAAAATAAGTTTATATATATAAATTGTCAAGTAAAAATTAAGTTTTTTTAAAAAATTTTTATTTCATCTCTTTTAGAAATTTTTTTCAGCTGATTTAAGTAAATAACCCCGGCATAAACCGGGGTTATTTACTTATGGCCGCGCACTTAGATTCTATCCGATATTTCGCTATCCCTTTTATCAAGAGGTAACCTTATCCAATGTAATACTAAAATAAGGTCAGGAATGAATTTAATGTTTATATATATAAAATATGTTTATATATATAAATTGTCAAGTAAAAAATTTTTTTAAAAATTATTGTTTACATATAAAAACAAAAACTGAAAATTATTTACCGATAACCTATAATGGTGAGAATATGGTAAAATCTGCTTCAAGAGTGATGGAAATCCTTAAAATTATAAGTTCTTCCAATAATGGATTAAAGCATTGTGAAATAGCGGATGTTTCAGGGATTCCCAAAGGAAGCCTGACATTTCTCCTTGCTGATCTCACAACCGAAGAATTTTTAATACTGGATAATGATGGACACTATAAAATCGGGCCGCAGATACTTATTCTCGCGAACCGTTATCTTGCGAACCTGGATATTATAAATTTTTGTTATCCTATATTAAAGAAACTGGTAGATAAAACTGATGAATCCTCGGGTCTGGCCATCCCAAAAGGAAAAGATGTCGTAATTGCCGCAAAAAAAAATGCCCAGCAACAGCTGAAGACAGAGTTCGAAATCGGCGTATACTTTCCCATGTATGCAAGCGCTTTGGGGAAAGTTTTTCTGGCATTTTTTTCGGAAGAAAAATTAACTCAATATTTATCAAACGTTGAATTGATACCCGTTACCAAGAATACGATCATCGATTCGCAAAAGCTGTTAGCGGAAATAAAAAAAATCCGTGAAGATAAAATTGCCTATTCCTTTGAAGAACAATTCGAAGGAAGAATAGCAATGGCAGTGCCCGTGTTCAGCAGCAATGGAGAAGTAGTTGCGTCAATATCTTCTATTTTACCGACAGTGAGATTCATTCCGGAAAAAGAACAGTTATTAAAAAACGGACTGCTCGAAGCATCGAAGGATCTTTCCAATAAACTCGGCTATGCTCCCTAGAAGATAATTTTAAAATATATCAAAAGCCATCTCAAAATTAGTTATTCATATAAATACTAAACGATAAATAGGAATACATTAAAAAATTTTCTCCGGAATACCTTCCTGGTCAGTTTTTCATGCTCTTGAACGCTTTTGCATCAGGTCTGAAAGGCGTCCTCAAAAATTTTCTAATGTATTCCTATTTATCAACAAATATTATATAATTTTGAGATGGCTTCTAATATATTTTACATTAATTTCGAGAAAACTCAAGGTAATATATTACTTCTGACTAAACGCCGGGCATTGACATACGATTTTAAAAAAAACCTTTGACAAAATCCGCATTAAATTACAATTTTTCATTTTATTTTAATAAAAAAACTTTCAGAATTCATTATTATTATAACATCCCGGACAAAATGATCAAAACCAAGAACAAAGTTATTGTAAGAGCGGATTCATGCAAAGGATGCGGTCTTTGCGTGGAATTCTGCAAGAAAAACGTTCTCAGGATTTCCGATAAACTGAATAAAATGGGATATTACCATATAGAGCCGGATGCGGACGCTGAATGCACAGGATGCATGTCATGCACACTGGTATGTCCGGATCTTGCCTTAGAGGTGTACAGTGGTTAAAGCGGAAAAACAATTCATGAGCGGCAATCATACGTTTGCGGAAGCGGCGATCAGGGCAGGCTGCAAACACTATTTCGGTTATCCGATAACCCCGCAGAACGAGCTCGGAGAATACATGTCCGAGTTCCTCCCGAAAGCCGGCGGGATTTTCCTTCAATCGGAAAGCGAGACTGCGGCGATCAATATG
>CAZVDF010000060.1:0-19902 GCA_964626055.1 uncultured Leptospirales bacterium
TTTCTTCATTTGCTTTTTTTACGCATTCTGCGAGCAATTTATTTATATTCACATCACAAAGTGTTATTTTATCTTTACTATTGGAGAAAGATAAAAGTTCATTTAAAGTTTTTTCGCACCTGTCCGCAGCTCTTTTTGCTCCCTCTATGCTTTCGTTGAAATCCTCTTCGTTTGATTTTTTTGTAAGGTTTGTGAGTATAGCCTTGACTTTTTCCAAAGGATTTTTCAATCTATTCGCGACCTGTTCCGAAAGCCCCCCCATGAGAGTCATTTTGCCGGTCTGGATCAGCTCCTTTTCGTTATTTTCCAGGTCGGCAATTTTAATTTCCAGATCCTTATTGCCTGTTAACAGTTCCGCGGTTTTTTGTTCAATTTTTTTTTGGAGAAATTCGTTTGCTCTTTCAATTTCTTCCAGATGCTTTGAGAGCAGTTCGTTTTGTTCCTCTATTTTTTTATAGTTTTCGGTGATTAATTTTTTATTTTTTAAAAGTTTCCAGATGAAGTGTGCGGAGATCGGGATATTTATCAGGAACAACACACTGATAAACGTATAAGAAATGAATTCGAAATGATAAATTTTATACAGGAGTATGGAAATCAGTATTCCGGCAAATAAAAAGTAAAGCCCGAATTTTTTATACGGCGGATTTCTCCAGCTAATTTCATAAATACAAGAATCCGCGCCTTCTGCAGCGCATTGAAGTTCTTTTATTTTTGCAGGAGGGAGATTAAATAGTGTCGGAACAGCGCACAGTTGACTTTGAATTCCAACTAAACAATTATTTCTATTTTGTTTTAAATCTTCTCGTAATTTGTATTCAATAGTAGCTTTGTTTTTTTTTAATTTTAATATCTGGTATTTGCCACATTTTGCCCATCGAGGTGTTAACGATACTAGAGATTTATAAGTAAAACTGCATGAAATAAAAGAAGAAATAATTGTTTTTACTATCCCCCAGCTTTTATCTGTCCCTGCAGTTAATCCAAATTCATAAGGAATTTCAATGTTGCCCGTATATTGCACTAACCGATCAAAAAAATTACAACAATATTCAAATGATATCCAGTTGTTTTCATCTTCAAAATAAGATAAAGGCATACCAGTACTTTCAATGAATTTGGATAGTTCTTTCTTCCCATAAAGTTTTTCAAAACCAAAAATAAAAGCTCTAATATTTCTTACACTCATGTCGAGTTTTGTATTCGCAGGATTGATCATTATATTTTAATTTAATGAGGTGTTTAAACTTTGAAGAGTAATTTGAGTTAATTATGTACTATTGAATTTTCTTTTGCAAATTTATTTTCAGTGTTTTGTTTAAAAACTTTGTATATTTTAATAGTTGTTTTGGGATTCATGATATCAAATAGATTTATAATTATTGGATTTAAATATTTATTTATGTGTTTTATATACATAAATAAATTTACCATATCCGCTCCTACATTTATTTTTGGTAAATATGTTGACATTCCGACATCAATTTCTATTTTTTTTTCAGATATAGCTTGATTAATAACCTGATAGATAGAATTAAAATAGACAGCACATTCTTTATTGAAATTGTAATCTAATCCTGTATACATGAATTTTAAAATATCAGTATCACTTAGTAATAATGCAAATCCTATTATATCCATTTCTTTTTTTATTAAAATTACTTTTGCCTCTCCCTTTAGATAGGTAGACAAATTAATAAAAAATTCTTTTGTCAAAATTTCTCTCCTGTATTCCTTAGCATTATCATAAACATTTTTCCAAAGAATTTGTAATCTCTCAGATAGATCTGAAAAATTAGTTTGAACTTCAATAACTAACTTTTTACTTTTTGCTATTTCAATATTTTTTCTTATTTCATTTCTATAATGACTTCTTAGTTCGCCAATATATTCATTAAAACTCTTCCAATGTACTTTAAGCAATGTATTTGGGAGATTGAAAACTCTTTTATATTTTTTAATAATTAGACGATCAAAAAAAGTAATTTCATTATCATAAAAATCTCTTATAAGGATAATACCTATTCCATTTTCTTTTGCAATTTTTTCCATACTATTTGCTATAAGATCTAATGCGTTTCCTTTGTCGATTTTATCTGAAAATGAAATTGTATTTCCGAGAGCAATAGGAGTACCACATTCAACAAATTTAATTTTCAAAAAATTTTTCCAAACAATACGTACCAATAATATTATTTTTTTTGTAATACCAGTTGCTAATACATCTAAATCAGTTGTTATTGAGTATACACATGCATGTGCTACGATTTTATCTTTCTCATATATAACCGGATAAAAGTAGATACAATCGTTAATATTGGACTTTTCAATAGCCTCTAAAAAGCGGTGGGTGCAGATAATCCGATTTCTCCCAACAATTTCATCCCATTTCTGTTCCGGGATTTCTGTTATACTATTATAGATTTTTACTTCCATTGAATGCCTGGATGAGAATTTTTTATTAAATTATTTATTGGTAGAACCTGATATAGCATAATTCTCCAGAAGGCCGAACTCGCTGCATGCATTTGTAAAAATTTCTATTGCTGAATCCAAATCTTCCTGTGTATGTGTGGCCATGAGGCTGAACTTGAGACGCGCTCCTTTTTTTGGCACGGAAGGGAAAGGTACGGGATTTATATATAATCCCATCTCATGTATTCTTTTGCTTATTTTCCGCATTAAAAGTTCATCTCCAATTAATACCGAAAGCATTCCTGTCCCGGGAGGGCTGACGTCAAATCCATTAGATGCTAAATTATCGTATAAATATTTTACATTTTTGTGAAGCTGCTGGATGAGTCCGGGTTCTTCCTCTATTACTTCAAGAGCTGCTTTTACGGATGCGCAGACACTTGCCGGCAATGCTGTTGAAAAAAAGTATGAGCGTCCATATACGCGTAAATAGTTAATAACTTCTTTTGAAGCCGCAACAAATCCGCCGACACCAGCTAATGATTTACTGAGCGTCCCCAGTACCAGATCTATATCCCCTTCCATCCCGTAATATTCGCTGGTACCTCTTCCGTATTTTCCAATTACACCCATGGCATGCGCGTCATCCACTAATATTTTTGCTTCATATTTACCGGCCAGTTCTTTTATTTCAGGAAGGGGACAAATATCTCCAAACATACCATATATCCCGTCAACGATAATAAGCTTTCCGTTATATTTACTCGTACATCTTTTTAAACATTTCTCAAGATGGTTCATATCCTGATGTTTCGCCACCATTATTTCGGCTCCTGAAAGCTTGCAACCATCGATAATACTTGCATGATCTAACTTATCAATTATCGCGACATCGCCGGGTCTAAGTAAAGCGCTTGCCGTGCCGACATTGGCCGCATAACCTGTTGAGAATACGACAGCATCTTCGCATCTTTTTATTTCGGCCAATTTCAATTCCAATTCCCTTGTAATATCAAAAGTACCGCTTAGAAGAGGTGCCGAACCGGACCCTGAGCCATATTTATAATAAGCATCTATCCCTGCCTGCACAACTTTGGGGTGGGTGGTCAGTCCAAGGTAATTGTTGGAGGCCATCATAATCATTTCTCTTATCTGCCCGGTCCAGGGATCTTTCACAATTACTCGGTTTTTACACGCGGATAATAGCGGGCGCTGATGAGTATAGTAGCCTTTTTCTTTATAATCGTATATGTACCGGAAGGCGGGTATCGCTTTATCAAATATATCATTGCTTTCTAAATCGTGAAAATCTGCTATTGTATAGTTATCTGAATTTAACCGCCCTGTGGAGAGTACTTCCCGGTAGGCTTCTGCGCATTTATTTCTCATAATATACGCCTCCCTGTTTATTATAGGATAACTGCAAATTAGAACATTGCTTATTAACGGCGTATTGACATTAATTCACATTTAAATTGTAGTTATTTAAGCAACTTACCTGCAATTATATATGTGACATATTACCTGTAAATATTCAGCGTCTTTTGTTTGTCAAGTTAATTAATAAATTTGAGTATTAAAATTAATAAAACGATAAATCATTTGCTGATATAACTTGTAATAGAAAACCGGCTAAATCAAAGCCGGTTTTTTATTTATGAATTAATTATTTTTTTGAATAAAATCAAAATATACTTCTAACTCCTGCATTTAGATAAAATGTATTGGAATCGACCTTGCCGTTACCTGGAACATTTCTTTTCTCTATAGAATGGACATATGCACACCCGAAGTGTAGTTCAAGCCGCTGAATAATTCTATATGCAACGCTTAAAGAACTAATGGTTTGATTAAAATCGGTTTCAGGGAAACTAACATCTTTATCTTTTTTACCTGTAGGGATGTACATAATACCGGCAATTATATCTAGGACAGGGATAATCCCGTATTTTATTCCTATACCCACCACATAAGCATTCTTCCATGTATCTTTATCTACGCTTGAAGCAGAATCCTTTGTCCCGTCTTTTTTTACAATCTTTTCATATTTGTTCCATAATCTGTAACCGAAATCAAGGCTTGCGTCGAAATGCGGCAATATTTTATATCCTATACCGGACATGAAATACCATGGAATTCTTTCAGTAATTGTGATTTCTTCTTTTGAAATTAATATTGAATTATTATAAGTTTTTCTCGTACCTTTTGTCTCAAGTTTTGAAGGTGTCTTTATGGTTAAACCAAAAGATAATGCTTCATTCAATTTCCCAAATAATCCCAACTTTAAATCAATACCGTCAAAACCGTCTGTCTTCTCATCTATCTTCATGTTGCCACCTGCGTAGTCAATATTTTGCTTTATATACGATTTTCCGTAAAAAAAATCTAGTGTTAATCCAATCGACAGAGCAGGTAAAATTTTATAGGCAACCGCAGGGGCGAATGCTAAAGAATATGTTTCACCTTTTACATCCAAAACAATATTACCTAGAGTAGGATGAACCAAGGGAACATCAGTATAGTTTATTGTCCCCGAACCGTTCGGCACGTAAACTCCGAATCCGAAAGCGATATTGTCAAACGACATGGCTGCAAAGGCTGCAGGTAATATTACGGGCTCGGTACTTTTATGTTCTTTGCCGTCAGTATCTTCATATGTGAACTTTGTGAAGTTGTATAATGCCCCTATCTCGGCGTCGATTTTTCCGCTTGCAATATTAGTTAAACCCGCGGGATTGTGCGCGACTGAAGAAGAGTCGTTCGCCACACCCACGAATGAGCAGCGCTCGGTTTCCTGAAGGCCTATCGTGTTATTGGCCACACCAGCGGCAAAGACCCCCGCGGAAAAGCAGAATGAGATAATCATAGCGGAAATAAATTTGTTAAGCATACATGATCTCCTTAAAGGATTATATGTTTGTAGAATATTAAAGCAGAAATTATAATACGGAATATTTTAAAAGTCAAGATTAAGTTATAATGTGAGGTTGTAACGAAGGCCTGAATGCAAGGATAAAGTGCGGCTTAAATGATGAAAAAATTATAGCGTTGAATTGTTCACTCCGATTATTCTTTTCTGATCTTATTCAGAATGCTGTATATCTGGTTTATTTCGAAAGGCTTCTGGATATAGTCGAAGGCGCCGTTTTCAAGGTATACCTCTTTTTCGGAATCCACTTTCCCGCTCATGAATACTATTGGCGTATTGTTGTCGATAGTCTTGATCTCCTTGAAAATTTTCTCCCCGTTCTTTTCCGGCATGATAATATCGAGAAATACGATATCGGGTTTAAATTCTTTAAAGATAGATACGGCTTTTTCCCCGTTGTTCTCTGTTTTGAAATTCTGGAAGCCGGCTTTTACGAACAGATGTCTGAATATGTCGGTCATCTCGTATTCGTCGTCTACCAGAAGTATGCGCATCCTTTTCATTTTCTCAATGTCATTTTTGGTAATATTATATACAGGTGCTTCTTCGGCGATCCTGCCTGATGTGTCTGCGGGCAGCGTGATGATGAACGTTGTGCCTTTGTTTTTCTGGCTTTTTACTGAAATTGTGCCGTTATGCTGTTTTATAATGGAATGCGTGATTGAAAGGCCGAGGCCTGTCCCGGATATCCCGAGGCCGTCCTTTGCCCAGGCGCCTTTTGTCGTGAAGAACGGATCAAAAACTTTTGTTTTTGTTTCTTTGTCCATGCCTATCCCGTTGTCGGAGAACCTTATTTCCAGTCCGTCGTCAACGTCAACGACTGCGACGAGTATTTTACCCCTGCCTTTCGGCTTAATCGCGTGAATCGCATTTATAAGCATGTTTAAAAATACCTGTTCCATCTGGCCGCGGTCCATTGCTACCCTGGATTTTGTCAGGTATTTTGTTTCAATGACAATGGAATCCAGAAGGAGCTGTTTTTTCTGCAGCAGGATTACCTCGTCTATAACTTTGCAGATATCCTGCGTTTTAAAATCCGGTTCTTTCGGTTTTGCGAAAGCAGCCAGTTTAGTCACAATGCCGCTGCCGCGCTTGGTTGTTTTTTCTATTTCTTTTAACGATTGCTTTATCTCATCAATGGATTCTTCCTCAAGCGACAACTGGGTGTGGCCCAGTATCACCGAGAGCATATTATTGAATTCATGGGCAATCCCGGCTGCGAGCTGGCCCACGGCAGAGAGCCTTGCGGATCTGTAAAGCTGTTTTTGCAGCTCTTTTCTTTCTTTCTCGAGCTCGTTGCTGTAAAGGCCGAAGGCTATTTCGCTGGCAACTTCCTCCAGCAGCGACTTTTCCTGTTCTTCATTTATGAACTCATGGAGCACCCCGACGTTCAAAAGGCCGTATAATTTGTTGTTGTATTCAAGTTTAATGACAACTCTTCCGGCAGTTTGTTCGTCCTCCGCGAGGCGGCATTCCTGGCAAAAAGCCGTATCTTCTATAATTGCATGGCGGGCGCTTTCCCCGACCAGATTGAAACATTTTAAAGAGCTTATGCTTTTGTGTGTTTTAAAGTATGAGGAGCGTTTGCTGCTGAAGCCCGGGGCGGAGGCTGTGATAACATTGTTCGCGGAATCATTACAGGCGATCCAGGCGTTGATATGGCCCCTCGACTGTATAAGGCAGTCGCATATGCCCTGTAAAAGCCTGCCTGTGTTTTTTTCATGAGCGATGAGCTGGTCTACGTTCCTGATCGCGTACAGCAGTTCGTTTAAATGTTCGATTTTTTCTTCCGCTGTTTTCCGTGCTGTAATATCCCTTGAACATAATATTGATCCTATATATTCGTTATCATCGCTGAATATGCTGTGCCCGTAAGTCTCAAGCCAGATATAATGCCCCTCACCATGTTTATGCCTGTATATGATGGACTCCGGAGCTGCGCTTTTTTGTAGCTGGCTTAATTTTTTAATTACTTGCTCGGAGTCTTCAGGATGAATATTCTCGTAAATGCTTTTCCCGAGATTTTCATCGTGTTTAAATCCCAGTATCCGTTCGTGAGAAGGGCTTTTGAATGTCATCCTGCCTTCGCTGTCGCACATTGATACAAGATCGAGCATATTGTCGGTGATAAACCTGAATTTAAGCTCGCTTTTTTTTAGTTCTTCTTCCGCTTTTTTCTGAAGTGTTATATCCTGCGTGGTAATGATGGCGCCTTCTTCAAACGGCGATATTTTAATGGACAGGATTTTATTCCTGTACGGCTGTTCCGGATATTCGCGCATCTCGTTCGCGTTTACGCAATCGATCAGTTCTTTATACATGTCATTCTGATGATGGCTTGCATAATCCTTATACATTATGCTTCCTATCCGCGGCATTCTGTCCCCGGATGTCTCTTTTGCTTTATTAAAGGCGATTATTCGGCCTTTTTTATCGACAACAACAGTCTGTATGGGATTATTCTGGAAAAGCGCTGAATATAATTCTTCATTTTTTTTTAATGTGGCTTCAGCTTTAATATGTTCGGTGATATCGGTGTAGAATCCGTCCACATATTTCAGTTTGCCGTTCTTGCCGAACACTGCTTTTGAGCTTATTGAAACATATATTAAAGCGCCGTCCCTTTTCCTCATCTGTACTTCGTAATTGACTGTCGATCCTTCAGTTTTTAATTTTTCCAGGAGCATTTTCCTGTCCAGCGTGTCGGTATATAATTTTATTATGTTTTCTTTTAAAAAATTTTCTCTGGATTCATAGCCGAATAATTTTATCAGGGCTGGGTTCGCATAAACGATCTGTCCGTTAATTTTAGTTCGGCCGAGCCCGACGGGAAGGTTTTCCTGCAAATAATGGAATTTATCATCTGTTTCATTTTTAGGTTTTTTCGCATTTTTTTTATCTTCAATGTATTTCCACTCGCGAATGCAGCGCTTGATAATACGTGGGGTTTTGCGTAAAAATTCGCTCGTTTTCAACCTGTAGTAAAAAGCGCCTGCATTCATGGCTTCAAGCGCCTGCGACTGTGAAGCCGGATCCGCTATGATCATAAAAGGAAAGGCCGGATAGTTGATCTTTGCAGTTAAAAATTCCACAAGAGTTCCTTCGGGCATGGAAAGACGGGAGAGGGCAATATCAAATTCGTCAGTATTTATATAATTTTTTGCTTCTTCAAAGCTTAGCGCTACATTGAGATTATATTGAGTTTTACATGAACTTAGGCTTTTCTTTACAAGGTCAATCTCTTCATTTCTGTCGTCGATCAGCAATATCCGTAAAGGTTTTTTACTCATTTTCGCACAAGCCTCCGCTCGCTGTACAGGCAAAAAATAGAAATAAAGCGACAAAATCCGGATAATTCGCCCGCTCGACCAGACATTAAGCGGAAAGCACGGCTTAATTCAGCCGATTATTACTTTCTTATCCGAATAGCCGATGACCTCGCCGATTACCCTTGGCTCTTCTCCTGCAGTTTTTAGAAGATTTAGCGCTTTGTCGGAATCGGCTCTGTCCAATACCAGTATAAGACCTGTTCCCATATTGAAAGTGGTGAACATTTCCCTTTCTTCAACTGCGCCTTCTTTTTGTATAAGCCTGAATATGGGCAGAATGTCGAGACTAGCTTTCTCTATTTTTACCGCTGCTTTTTCCGGCAGGATCCTTGGAATATTTTCATAAAACCCGCCGCCTGTAATATGTACAATCCCTTTTATATTGAGACCTTTATCGATGCACGACAATAATGATCTGCAATATATCCTTGTGGGAGCGAGCAGCACTTCGCCGAGCGATTTTGGCAGTTCATCGAATTTTTTATCCAGCTTATATTTTTTAATATCGAAAAATAATTTTCTTACAAGGGAGTATCCGTTTGAATGTATGCCGGAGGAAGGCAGGCCGATTAAAACGTCCTTTTCCGATATATTTTTATTGTCGATTATTTTATCTTTATCCACAACTCCGACGGCAAATCCCGCTATGTCGTAGTCGTCTTCGGCCATGAGGTTCGGATGCTCGGCGGTTTCACCGCCTATAAGGCTGCATTCCGCTATTCTGCACCCTTCCGCCATCCCTTTAACGACGTCAACGAGCACATGCTCAACGAGCTTTCCGCAGGCTATGTAATCCAGAAAGAAGAGCGGTTTCGCGCCGAGGGTCAGAATATCGTTGACGCACATCGCGACGGCGTCAATTCCGATGGAATCGTGAATATTCATCATCTGCGCGATCTTAAGTTTGGTGCCCACTCCGTCCGTGCCGGATACAAGCACGGGGTGCTTTAATTCGGGGAAAGAGCCGGAAAATAACGCTCCGAATCCGCCCAGATCGGTTATAACTCTCCTGCTGAATGTGGATTTAACAATGGGGGCAATTTGTCTGACGAAATTATTTCCGCTCTCAACATCAACCCCTGAATCTTTGTAAGTAATAGTCATGTCGATATGTCCGCTGATGAGGAAAAATATAGCCCATTATCATTAAATGAGCTTTTGGAAAATTTGTTATTTCTTAATTACGGCAGTAATTATTGAGAAAACCGTAATTGCTCAGGTTTCCTTTAAAAGAGTAATTTTTACTCCAGGGCAAGCAATCCGTAAAAGAGTATTAAAAGTCAATTACCACATAGTATAAAATTTGCAAGATTTTTTTTAAAATTGTGAAGAAATATCGTCGAAATTATTTCTTGATTTTTTATTATTTATTCAGGAATAGAAAATAATAATCTTTCAGTCATCAGGAGCACGGTTAATGAGCTTGTCCAATAAGGAAATCGACCAATTAATAAATAAAGTGAGGGAGAAATACAGGGACTCATACAGGGAATATAAAAGCCGGCTTTTTAACGCAGAGGCGTTTGAAGACAGATTGCAGGCCGCTCTAAGAAAACGGATGAACCTTGAAGGTTTTATTCTTGCCGAAATCGCGAATTTCGAGCATCTGAAACAGAGACTGGAGGAAGAGAAAAATCCGAAAAAAACAGAAGAAAGCGCGTTTTCAAAACAGGTGAACCGGATTTTTGAGGAAAACACGGCAAAGATCAGTAAGTATAAGGAGATCCAATTCCATCCGCTTGCCGATATTGAAATGACGCATCTCTATGGAGCGCTGTCGGAATATATGCAGTATCATTTTTCTATATTATGGAATATCCTTAAGGATTATCAGTACAAGGAGAAGGTACATAAACTGGATCACCGCTTTTCCGAGTTTGCGGTTTCCAGAAGCAGCAGGCATCCTAAAAGAATAGAAGATCATATCTCGATTCTTTCGCGCAAGGATGCGAAAGAAATAGAGATCGAGAAAGACAAAAATGATTTTTTAAAGGAATCCGCTTTTCTTTTGCACGAGATTATCGATTTCATGGATGAGCTTATTGAAATACGGGACAGGGAGTGGGATAATCCCATGAGGTTCGACAGGCTTCATGTGGACGGCGAGGCAAAAAAAAAGATGATTGCTCTTTTTTCCGGGACTACTCCGTACGGAGCTATTTTAAAGATAAGGGAGCATGCCGAACAGATATTGAAGGATTTCCGCCTGGAGTCATTCAGAAAAAGAGATTAGCGGAAGGAGATAAAATATATTATTTTTAAGATGTGCTCAACTTATCTTTGTTTTATAAACCAATCGCGTAAAAAGTTCTTCTGACCAATTCATTATTTAAATGCTTCTTTCGTATTTCAAGACCTGCGCTGGATTTAGCCAGACTCAGGCAAATCTTTCTAAGATTATTTACTTCTTTTAAACGAAGAGTTATAATAGCGGGGCTCATATCAATCTTCATTTGTAATACTCCTCAGGTATTTAATATCATCCAGATCCTGGCCGCTGCTGCGAAAGGATTTAAGCACTATCATACCTTCGGGAGACAAAACGCTGAGAATGCCGCCTTCCCACTTTATTGTTTTACGCTCTTCCCACACCTGGCTGATTTCGGGTGTGACAAGCAGCATATCCAGGCATAAATGCTCTTCAGTTCCGTTCTCAACTTTTGTTATCCGGTGAATTATTATTTTACCGTTATGCAATTGCATAGGAACGGCATCGATTGTGAATCCCGATTTACGGGCCGCGGCCAATGTCTTTTCAAGCGACTCCGGCTTGATCAATATATCAATATCCAGAGTGGCGCGGGGAAGAGCATAAACTGCCATTGCCAGTCCCCCGCAGAGAGCGTAATCAATATTATCTTTATTAAGATAATCCGTCAGCTTTTTCAACTCATCAAGAATATCCATTTCCAATTAATATATATTTAATAGATTCAGCAGTATACTCGATGCGGGAATCGATTTATGAAGCTTTTACTCATCCCTGCTTCCGAGAAAGCCGGCCCTGATCAAGAAATAGAGCAGCGTCATTATTGCCGAGGCAGCTGCCGCCACGTAAGTCATCGCGGCTGCAGAAAGCACGCTGCTTACGCCTGCAAGTTCGTTTGAGCTGAGTATCCCCTGTCCGTAAAGGATCTCTTTGGCCCTCGCGGAAGCGTTGAATTCCACCGGAAGCGTGATGAGCTGGAAAAACACAACAACGCTGAACAGAACTATGCCCAGCTTTACCAGTCCGAGAGCGCCGAACACAAATCCGACCACGATAATTATCCATGACAGGTTAGAGCCTATAGAAGCAGTGGGCGCAATTGCATTTCGCAGCATAAGCGGCCTGTACGCTTTGGCATGCTGTATGGCATGACCTGTTTCGTGCGCTGCCACCCCGACTGAAGCGATAGATGTGCTGTTGTATACTTCTCTCGAAAGCCGGATGATCTTTTTTATCGGATCATAATGATCAGATAAAAATCCGTCTGTTTCCACAACATCTACTCCGCCCAGGCCGTTCGTTCTCAGAATCTGGCGCGCCACTTCCGCCCCCGAGAGACCTCTGCCGGTTGTAATCTTTGAATATTTATTAAACGTGCTTTTTACTTTTAAGGACGCATACAGAGAAAGCAAAAGCACAGGTGCCATCATCATCCAGTATAAAGGATCAATTCCGAACATAATTACCTCCAGAACACTTATTTATATCAAAATTTACTAAGAAAAGCGGACTAATGTCAAGTTTTTTCGCTGCCTTTATGATATAACATTGTAATCGATATGATAAAAATTTTATTATTTAGGTTTGACATTATTGATAATTATCATTATTCTAATTATAATTCTATTATCAATCAATAATTGGTTATTTTTTGGGTTTTTTTATGGGAAAATTTATTTTTATTCTGTCAGCTCTTCTGGTCATTAATTGCAGTTCTATTAATAATAAGCAGACGGGGCAGACCGCCGTTAAACACGAAAAAGCGCAGGCAGAAATATTGACCGGCTGGTCTCTCTATAGCACGGGGCTTTATTACAAATCCATAGAGAATTACGCTAAAGCCATTAAATACTTTATGGATGCCGCAACATACAGGGAAGAACTGGATAATATATATTACCAGATCGCCGAATGTTATTATCATACATTTAATTATGACACCGCGATTGCATATGCCGAAATGGCGATTAAAATTGATAAAAAATATCCGAAGCCTTATATACTGCTGAATAAAATATATACCGACATCAACAACCATAAAAAAGGCGTTGAGATACTTGAAGCCTTGGTTGAAATTTACCCCGAAATGATAAATATTCATTATTCCATCGGGCTTATTTGTTACAACAGGCTGAAGAATTACGACAAAGCCCTTGTTTCATTCAGGAATATTCTTGAACTCGCGAACGCGGTGCCGGTCGAGGATTATTATAAAGAGAATGCCAGCTATTATATAGGCCGGATATATTACAGTAAAAACAATTTTGACAGGGCGATAGAGTATCTTCAAAAAACTCTGGATATCCATTCCGATAATAAAGCGGCTCTTTATCTTTTATCCAATATACTGATGGATCTGTACCAGCTCGAAGAAGCCAGGGAATATTCCCTGCAGTATATAAAGAAATTCGATACGAATAATGTTATTTATGCTAATTTAGGGAGAATTTATTATATTGAAGGCAATCCGAGAGCTGCGGAATTTCTCGGCGCGGCGATGTCCTCCAATGACATATACGGAATATTATGTAAAGCTCTTTACTATGAGCTTATGCAAAGGGACAGGGAGGCCGAGCCCATATTAAAGACTATAAGCTCGGATAACACGGTTCTTGTTTCACCGCATATCGCCCTCGGCAGAATAGCGCTCAGAAAAGGCGACAGGAAAACCGCCTCAAGCGAGTTTTTTACGGCCGGAGTGATACTTTACAAATCGACCCAATATGACGCTTCAAGAATTCAGCTGACCCGGGTATTGGCGATAAATGACAGTATACCCGAAGTTTATTTTTATCTCGGCAAGATTTACGAAGAGACGGACAATATGAATCTTGCGGTACTCTATTTTAAAAGAACAAATAAAATGAGACCCACGCTGGAGGTCCAGATACATATAGGTTATTTATACAGCCAGCTCAATAATTTCGAGGAAGCCGCAAAGTATATCGATGTAGCCATAAAGCAGGAACCCAACAACCCAAAACCGTATTTCTTTAAAGGCCTTGCGCTTTCGCGCAACAATGAATTTCCGGAAGCCGAGAAGCTTTTTAAAAAGGCGATCGAGCTCAAAAAGAATGATGATACGTACTATTTTTATCTTGCGACAGTCCAGGAAAAACAGAACAAGCTGGATGACACGATTAAATCATTAAAGAAAGCCATTGAGTACAATCCCGAGAACGCGATGGTCTTCAATTATCTCGGCTATTTATATGCCGAAAACAACATTAACCTGGACGAATCCATTGAGCTCATTCAGAAAGCGCTTGCAATTTCTCCTTCAAACGGCGCGTACCTGGATTCTCTGGGCTGGGCTTATTACAAGAAAGGGGATGTAGGGCAGGCGATCAAAAAATTGCTGCAGGCAGAGAAGAAGCTCGATAAGGACAGATCCCCCGATCCTGTCGTATATGATCATATAGGCGATGCGTATCATAAAATAGGGCAGACCGACAAAGCATTGGAGTACTGGAAAAAATCCGTCAATCTGCAAAAGAATCCGAAAATTGAAGAAAAAATAAAAAATCCCTTGATGAAATAACTGCAGAATAATAATAATCATAAAAATGAAAATTTTCCCGAATAATCTGTTTTTTTTTGCATTATGCGCTATCATCATATGCTGCGGCAGTTCCGAAACGCTTAAACGGGAAAGCAATTACAGGGAGGCGGATGATCAAAATACGGCTTATTTTCTGAGCCTGATTGAAAAATGCGGCGATAATTCTCCCCGTACGATAAAAGCGAATATTGACATCGACGGGCATGCCGGCGGCAAGAGCTTTAAGGCCAGCGGCAACATCCGGTTCAATAATAATCCCAAAAGAGTCAGGATCATTTTTCATGACGCTGTCTTTAAAAGCCCTATCACTGAAATAATTCAGGATAGGGATATAATAAAAGTTTTTTTTCCGTTTGATAAAATTCTGTACATTGATAACGCCAGGACAATAGACCTGAGATCGTATTTGAATTTCGATCTCGATTTTAATCTGATTTCCGACCTGGCTTACGGGAAGATCCCTGTTATTAAAAATTTTTCAGTCGTGAAAATCCTGGAGTCGGGATATCCCAAAAACGGGGATAACAAATTTATCATACTTGAGAACGCCGACTATTATGAAACTATTTCATTTAAACTCGATACGGCCGATAAAATATTGTGGATGAATAAAAAGACACGGGAAAAAGTCGAGGTTTATCTTGACAAGCCTTTAAAAGGAGAGAATATTTTATTTTACAGATCGATTAAAATTATTTCATTGAAGAATGATTTTAAAATCACGGTCAATTTCAATGACTTGAAATATAATATTCCTCTTGATATTGAAAAGATATCAAAGCTGGAATTATCGAAGGATATTAAAATAATCACAAAAAATTAATGCTGCGGTTCCTGCGGACGGCAGTTCGTTATGACATACAGAAGAGACAAGAAAAGAAGAACCGACAGGGAAGACCGGTTCAGCGGTTATTATTTTCAGGATGATGCCGGGAAATCGCGCGAGAAGGAAAAAGCAAGAAAACTCCGCGATACTGCATGGTGGAGAAAGAAATGCGCTGCAGGCATTTGCAATTACTGCGGGCGGAAGTTCCCGCAAAGCGAGCTGACGATGGATCATATCGTTCCTCTATCGAGAGGAGGGAGATCCGAGCGGATAAACATTGTACCTGCCTGCAAGGAATGCAATAATAAAAAGAAATATCTTCTTCCTGTCGAGTGGGAAGAATATATGGAAAATATTAGAAAAGAAGATCGTGATATTTAGAATGTATCCCAATTTATCAACTAATATTATATCATTTTGAGATAACTTTTAATTATAATCTGTCTTAATAAAAATAATTTTAAGACAGTTTCCGATTATTGATGAATTATTCACAGTGTATTCTTCGCTAATAATAGAACAGGAATGATAGATGGGACTGAATAATTATAAGAAAGAACTGGTTAAAGCAGGGGAAGTCCTGATTGTTCAGGGTAAAGTCCCCAAACATATGTATTATCTTCACAGCGGCGCAGTGGAAATTCTTTCTGCTGCCAGGGAATTCGAAGGACTGGATCCGGCAATTGTTACATCAAAAAGCAGAAGGGTGGGTATGGTAAGCGAAGAGATACTTATCCCTTCTATGAATGTAGCGTCTGCGGATCCGAGCACAAAATCCGTACGCGCCGTTCAGGATTCCCAGATATCGAGAATTCCCCTTATCGGCGGGATTGAGCAAATGGCAAGGGAAGACCCATCCGGCACAGCCTCAATGCTTTCTCATCTGTTTAAAATGCTCGATTCATCCATAGCCGGGGAATCCAGATACACAAAGTTCTATGTTACTCTTTCCAAGATAAACGATAATCTTTCGCTGCTGTACCAGTATTTCCCGAAATCCGAGGTGCCGGAAAAATTAAAAAATAAATCCGAAGGCCTGTATAACGCATTTAAATCGAATAAAGGCGAGTTCCCGAAAGTAATCGATGCGCAATTTCTTATTTCAGATAACAGCGCTTTTATCAGAAAAAAATACACTTTCCCGGGTATGCCGATCCAGTCCATAATAGATGATAAGCAGTGCTCCCATGTAAAGAAATTTTTGCAGCTGGAAAAGAACACTTTCGCAAACCTGATTAAAGAAGACCCATCCATTCTTCAGAATATGGTAGAGACGATCTCGGATAATTTAATAAAAGTTCTTGACCGGGTATACGCCGTACATACGGAAATCGATCTGGAGCTTGAAACGTTGTTCGGCCAAAAATCCAGCTGGTCCGGCTTTTTCACGGAGAATAACGGTTTCGATTTATGGTCAGGCACCGGGAAACTGGCCCCGAATTTCATTAATAATTTTTTGTCGCTCATCAAGAAACTTCATGCATATTACCTCGATATTTCCGGGAAAAAAATGATAGACCTGTTTCCCGGTCCCAAAAAGATTCACGCGTATTATGCGGCGAATAAAGACGGCAGAAAAATGCCTGGGATCAATCAGGAAGAAGAAAATAATGGCTCTAAGATAAAAACCTCCGGTGCGGCCGCCGGAACGTATTCCGGACTATTTAAAAATTCGATACAGCAGATATTCGAATTCGCTCTGGTGGATAAGGAATTCCAGAAGAATTTCATTAAAACACTTAATGATTTTAAGACCATGAAGAATCCTTTTAACACTGAAGTCGACGGAAGAAAGATCAGAAGGGCCATAACAAAATTTTACTGGGATCTCTACACTCAGGTGTTCATGAGAAAGCAAAAAGAGCCGACCGCTCCGCTGCCCGTAAAACTTATGATGAAATTCGGATTCCTGGACGAGAGCCTGGTTGAAGCAGGGCAGTTGGAAGAACTGAATAACCTTCTTAATATTAACGAGGAAATTAAGGATATACCCGTACTGTTCGAGGAAGAATTCCTTGCCAGGGTATATGGCGGCAAGGAGAATCCAAGTATAACCGAAATGGGGCTTTCATACGAGGCATTCAGAAGAGAAGAAAGCAAGCATAAGGGCATAAAAGAAACGAAAGATGCGTCTGCGACAGCCGGAGACACTATCGGCAAAACTACTTATGAAATCGAACACAGGCTGCTCCAGACAACGGGAGTTTGTTCCGGTTCCACGGCGACGGCATTTCCCATCCTCACTTCAATGGTAATGAGGATGAATCCCAGGAATGTATTTATGTCCAAAAGTAAGATCGCTTCAGTGGTAAAAGAACTGATGAACGTCGATTATTCGGTTTTTTACAGGGAAACAACATTGAAGCTGGGGGAGGCCAGAGAGCTGATCCAGGAGGAAGTGCTCCCGATTTTTATTCTTTTGCCGAGTTTCGGCACAAAAACGATGTTATGGCAGGATCTGGACGGCACTAACAGGAAAACAAGAGGCCGCGTCGTTGTTCCTGTTTTCTTTCTTGGCGATATTGTAAAGAGCATGGCGCATACTTTCGCGTGTTTCCGCTGGGAGCTTAACAGAACCATAAAAGGAGGCATGTGGGCCGATCCTGTTGAAGGGGGGCTTACCGGAGTATATTTCGATTATGTGAATTTTTACAAAAAGAATCCCAAGCTTTCCCGTGAGAATATTGATATAATTACTGAGAAATTCAAAAGCATAAGGACCAACAGGGACAGGTTCGCGGATGATTATACCCAGTGGGTGCTGTACGAGAAAGACGGCGTCATGAGGCTTAACAGCGTGCTAAGAGAAATGTTTTACAGGCATATACCTTTTAAAAAGGAACTCAGGTCCAAGCTGGAAGTGATGCCTGCGTTTTCGGAGATCGCGGTAAAGTTCAAGAATATAACTTCGAAAGCCATACAGGGATACGAAAGACGGTTTAAAAAATACATGGAAAAAGAAGGAGGTTACCCCGAAAAGATAAGGGAATTCATGGATTTCTTAAATTCATGAAAAATATCCAAGCGCCCGGTGCCCGATATCTTTTCTGAAGAATGCGCCTTCGTATTTTATTTTGCCGATTTCGCCGTATACTTTATTACGTGCGTCCATGAGATCATTTCCCAGCGAGGTAATATTAAGTACCCTTCCGCCGTTTGTGTATATCCTGCCGTTTTTAGATTCAGTGCCGGCATGAAAAGCGATTATCTCACCGTTCAGGCTGTTAAGTCCCGTTATCTCTTTTCCTTTTTCGTAATTGCCGGGATATCCTCCGGAAGACATCACCACTGTTAATGCATATTTATTTTTAAAAGAAATATGAAAATTATTAAGATTGCCGTTGATGGATCTATCCACTATATCGCCCAGTTTTTCATTTAAGAGGGGTAGTATAACCTGCGTTTCGGGATCGCCGAACCTGGCGTTGAATTCCAGTACTTTTATTGTGTCTCCTTTGATGATAAGCCCGGCGTACAGCACGCCCTTAAACGGGATACCTTCTTTCTTCATGCCGTCGACCGCGGGTTCAAGCACTTCCTTCCGGATCCTTGCAAGCAAGCGTTCGTCGACAAGCGGGGCCGGCGCATAAGCGCCCATTCCCCCTGTGTTGGGCCCTTTATCGCCGTCAAATATTCTTTTATGATCCTGCGCGGATACCAGGGGAATGACTGTACTTCCGTCGGATATGCCCAGTATGGAAGCTTCCTCTCCGTCGATAAAATCTTCAATGAAAACTTTTGTGCCTTCATTAACATTCATGTTTATGAAATCTAGCGCTTCGTTTGCAGATTCCGGAATAGCGACCCCCTTCCCGGCGGCAAGACCGTCCAGTTTTATTACGAGCGGAAATTCAACTGCGGATTTAATGTATTTAATGAGTTCGCTTTTATCGTTGAACTCGTAATGGTTCGCGGTTGGTATCCGGTACTTATTCATAATACTTTTAGCGAAAAGCTTGCTCCCTTCCAGCATGGCTGCTGCCTTTGTGGGGCCGAAAGCGGGTATTTTTTTTCTGTTCATGTAGTCCACTATCCCGCTTACGAGAGGGGCTTCCGGTCCGACTATGACAGCGTCAATTTTTTTTTCTATGCAGAATTTTTCAATACCCCCGAAATCATCAGTTTTAAGAACGACACGGCTGCTGTCCGCAATTCCACCGTTGCCGGGCGCGGCGTAAACATCGTCCTGTTTTGCGCTACCGTCGCTCTGAAGCCGCCAGTACAATGCATGCTCCCGTCCGCCTGATCCTATGATGAGATATTTCATGACATGATTCTCCGGTGAAAATTTAAGAGCTAACTCAAAATTGTATTTTTTTGTCGATTAATTGGGATACATTATAAAATTTTTGAGGACGCTTTTCAGACCTGATGTGAAAGCCTTCGGGAATAGAAAATATCAACCAGGAAGGTCTGATTTTGCAGAAAATTTTATAATGTATCCCAATTAATCATTAATAATTGATATAAATAGCTCTTTCCGAATTCTTGGGAAATTAAATTTCCCTCCCCCCTATCCTCGTGCGAAGCCTCCCCTTGGGACTGAGGGGGCACCATCTCTGAAACTTATGTTTTAATATTTTAAAAACAGCATTAAGATTATTTTTTAATTCTTCATTCATATATTACCAT
>CAZVDF010000061.1:0-19096 GCA_964626055.1 uncultured Leptospirales bacterium
TATCTATTATCATTAATAAATTATTTCATACTCATATATGCCAAGAGACCGGAAGCTATAAATAAGCATTTTAACTCTATGGTGCTATTCAAGCCGGTGCCCCCTCCGGGGGATAGGGGGCTAAGTATATTCACAACAATTACATATTCTCTTTTTTATTCACCTTTCCCAACATTTCGGAATGAGCCAAAATTATTAGTTTATTACGAAATACAGCTTATAATAAGATGGATTACAATAATTTTAAGTGATTCAAACTGACTTTGAGGCCTGTTTCTTGAATTCAATTTTATTACCGATCTCGATACTGCTGTAGACTTCCTTCAGTTTTTTAATAAAGCTTAAATTAAGCGTATGGCCGGATTTACAGACAATAAAATGCCCTATAATAGTTTTTCCGATAAGAGAAATATCTCCCATAAAATCGAGAATTTTATGCCTTACGCATTCATCTTCAAATCTCGGATCATTTAAATACGAATCATCCGAAATCAGCAGTGTGTTTTGCAGGCTACCGCCCAGCCCGAGTGAATTTTTATGCAGGAATCCGATATCTTTAATAAAACCGAATGTGCGCGCGGGGGCGATCTCTTTGAAAAAGACTTCCTTTGCAAGATTAAATTTTGCATACTGGGTCTTTATTACCGGGTGATCATAGTGTATTATGTAGGTAATTTCCGGCTGTTCGGACGGAAGAACGAGTATGAATTTATCGCCGTTAAATGACCAGATGGGATTTAAAATCCGTATCGGATAATTTATCTCTTCATATATATAGAATTTTTTTTCGCTGAAAATATTAATAATCGGGTTGATCGAGCCGTCGTATATCGGTACTTCATCCCCGTCGACTTCGACGATTATATCGGTTATTCCGGAAATATAGAAAAAAGAAAGAAGATGTTCGACCGTGCTGACGCGCCATTTATCGTTTGCAAGGGTGATTGCATAGTTGGTATCGACGACATTCTCGGGTGATACCTTGATGGGGGATTTCATCCCGTATTTTTTTTGTATAAAAGTAATGCCCGTGTTGATATCTGCGGGTAAAAAGCGTAATTTCGATATTTTCCCGGAATGTATCCCGACCCCGTCCGAGTAGATAATATCTTCAATTGTTTTTCTGTTGTATATACTCTGGTTATTCATATTTTTTTGAACAATGAAATTCCAAAGAACTAGATTTTATTCCGAAATCTTTGAAAAATCAAGAAGATTTTTAAAAGGATCAATTATGCTGCTGAGGAGCGCCAGGCGATTGTCCCTTAAATCTGTTTGTTCGCACATTACCATTACATTATTGAAGAAGCCGTCAATTATTAATTTGCCTTCTATTAAAAGGCTGAAAAGACTCGTATAATTATTATTGCGGATAAAATCGGATATTTTATTTTTCCTGGAATCAAAGAAATTATAAAGATCTTTCTCGGCGTTTTCACTGAGCATTTCCCTGTTAAAGTGAAATTCATAGCCCGGATTTTTATCCGAAAAGATACTGATAATGTTGTTCATTCTTTTAAAACTCAGGAGCATCTCGGAAAATTTATCGTTCTTTCTGAATTCATGGATACTGTCGGCTCTTTTAAACAGTTCATAAAAATCATAATACCCTGTTGAAAGACAGGAGTCTATTTCATCGTATCTGTACCCGTGTTCCTGGAAGATGGTTTTTGCGCGGGCCGATATGAAATCCAGTATTTTCCCCGTAAGGGATCCGCCTTTCCTGTACAGCTGAGATATACTGTCGATAATTTTGTCAAGAGAAAGATGCAGTTTGTTTTCTATCAGGATTTCCACGACGGCATTTGCCTGCCTTCTCAAAGCATACGGATCTTCAGAGCCTTTGGGAATATTCCCCACCGAAAACGATCCGAAAATATTATCCAGTTTTTCCGCAATGGATACCGCTATGCTTACGGGACTTGAGGGGAGTGCATCATCCTGGAATCTCGGTTTATAATGATCGTCGATCGCATCTGCAATTTCTTTATCTTCTCCGTCAAGCAATGCGTATATTCGCCCCATTTTTCCCTGCAGAGAAGAGAATTCGAAAACCATTGACGTAACAAGATCGGCTTTGGAGAGCTGAACTGCTCTCTCAATTTTCCGCGATGTATTTTCCGCCAGATCCAATGCTTTTGCAAGATACCCGGCAATCCGGGACATCCTTATGATTTTGTCGTGTACGGTGCCGAGTTCTTTGTGGAAAAGAACATTTTTTAAATTTTCGATCTTATCGATCAGCTTTGTTTTCCTGTCTTCGTTAAAAAAGAAGGATGCATCGCTGAATCTGGCGCTTATAACTCTTTCGTTCCCTTTTTTTACATATTCGCCGGGCGGATTATTGGAAACCACGAGGAAGTTGGGCATAAGCCTGCCGTCTTTATCCTTTACGGCAAAATATTTCTGATGTACTTTCATTTCCGTGATCAGCACAATATCCGGTATTTTCAGGAAATCCTTTGCAAAATCGCATTTAACGATATGCGGATATTCCGTCAAGAAAGTCACTGTTTCAAGAAGCTCGGCATCGTCAATTAAGATGCCGCCGATCTCCATCGCGGTTCTTGTCAATCCGTCATGGATATGTTTTTTTCTTTTTTCGTGGTTGACGATGATCCCGCTATTGAACAGAAGCTGTTCATAGTCCCGGATTTTATCAATCTCTATCATTTTATTGTGCTGTATAAAATGTCCGCGGCTCAGATTTGACGAATTTATGCCGTCGAGTTCAAAAGGAATTATCCTGTCATTGAGCATCAGAAGAAAATACGATATCGGTCTTGGGAAGGCGATAGTTTTACCGCTCCACCGCATCTTTTTCGGACTGGCGATATTTCTTACGGCATATTCGACAATATCCGGAATTATTTCTTCCGATTTTTCCGATTCCATTTTTTTCCGGGCAAAGATGTATTCGCCTTTTTCCGTTGTCTTTTTAAAAATGTCTTCTTTTGAAATTCGATTTCCGTTTGTAAATCCCAGCAGGGCTTTTGTGGGCTCGCCTTTACTATCATAGGCGGCTTTTGCGGAAGGACCTTTTATTTCAATTTCACCGCCGGTCTGTGATCCGGCGATTTCATAACCGAAAATTGCAAGTCTTCTGGGTGTGGCAAATGATTTAATATCGGCGAAGCTTATTCTGTATTCCAGCAGTTTCTGTTTGAAAATGTTTTCGATGTCCCTGATAATTGACGGTATATACCCTGCCGGGATTTCTTCTGTGCCTATTTCGCATAAAAAATTTGCATATTCAGTATTCATAAAAACAAAATTTTCCTTTCCCGTGGATTCAAAAATCGATTTTTGTCAATAAAACTTAACTCGCTTTTTTTATGCAATATATTTTTACTGGATACGGCCGATCGGTTGTAAAAAAATACAGTCTTCAACAGGGACGTTCAGATGGCGGATTTATCTGATCAAATAATTTAAAGGATTTTTCAGGTAGCCGTTTTTGCGCAATTCAAAGTGCAGATGCGGGCCTGTGGAGTATCCTGTGTTCCCGCTGGTTGCAATTGTTTGCCCCTGCTTGACATATTGCCCGTCTTTTACAATTATTCTGTACAGATGCCCGTACAGGGATTTCCAGCCGCCCGGATGCGATATTATAATTGTATAACCGTATCCGCCGAGCCATCCCGTGTACGTAATCCTTCCGGATTTGGTCGCTCTTATTTGCTGGTATTTGGATCGTATGTCCAGTCCTTCATGAAAATGTCTCATGCCGCTGATCGGATTCCTGCGCCATCCGAAAGAGCTTGTTATGCGCCAGCCCTGGGTCGGCCACATAAATCCGGGAAAAACATCGGTCGGTTTCGCATCGGGTACGAAGATTGTTTCGCCTACCGAGATAAAATCGAAATTTTTTTTATTGTTTTCAGAAAAAATTTTTTCTAGAGACACTCTGTATTTTCTGGCTATATCGCTGATATTTTGCCCTTTTGCAACGGTGTGAAGAATGCCGTCTTTGCTGGGTATCCTTAATTTTTTCCCTGTCGGGATCAGGTCGTAGGAATGAAGATTATTGCTTCCGCATATCGTATCCATCGATACGCCGAATTCCTTTGCGAGTTCGCTTAGCGTGTCCCCGTCCTCGACAACATGTTCCCTGATTTGCAGCGCGGCTGTTTTATCCGGTTCGGTAAAATCGGTTTTTTTTGAGAAGAGAAGTTCGTTCTTTTTCCTGTCATCCTCATATAAGGAGTTATCATATGAATGGAAATTGATATTTTTATAAATGAAGATTGCAAGGCTTGTTATTATTATAACCGATAGTATGTATAAATATTTTTTTAATCCGGGGAAAGAACGATTAAAATAAATCATTTTTGAGTAAGTTTTCTTCTTACCTCTGTAAAGGAAGGCAATTTCATTATTTATTTTTGAAATTATCAGCTTCCCGAATTTGTATGTTTTATAATCGAATTTATTCATGGAATATTTTTCTGGATACAACCGATCTATTTAATTATCGGGCTTGCGCATTCCGTTATTTATATTATTTTTTGCCGTCCTGCTTTTCCTCTTTGACCAGCTTGTCCCCGTACGAGTCGTCGATAAGTTTTTTAATATTTGTTTTCTGGCCCCCGGTTATCGTGATGTGGCCCTGTGTAATGACCCCCTTTTGTATAGTCAGAATCGGCGTTTCGATGTCGCCGGAAACTTTTGCGGTTTCCATCAATACGACTTCTTTCTCCGCAGTAATATTGCCTATGACAATACCTGAAATAACGACCGATTTGGCATTGATATTTGTTTTTACTTTTCCGGTAGGGCCCACAACCAGTTCCTCATCGGTCTTGATTTCGCCTTCAAATTTCCCGTCAATCCGCAGAGAACCGCTTATATAGAATTTTCCCTCGAATGCAGATCCTTCGCCGATCGTACTGTTATTTACTCCGTCTTTACTTGCCATATAAGTTTCCTGAGTTGCGATAGTATTTTCTTTAAATTTATAATGGAATGTCTTTTATTTGGCGAATTATTATTGTTTTTATTAATATTTCAACAACAATTTGTCTTTTGAGGCAACTTATAAATATAGCGGTTTATCGTTTGAGTATTTATTTTTACCGATGGATACCACGGTAAATCTTTTGTCTTTAAATATTTTTTTGCATACTCTGTCGAAATCGTTCAGCGTTACTTTTCCGATCTGTTCGACTATTTCTTCAAATGAGTAATCCCGCCCGTAGGTAATTTCGTTCCTCGCGAGCTGTCCCATCCTTACCTCCGTGCTCTCAAGGCTTAGCGCGAGGTTGCCCTTGATATATGTTTTTATGTCGTTCAGTTCCTGCCGCGTAATGCCGTTTTTGAGCAGATCCCTGCATTCCTTCGTTATAAGGTTAATGACCCGTTTGTAATTTTCAGGCGAGGTGCCGCAATAAATGCCGAATACCCCGATTTCGCGGTAAGAGGAATGAAAGGAATATATCGAATAACAGAGACCTTCCTTTTCCCTGATGTTCTGGAACAGCCTGGAGGAGACGCTCCCGCCGAGTATTGTACTGATTGTATAAAGCGTCCATCTGTCGATGTCGTCTTTTTTCAATCCTTCAATGCCCAGGCAAAAATGGATCTGCTCAAGGTCCCTTTCGAGATGTTTATGATAAATCCTGACAGGCTCGATGCAGCTTTCTGCGGCTGATTTCTTGATTTTATTCTGATCTTTTGAAAAATAAGTCCGTATAAAATCTTTTATCCTTTCCGTTTCGAACTTTCCGGAAACGGCAAAGATGCAGTTTTCATTCGTGTAATACTGGTTGAAAAAATCCAATAATTTTTTTCTGCCGGCCCCTTTGATGCTTTCCGGAGTCCCGAGGATCGAGTTTCCAAGCGGATGATTCGACAGCATGGCTTCCATGAAAATATCATGGATTAATTCATCGGGAGTGTCTTCGTACAGGCTGATCTCTTCAAGGATCACATTCTTCTCTTTTTGAATATCTTTTCTGTCGAAAAGCGACCGGTAGTAAATGTCGGATAAAAGATCGATGGAAGGTTTAAGATAATCGGAGATCACATTAATATAATAGCAGGTGTACTCCCTGTTCGTGATGGCGTTGTGCTGGCCTCCGACCCTGTCCGCCATCTGCGCAATTTCTTTCGCGCTATAATTCTCCGTCCCTTTAAAGAGCATGTGCTCTATGAAATGAGCATATCCGAGTTGATCTTCTCTTTCGTGCCTTGAGCCGGCTTTTATCCAAAGGCCTGCGGAAATAGAAACAACGCTATCGATAGGCTCCAGGATGACGGTTAAGCCGTTATCTAATCTGTACTTGGTTACCATGACGATACTAAATTTTTCGAATTGCGAAATTAAGAAAAGAAACCGGATTTAACAATTCTCCCGTCCGATAAGCGGGATTCCTCAGGCAGAAAACGGTTAAAGTAAAAAATTTAATAATTTTATTTGTTATTAAGAGCTAATGGGATTGTTTTTTTAAGGCGTCCTTTCTGCTTAGATCGATTCTGCCTAATTTATCAATGCCTATGACCTTCACATCAACGGCATCTCCTTCGTTTAGTATATCTGTGACATTATTAACGCGTTTAAAATCCAGTTTGGATATATGCAGCAGACCTTCTTTCCCCGGAAGAATCTCGACAAAAGCGCCGAAATCCATTATCTTCTTGACTCGGCCGTGGTATATTTTCCCGACTTCGACATCTTCGGTAATTGATTCGATCTCTCTCACTGCCTTTTCCAGAGAGCTTTTGTCTACAGCGGCTATGGTCACGGTGCCGTCATCCTCAATATTGATCTCCGCACCCGTTCTCTCTGTAATGCCCTTTATCATTTTGCCGCCCGGACCTATAATCCCGCCGATTTTGTCTCTGTCGACAGTCATTGTGATTATTCTCGGAGCAAACGGTGACAGTTCTTTTTCCGGCCGGGAAATGGCTTCGTTCATCTTGCCCAGTATATGCAATCTGCCTTCCCTGGCTTGCAAAAGCGCTTCCTTCATGATCGCCGGAGTAATGCCCTGTATCTTAATATCCATCTGAAATCCGGTTATTCCTGTTTGGGTCCCAGCCACTTTAAAATCCATGTCGCCCAGATGATCTTCAAGCCCGATGATGTCGCTAAGCACCGCATAACGGTCTCCTTCCATTATGAGTCCCATTGCTATGCCTGCGACAGCCTCCTTGACAGGCATTCCCGCGTTGAACATGGAAAGCGATCCCGAGCATATTGAAGCCATTGAGGAAGAGCCGTTCGATTCAAGTATTTCAGATACGATTCTTATCGTATACGGAAAATCATTTTCGCCAGGCAATATGTATTCCAGCGAGCGCTCCGCAAGCATGCCGTGGCCTATCTCGCGCCTGCCTGTGCCGCCGAATCTTCCGGTTTCTCCGACCGAGAATGGGGGGAAGTTGTAATGCAGCATAAATCTTTTTGTGCTCTCGCCTTCTATCGCATCAATCTTCTGCATATCGGCGACGGTTCCGAGCGTAACTATGCCCAGGCTCTGGGTCTGTCCTCTTGTAAACACCGCAGATCCGTGGGCTCGCGGAAGGATGCCTACCATAATGTCTATGGGCCTAACTTCTTTAAGATCCCTGCCGTCTGCCCGTACTTTCTCGTCCAGGATCCTTCTTCTGAGTATTTCGCCGTCGAATCCGTCTATTATTGCAGATGCCTGATTTATCGTTTCGGAATATTTTTCGCCAAGACTTTCTTTCGCTTTCTCTATAATGGCTTTATGAGCGTTTTCTCTTTCTTTTTTATCCTTGTATCGGATAAGATTTTCAATGTCGCCGTAAAATTTATTTTTTATTTCTTCCTTTAATTCTTTATCTTCGGATTTGGGTGTGTATTGAATAACCGGCTTGGCATAAGTCTTTGCCAGTTCAGCTATTGTGTCGCATATCTTTTTTATATTTTCATGCGCAAATATTACTGCGTCAATCATCTCGTCTTCGGAGAGATTTTTTGCCGATCCTTCTATCATTGTTACGGCTGTATTTGTCCCGGCGACGACAAGGTCGAGGTCGCTGGAATCTGTTTCGTCGAATGTCGGATTTACAACAAGTTCGCCGTTAATTTTACCGACCCTCACGGCGCCTATCGGTCCGTTAAAAGGTATCCCGGAAACGGAAAGAGCGGCAGATGCGGCGTTTATGGCGACAAAATCCATCTGCGTCTGTCTGTCGGATGACAATACATATAAAATAACCTGTACTTCGTTAATGAAATCTTTTGGGAACAGCGGCCTTATCGGTCTGTCGATCAGTCTGGAAGTAAGTGTTTCACGGTCGCTCGGCCTCCCTTCGCGTTTGATGTATCCACCGGGGATCTTGCCGGAAGCATAATACTTCTCTCTGTAATCGACGGTCAAAGGGAAAAAATCCCCGTCTCCTGTTTCTCTCGACATAACTACGGAAGCGAAGACGATTGTTTCATTACAGGAAACTGCAACTGCCCCGTCAGCCTGTTTGGCCAGATATCCCGTGTTAAAAGAAATATTGTCTTTTCCGATATTCACTGAAAAGTTTGAATTCATAGTTTTCCGCCTGACATAAATAGCATTAATTGTTTAGGATTTATTGAGTGTTCCCCGGGAAAAGGTGAAAATAATTGTCAAATTACCTTCTTATTCCCAATGATTTTATTATGCTTCTGTATTTTTCAAGATCTTTGTTCTTTAAGTAATTCAGAAGCCTTCTTCTGTGGCCTACCAGCTTCAGCAGTCCCCTTCTTGAATGAAAATCCTTTTGATGGGTTTTAAAGTGCTCTGTAAGATGGTTAATCCTTTCCGTCAAAAGAGCGATCTGAACCTCTGAGGAACCCGTATCTTTCTCGTGGGTTTTGTACTGGCTGATTATTTCATTTTTAGGCTGCATATAATTTTATATCCTCTTAATTATATTAATTATTGGAATATATCATTAAGAGCCTATTTCGCGGGTATAATTATAATTTGGGGGTATCGGTAATTCAATTTTAAATGCAGGATTATTAAAATTAGATTACCGATACTCCCTCTAATAAAGCGAGTAAAAAGCTTTTGACTTTCGTGAATAGGTTCTTTGATAGATTCTATTGTTTACCAGAAACTAATTGAACACGTTTAAATACTTAATTAACCAATTATTAATATCGACATCCGCAATTGCAATAAGATTTTCTTCCTCATCTAAAATTATGAAGGGATTTTTGCCTCTGTCATCAATAAAAACGACGTCTTCCCTGGCAAAAAAAGCGCCGTTGAAAATCTTTTTTCTTGTATTGTTTTTAACTTTTAACGAAGAGAAATTCGACATGGCCTCTTTCGGGCTTAAAATGAATTTCTTGTCCGAAGCCCTCCCTCCGACAAATTTTCTGATTTCGTCTACCGTAGCTGCATTTTCCAGGCTGAAAATTCCGGAAGCAATTCTCTGAAGGCTCTTAAGATGGGCCCCTGTCCCAAGGTATTCTCCGATATCTGCTGCAAGAGATCGGATATATGTTCCCTTCGAACACGCAACGTCTATTTTGACGCTTTTATTGTCAAGATCAATTTCCAGAATATTCAGTTTTCTTATGGTGATTTTTCTTCTTTGCATGGAAAGCGTTCCCCCTTCCCGAGTAAGATCCGATGCTCTTTTCCCGCATATCTTTAAGGCAGAGTAAACCGGGGGAAGCTGCTCTATCTCGCCTGTAAACACTTCGATGATTTTATGAATGGATTTCTCCGTAACATTATTTGTGTCTTTTATTTCTTTAACATTACCCTCCGGATCGAAAGTGTCGGTAGCGATGCCAAGTTTAATCGTACCGATATATCTTTTATCGCTGTCGAGAAAATACCTTGAAAGCTTTGTCGCGAAGCCGGTGCAGATAACAAGCAACCCGGATGCAAATTTATCGAGCGTGCCGCAGTGACCCGTCTTTTTTTGTTTAATAATTTTTTTTAACTCATTCAGCGTGTCAAATGAGGTCCGGCCGGGGGATTTATCAACCAGAATGACTGAATTAGCAAACGCAGAAATTATATTTTACCTCTCGGATTTTTTATCATTTAATTCTTCTTCTTCGATCGGATTGTTCAATCTTTCTTTTTTAATTCTTTCTTCTTCGATCTTATTGATTGTATTTACCATATTTACTCCCTCTTCAATTGAGGAATCCAGTTCAAAGATTATTCTGGGAGTATTTCTGATTTTCATTTCACGGCCGATCTTAAACTGGAAAAATCCTTTTGCGGAATTGAGCCCTATCATAGACTTTTTTTTTGTTTTTTCGTCTCCCATTACTGAAACGTATATAAGGACTGTCGTTTTATCCTTATTTAATTTTACTTTTGTGACCGTGGCAAATCCTATCCTGGGATCCTTGACTTCTTTAAGCAAAGCGTCGGCTACGATCACTCTGATTTCTTTTTCCAGCCTTTCTTTTCTGTAACCGGGCATATTGTTATTGCCAGCCTCCGTACTTGTTTTCTTTTAATTTTGGATTTATTACCGGAAAAAATACAAGGAATTTTCTCGGAGTATCGCTCGGGTCGCCGATAAAACCCGTGTTAAAACATAAAAGATAGATCCATAGAAGCGATCTCTCCGCAGTGGCAGCTTATAATTAATGCATGGATGAATAAATCGGCATCGTGTAAAATAGGTTAAAAGTGAATTATGGAGTACTGACGGATAGCCTCGCGCGCCAAGGAATGTTTACGCATCCAGTTTTTTCGCTACTTCAACCATTGTATATGATTCAAAAGTATCACCGACTTTTATGTCGTTAAATCCGTCTATAGTAATACCGCATTCCTGGTTTAAACCTACTTCCGAAGCTTCGTCCTGATATCTTTTGAGGGTTTTTATTTTACCCTGGTATATTACGACACCGTCGCGGATTAATCTTATGGAATTAATCTTTTGTACTTTGCCTTTGGTAACAATTGAGCCGGCGACTGTGCCGACTTTCGATATTTTAAATGTCTTGATTACTTCGCCGAGACCTATGATTTCTTCTCTGTAATCCGGTTTTAACATTCCCTGCATTGCGGCTTTTATAGCGTTAGTAGCTTCGAATATAATGTTGAACAATTGAATTGAAACGCTCTCTTTTTCAGCAAGGTCTGCAATTTTTGCCGTCGGCCTGATATGATAGCCGATGATGATCGCGTTAGAAGCCGAAGCCAGCATTACATCCGATTCATTGATGGTGCCTGTCCCGCTGTGAATGACTTTAGCCCTGATATCTCCGGTCGATAATTTCTGAAGCTCTTCCGTCAGCGCCTGAACAGAACCGTCTACATCTGCCTTTAATATTACTTTTAATTCCTGGATTTCACCCTCTTTAATCATTTCGTTCAGATTCTCCAGGGTAACCTTCTTAACTTTCTTTGCCGATTCGACTCTCTTGAGCTCCTGGCGCTTGTTGGATATCTGTTTTGAATATTTTTCCGATTCCACTACCTGGAACGGATCTCCGGCGGAAGGGATGCCCGTTATCCCGAGTACTTCCACGGGAGTGGATGGTGGCGCTTCATCAATCGGTTCTCCTCTGTCGTTGAACATTGCTCTTACTTTCCCGGAGCATATCCCTACGACAAAAGGATCGCCTACCCTGAGAACACCCTGCTGCACCAGAATAGTGGGCACCGAACCTCTGCCGCGGTCAATTCGTGATTCCAGCACCGTTCCTCTGGCCATGATCTTCGGATTTGCTTTAAGTTCAAGCATTTCCGCCTGTATCAGGATCAATTCGAGAAGTTTATCAATATTAATATTGTTTTTTGCGCTTATTTCCGCATATAGCGTATGCCCGCCCCACTCTTCAGGCACAAGCCCGTAGTTTGAAAGTTCCTGTTTTACTCTCTGGGGGTTGGCTTCCGGCAGATCGATTTTATTCAGCGCGACTACGGTGGGCACTCCTGCGTCCTTTGCATGGTTGATGGCTTCAACTGTCTGCGGCATAACGCCGTCATTAACGGCGACGACCAGTACGACAATGTCTGTGACCTTTGCTCCTCTTGCCCGCATTGTGGTAAACGCGGCATGACCCGGAGTGTCGAGGAATGTGATATAATGATTATTTATAAAAATTTTATATGCGCCTATATGCTGGGTGATGCCGCCGAACTCCTGATCAACGACATTTGTCTTCCTGATCGTATCGAGCAGCTTGGTTTTACCGTGGTCGACATGGCCCATGATCGTAACGACGGGAGGCCTGGTTTTAAGATCTTCCGGATTTTCGATTTCGTTCGATTTAATAACGGTTTCCTCAAAAAGGGATACTACCTTAACCTGCGTATTGTATTCCCCCGCCAGGATTTCGGCTGTTTCCGCGTCTATGACCTGGTTTATCGTTGCCATAACTCCCAGTTTCATAAGCTTGGCGATTACTTCATTTGCTTTTATGTTCAGCTTATGCGCAAGGTCTCCCACGGAAATATTTTCGGTGATCTCGATCCTTTCAGGGGTTACGGTTTCCCTCTTCAGATTCTCCTCGGGTTTTTTCTTCCGGAGAATGATATCTTTCTCTAAGAATTTTTCTTCTTTGAATTTTTCTTCATTAAATTTTTTATTTTTATCTTTATCCTTCCCGTATAGCTTTCTTCTTGAAGTTTCTTTCGTGTGTTCTTTGATCGATTCTTTGCCGATTTCAGCCGCTTTCGGTTTTCCGATCCCTTCCTGTTTTTTTTGCAGAAAGAGCGGTCTGGTATGCGCCGTTGCCTGTCTGTCTTTTCTGGGATCCCTTTCCCTGTTTCTGTCAGTTCTGATCTCCCTCTTCGCAGGCTGAGAATGGATTCTTTCTTTCTCAGGTTTCCTGTATTCCTGTTTTATTATTTTCTTCTCTTTGTATTCTCCTTCTTTTTTAACTTCTTTTTTTTCATCAGGCTGTTGTTTCTCGGCTTTGTCTTTTATGAGTCCCTTGGAAACATGAACTTTTCTTTTTAATTTGATTTTTTTCCCGGCAGCCGCATCCGCATTTTTTTCGCTTTTTTTCCCGATCAATTTCAAAGTTTTTTTGGTTTTTTCGGTCTTCAATACTTCAATTTTCTTTTCAACAAGAAAAACATCTTTCCCGGAAATATCGGAATTCTCATCGGTGCATGCAATACCCAGTTCGTTGCATATTTCTTTTATGTGGTCAGTCGAAACATGATTTTTTACGGCAATATCAGTTATTTTCATTTAAATCCTTAATAAAATAAAATATAATTACGAATTACTAAGCATTCGTTTCTTCCGTAGTATTTCCCCTGTCGTCATTATTTTTATCATCGTTATCTTCGGTTTCCTCTTCCTGTTCTTCCTCTCCCTCATCTTCGAAGTCGACCGACTCCCTTAAAATATCTCTTATTTTCTGGGCGGTGACCTTGCCTATGCCGTCAATTTTAAGAAGATCTTCGTCCGGGATTTCCACGAGCGCTTCTACGGAGAATATCCCGCCTGCTTCAAGCAGTTTAATGATCCTCGGATCAAGTCCGGGCAGGTCTTCCAGAGGCGTTTCGTTGGTCGGGGTTTCGGTAAACAGCTGCTCTACCAGGGCTCTGGTTTCGCCGGAGCTCAGCATGTCATGATATTGAGTTTCCGTTTTAATGTCGATATCGAAACCGCAAATTTTGGAAGCAAGTCTCGCGTTGTGTCCGCCTCTTCCGATCGCAAGCTTTAACTGGTCGTCTTCAACTACGGCGATAACGCCGCTTTCTTTGGTTTTTATGATCGCCTTCGGCCTTGCGGGAGTAAGAGCATTGGCGGCCATGATTTCCCTGTCTGGAGAATAATCGATGATGTCGATCTTTTCGCCTTCCAGTTCTCTCACTATCGACTGAATCCTGATGCCCTTCATGCCGACGCAGGCTCCCACCGCATCGACGTCGTCTCTTTCGCTTGTAACCGCAACTTTTGTCCTGAAACCAGCTTCTCTTACGATATTCACTATTTTTATTATACCGTCATATATTTCGGGGATTTCCATTTCGAATAATTTTTCGACGAATTTAGGATGAGCCCTGCTCAAAATAATGGCTGGTCCTTTTGAGTTTTTCGAGACGGTCAGAACGACAGCTTTAATTCTTTCACCGGTTTTGAAATGCTCAAGAGGAGATTGCTCCCTCGCGGGCAGTACGCCTTCGGTTTTGCCGAGATCGACGAATAAAGCGTCTTTTACTTTTCTCTGGACATAGCCATTAATCAATTGCCCTTCTTTATCTTTATATTCGTTAAATACGATCCCCTTCTCTTCTTCTTTCAGTTTCTGTACGATCACCTGTTTGGCTGTCTGGGCCGCAATCCTTCCGAAGGATTCAAGCGGATTTTCCTCAACATCCATTTCGTCTCCGAGTGCTACATCCGGTTTAATTTTTTTAGCTATTTCAAAGGATATTTCCTCTGCACGGTCTCTCGGCTTGTTCACAACCATTCTGCGCGAGATCAGCGAAACTGTATTATTATCCCTGTTAAAAGTGACCTTTACGTTATCGGTCGTTCCATACTGCTTTTTGTAAGCCGAGAGCATTGCCGATTCGACGATCTGTTCAATAGCATCCCGGTTGATCCCTTTGTCTATTGCGATCTGATGCAACGCTTCAAAGAAGTTCTTACTCATCGTTTAAAACCTTTAATATTCAAGATTTGCTTTTTTAATTTTCCTAAAATCTATAAAAATTTCATTATTATCTGATTTCAGTTCAATTTCTGTGTCAATAATATTATTTATAATACCTTTAGCGACATTTATTTTGCCTTCGGATTCGTATACTATTTTTACGGGAGAACCCAGAAATCGGATAAATTCCTCCATACTGTGCAGTTTCCGCGTAAGTCCGGGCGATGAGATTTCCATGGAATAGTTCGGCAGAACCTTCTGGCCGTCCAGCCGTTTTGTGAGCTCTCTTGTGAAAATCGCACAGTCGTCGGTCGATATCCCCTTCGGGTGATCGATCTTAACGACTATTTTTGAATGTTCTCCTTTTAAAAGGACAGAGGATTCATAGATAAGGTAGTTCAGATCTGCAGCCGTGCTTCGTATTATTTTATCTAAAATATCCTGTTTGCTTAAAAGATCCATAAATATTCCGCCATCTTGCAAAAAGAGAGTGGCCTTGCCACTCTCTTCCGAAACAACTCCCAGAAACACGATCAGAATACCGAATAATTTCAATAACAATATGCAAATATATCGCAATAATTTCAAGTGTTTTTTGTTATTTTAAAACCTGCCTGTATAATTTTTCGTATCCTTTCACCGCGTCATCCCATGAATAATCGCGGCTCATACCGTTTTTCTGGATCAGCCTCCAGGCTTTATTATCGTAATATTTTTTAATTACTTTTCTTGTCGTATTGTATAATTCTTCCTGTGTAAGATTATTGAACTTGAAGCCATTGCCGGTTTTTGTCCGCTCATTCCATTCTTCTATTATTTCATCCAGGCCGCCTGTTGCTCTTACGACAGGCACCGCGCCGTACTTGAGGCTGTACATCTGGGTAAGTCCGCAGGGCTCATACCTTGACGGCATAATAAAAATATCAAGTCCCGCAAAGAAGAGATGCTCCAGATCTTCATCGAATCCCCAGTGAATACCCATTGATTGCGGGAACATTTTTTTAAGATTATCGAATCTCTTCGTAATTGAGTTATCGCCTGAGCCGGATATCACGAACTGGAATTTTTCGTCCTGGAAAAGAATCTCGAGGGTCTCGGCAAGGACATCCATGCCTTTTTGGAACGTGATCCTCGAAATTGTCCCGAGCAAAGGGATATCGGGCTTAATCTCGATTTCCATTTCCTTCTGCAGCAGCGGTTTGTTCAGAGACCTGGACCTGATATCGTTAAACGAGAAATTACGCGGCAGGAGCGTATCGGTTTCGGGATTCCAGTTGTCGTAATCCACCGCATTGGGGATAGCGTGCAGACGTTTTTTTACGCTTCCGAACACCGCAGCCATATTCCGGCCGTACTCCTGCGTCTGTATTTCTTCGGCATATTTTTTGCTTACTGTCGTAATGATATCGGAATGGAGCACCCCTTCTTTAAGAAAACTTGTTTCCCCGGTTTCCTCAATATCAGCTGTCCCGAATTTTGTGCGATAATATTCGCTTTGTCCGAGACTTTCTTCGGGGAATGTCCCCTGATACCCTGCGTTGTGTACTGTTATTACCGTTGCTGTTTTTTTGAAAAATTCGTCGTTGCCGTAAACCGTTTTCAAATAAGCAGGGATAAGTCCAGTATGCCAGTCGTTGCAGTGTATTATATCCGGAATAAAATTGATTTCTTTAATACCGAGAATCACCGCCCTGGCAAAGAAATCGAATCTTTCGCCATTGTCGCCGAAAGCGCTGTTGTGATCCCCGTAAAGTCCTTCCCGTGCAAAATATGATTCATAATCAATAAAATATGTTTTAACCCCGGGTATCCGGGAGGATTCAAAAATGGCAAAATATTTTTCGTCTGTTCCGGTTTTAATAATTAATGGGGCGATTGCCAGTTTAATCCCGTATTTTTCTTTATCAACCGAACCGTATCTCGGCATAAATACGCACACATTATGTCCGGCTTTCGCAAGGGATTTTGTGAGAGAGTAGGATACGTCCGCGAGCCCTCCCGTTTTGGCAAATGGATAGACTTCGGAGCTTATGAATGCTATTTTCATTCGAACTCGATCAGGGAGGGAAGATAATCTTCGGGTTTTTCGAACCCAAGCAGATCAAGAATTGTCGAAGCGACGTTGCCGATCCCGGGGTCGTTCACGTTTTTATTTATCCTGAGCTTTTTCCCGTTCCCGGAGCCGGATATGATGAACGGTACCGTATTCAGCGTGTGCGATGTTTTCTTTTTGAGCTCGCCTGTTTTTTTATCTTTTTCAAAATTACCGTTCTTATCCAGTTCGAACATTTCATCAAGATTCCCGTGGTCCGCCGTAACAATCAATATCCCATTTACATCTTTGACGGCATTAAGAATACGTCCGAGGCACAGATCAACAACTTCTGCGGCGACAACGGCCGCCTCCAGATTGCCGGTATGCCCGACCATATCCCCGTTCGGGAAATTCAGGCGAATAAATTCGTATTCTCCGCTTTTGATCGCTTCGGTCACTTTAACGGTGATTTCGTCGGCTTTCATCCACGGGCGCCGGTCGAATTCGACCCTGTCGGACGGGATCTCGAAATATGTCTCGAGCCTGTCATTGAACTTGCCGCTTTTATTGCCGTTCCAGAAATATGTCACATGGCCGAATTTCTGCGTTTCGGATATCGCGTATTGCCTGACACCGGCATCCGCCAGATATTCGCTGATCGTTCTGTCGATTGCCGGCGGCGTTACCAGGTAGTTGGCCGGGATTTTGAGATCGCCGTCGTATTCCATCATCCCCGCGTAATTTACATTCGGATAGAACTCCCTTTCGAATTTACCGAAGTTTTTTTCTTCAAATGCCCTTGTGATCTCGATTGCCCTGTCGCCCCGGAAATTGAAGAAAACGACAGAGTCGCCGTCCTGTATTTTGCCGACAGGTTCCCCGTCCTTAACTATGGTGAAAGAGGGGAGATACTGATCTATGATTCCTTTTTCTTCCCTCCTGAACGTCTCGATAGCTTCAATGGCGGAAGCGAACGGCCTTGCTTTCCCGAGTACGTGAGCATCCCATCCTTTTTTTACTATCGACCAGTCCGCCTCGTATCTGTCCATGGTAGTTGTCATTCTCCCGCCGCCGGAAGCGATCCTGTAATCGAATCCTTTATCGGCAAATCCCTTCAGAAATTTTTCCAGTCGATCGATGTATCCCGGCGCGGAGGTTTCGGGAACGTCTCTTCCGTCAAGCAGTATATGCACGCTTAATTTTTTCGCCCCCTCTCCGGCCGCGCCTTCGATCAGTTTAAAGAGATGATCGATATGCGAATGAACGTTGCCGTCGGATAGCAGGCCTATCAGATGAAGCGTCTTTCCCTCCTCTGCCGGACGCCGGATCAGCATCTTCCACGTCTCGGTTTTGAAAATATTGCCGGAATCGATTGACGCGGAAACAAGCTTCGCCCCCTGGTCGAATATGCGGCCGGCTCCGAGCGCGTTGTGCCCTACCTCCGAGTTGCCCATGTCCGCGTCGCTCGGAAGCCCTACGGCGCGGCCGTGGGCTTTCAGTTCGATGAACGGACAGGTTTTCATCAGCATGTTCAGGTTCGGCATCCTGGCGAGAAATCTCGCATTGCCTTCATTTTCTTTGCCAATGCCTACGCCGTCCATAATTACGAGGACAAGCGGCCTTTTCCCGGGAGTGAATTTTTTATGTTTTTTCAGGATTAACATTTACATTCTGCCCATTGCTGTTTCGATGGCGGTCTTTAACAGGATCTGGAAATTTGCCGGATCAACCGAATAAATAATCGCAAATGATGTAATGAAAATAATGACGGACAGCCATTTGGTGTATATGCCGCCGGTACGCAGAAATAGGACAGCGGAAACGACGGCCATCACTGCAGGCGCGACGACTTTTATGTCGCCGAGCGGTATGCTGTATGACTGGATATACGCATCCGATCTCCCGAGAAATTTTGCCAGATCGAAATTGACGTTAAACAGCAGAAATACAAGCTCCAGAATAAAAACAACGAGAAGTATCAATGAAGCTGCTTTTGTGGACTCGCCCTCGGTCCTGTAAACTTCGTAAGCTACGGCAGGGATTAAAAATAACGTAATGATCAATGGGCTGGCTTTTTTCAATCCCGCAATAACCCCGATCAAAGCCAGAATACTCAGGATAGAACAGATTAAAGCTGCGTATTTTGTCGGTTTTGGCATATATACCTTCTTATAAATAAATTTAATATAAAATTTTAGAATAATATATTTGCAAAATAAGTATTATAAAGTCGTTATTATTAATGGTAGAACGATTATTATATAAAACGATATCAGGAAATCAAGATTTTATTTTTAAAATAATTGGCTCATTCCGGAATTTTGGGAAAGGTGAATAAAAAAGAGAATATGTAATTGTCGTGAATATGCTTAGCCCCCTATCCCCCGGAGGGGGCACCGGCTTGGATAGCACCATAGAGTTAAAATGCTTATTTATAACTTCCGGTCTCTTGGCATATATTATAGTATTTTACGAAATAATTAGTACTAAAACAAAAAAAGACTATTAAT
>CAZVDF010000062.1:0-18648 GCA_964626055.1 uncultured Leptospirales bacterium
ATTTGCGGAGCAAATCGATAACGCCTTGAAACATAATACTCCGCCGACACCGAAGATGGCGGCCGGTACGTCAGTACCAGGGGCTTGCCCAGGGAATTTTATTTGCAGAAATATTTTTTACTTCTGCGTATCTATATACCATTGAATTGAATAGCTTATGAGTTCATCTGAATCTTTAAGATTGAGTTTTTCTCTTATATGCCGCCTATGAGTTTCTACAGTATTAACACTTATATTTAATTCATTTGATATTTTTCTAGTTCCAAGCCCTTTGCCGAGCAGTCTTAAAATCTCAAACTCTCTGTCGGTTAATCTGTCTAATGATGATTTAGCTCGGCTGGTAGAATTATGTAACACTTTTGATACAAGATTCAGAGATGTCTCCGGCCTTAAATAAAAATCATTTCTTAAAACATTTCTTATCGCATTAATAATTTTTTCCTGAGACTCGTTTTTCATTATATAGCCTTTTGCTCCTGCCATAATTGCACGTTCGGCATAGATCGTGTCGTCATGCATGGACATTACAAGCGCATTTATGGATGGATATCTCTTTTGCATTGTTTTAACCAGATCAATTCCGTTCGCATTTCCTTCCAGAGATACGTCAACCAGCAAAAGGTCAGGATTCAATTCAATGATCAATCTGATCGCATCGTTTGCGTTGCCGGTTTCGCCGCATACTTCCAGATCCTTTTCATTTTCTATAATGGTCTTCAATCCCTGTCGTACAACCGGATGATCATCTACAATAATTATTTTTTTTCTTTCAGATTTCATTGTATATTCTACTCCTAAAAAAATTTCACTGTCTATTCATGATACATATTAATAATTATTAATGAATATTGTTACTATTGTTATTGTACTCTATAATGATTCATTCATGTTTATTCTTCTAATATATTCCATTAATCCAAAATACTGAAATTCCTCAATTTACACGTTGCTGAAGATTGTTTATGGTTTACATATAGCAAATTGCTTTATGAATGAATTGATTAAATCAGGATAAATTATGGAAGAAAATGAAAAATTGCAACAAACACTTAATTCACTTTTAGCAGATGAGTTTTCTGCAATAAATCAATAATTTATCGGGTTATTTATGAGCGATTATATAGTGCTTGTTAAACAGGTACCGGATATTTCACAGATCACGGATAACGCTTTTAATTCTGAAACCGGTACCCTCATTCGAACCAGACTGCAAAATGTAATAAACGGTCTTGATGCGGAAGCACTGGCGTTCGCGCATCTGATGAAAAAGCTCAACGGAGATCCCGATAGAAAAATTATTTGTCTTTCTATGGGACCTCCTATGGCAGAGGAAGTACTTCGTTATGCATTGAGCAGGTGCGCAGACACTGCAATTTTACTTACAGATCGCGCGCTCGGAGGTGCGGATACCTTTGCTACTGCGAATCCACTTGCCTACGCTATACGTAAAATCGAACGCGAATTATTAAAAGGAAGCCGTGATTACTATATTATAACAGGGATGCAGTCTGTGGACGGCGATACAGCACAGGTACCCGCACAGATTGCAGAAGAACTTAAAATTGGTTGTATACCTTATGTTACTGATGCCGATTTTCGGGAAGGCAGATTTTATTTTAATAAAATTATCAGCGGCGGAAGCCAGATCGTAAATGTAAAGAAACTTCCGGCAGTGCTGACAGTCGCTAAATATGAATATCCGCTATACGCGGGATTTGCAGCAACTAGACGCGCATATAAAACGAAAATAATTGAGTGGAATGCCGCCGATATCCAGGCAACCCAGACAGGCGTTAAAGGCTCAAAAACACAGGTGATAAAAATTTTTCCTCCCGGTAAAACAACACGTAAATGTACCCAGATGCGGAATATAAAGGAGCTGTCTGATGCAGTTTTAAAAAGTTATTATACAGGTATTGGAGATGTGGCTGACAGGAAAGCCGGCTCTGAAGCATATCTCTTACCGCGAAGGAGAGATCACATTTTTGAACGTAATTTTGAGAGCATCGAAAGAGAAAATCAGAACTTTAAGATACTTAATGAGAAGATGGATGAGCTGGGAATAGAGGATTTTTATGATCTTGATGAAGAATCGATGTCCAGGCTGGTTGCTGCTCTGAGATCAAGTTTGGGCGAGCAGGATATAAAGAATATGATTGAAGGAATGAAGCAATTTGATGCTTTATTCCAGGGCGAAGTATGGGTCGTTGCCGAACATAACGGCAGGGAAATACACGCTGCGTCTCTTGAACTTCTCGGTAAAGCCCGGGAACTTGCGGATTCACTTGAAGTCAGCGTCGGCGTGGCTCTTGCTGGCTACAAACTTGATAATCTTGCCAGACAGCTAATTGTCTATGGCGCGGACAATGTTTATTATGCTGAACATGAACTTCTTGATCATTTTGATCCGCTGGCATATCGCAGGACAGTTGCAGAACTGATTTCCGTGAACCGGCCGCAAATAGTTCTTTTTGCCGCAACACCTCTCGGAAGGGTGCTGGCTCCTATGGTTTCATACAGGCTTAATTGCGGGCTGACCGCAGACTGTACATCTCTTAATATAAGAGATAATACAAAAAAAGGACAGATTGCTATTCTTCTACAGACAAGACCGGCTCTTGGAGGGAATATTATGGCTACCATAGCGACCGTTAATTCGCCTTCTCAAATGGCTACTGCGCGGCCGGGTGTTATGAAAAAAAACAAACCTGATGAATCGCGTACCGGATCTGTGTTTAAACATGGAATAGAGCTTATAGATGCTGATCTTTGCATGGAAATCCAAAAGATCGAGGAATCATCCGAGAGAGTCAATTTTGACGTGGAAGTAATCGTCAGCGGCGGTAAAGGACTGCAAAACAGGGACAACTATGAAGACCTGATTAATTCTCTGTGTGAAATTTTGCGTCAGAAGCTAAAAACAAATGTGGAAAGAGGCGCTTCACGTGCAGCTATAGAGAGAGGTTTTATAGGAAGAGCGCACCAGGTAGGACAAACAGGAACTGCAGTTGGGCCCAAACTATATCTGGCATTGGGTATCAGCGGGGCGATTCAGCATATGATAGGCGTTTCTAATTCAGGGACAATTATTGCAATTAATAGCGATCCCAGTGCGCCAATATTTAAAATGTGTGATTATTATATGATCGGTAACGTAGAGGAAATAATTCCGCAGTTGGTGGAAGAACTGGGAGCATAAATACATGTCAATTGAGAAGAAGTATAGTAGTACATCAGTACTTGTTGTCGGAGCAGGACCTGCAGGACTGGCATGTGCTCTGTCGGCGAAGAAATATAATCCGGGGATTGAGATATGTGTAATTGATAAAAGTGCTGATACAGGGAATCATACTCTTTCCGGCGCATTGCTTGAACGTGATGCAGTATATGAATTAAATAATTTAATAGATGGGAATAACAAGGAAAATGAATTAAAGACTGATATATTTACAAAAACCGTGAAATATGATGAAATAATATTTTTATTAGGAAAAAAATTTAAATTTAATGTGAGTTTTCTTATACGTATTGCAAAATTTTTTAAACTCGGCATCGGTAAAATGTATCATGAAGGTGATTATATAGTTTCAATTTCCAGATTTACAAAGTGGCTGGGGCAGGAAGCCCGCAAAGCAGGTATCGAGGTATTGACTGGTTTTTCAGCTGAAGATATTGTCTGGAGCGGTGACGGCAGCAGGGCAGAAGGTATTAAGCTTGTTGACGAGGGGCTTGATAAGGAAAGGAACAAACAGCCGAATTTTTCCGAAGGAGAAGTAATTGGAGCCGATATCATTGTGCTGGCTGAGGGCTGTGACGGACTTGTAACTGAACGTTTTATAAAAAAGGCAGCCCTTACCAGGAAAAGAAATCAACTGTATTCCATCGGAGTTAAAGAGATCATAAAAGTAAGTGAAGAACAGTATAGAAATTTCGGGGATAACAGGGTAATTCATACACTCGGATATCCGATCTGGACGCCGTTTTTAGGGCCAGGTATGTTCGGCGGAGGACTGATTTATTCCTATGGTAATAATAATATTGCAGTTGGGATGATAGCAGGACTTGACTGGAAGGAATTTGATTTTAATCCTCAGGATGCGCTTACACACTTCAAAAACCATCTTTTTGTAAAACAATATATTGAGAATGGTAAAGTTATTGAAGACGGCGCCAAAATGATCCCGGAGGGCGGATATTATTCCATTCCGCGAGACAAGTCAACAAATTCTATAGGCAGAAGAAATGTGCTGATTATCGGCGACAGCGCCGGCTTAGTGGATATGCAGAAAATCAAGGGCCTTCATAATGCGATAAAGTCGGGGATCATGGCAGGTAAAGTTGTTTCCGGCACATTAAATGAACCGGAATCAGCAGCAGTATTGTTTACAGAGATTATCGAACGGTCGTCAATAATAAAAGAGATGAAACAGGCCGGTAAATTCCGTCAGACGATAACAGTATTCGGGAATCTCCTTGGTTTTTTATTATCTGTTTTCGGTAGAATTATTCCTCTATTTAATACAAAACCTGATTACTCCGTAATGAGAAATAAGAGATATAAATATAAAGGAAACCGGGAATTTGACAAAGATACTTTTACCGCTCTGGCTCATACGGAACACCGGCATGAGCAGCCTTCGCATCTTATGGTCCTAGATACAAATATATGCTCCCACAAATGTAAGCCATTATTTAAAGAACCATGCGTTACCTTCTGCCCCGCCGGCGTGTATGAGAACATACTTGGGGTGCTTAAACCTGCTAATCCTTCGAATTGCCTGCACTGCAAGACATGCCAGCGGAAGTGTCCCTTTGATAATATACGCTGGACTGTACCCGAAGGAGGAGGAGGTCCCAGATATAAACAGATGTAAAATTATACTTTTAAAACAATTAATTTTTTATTTAAATGAATTTAATAATTATAATTAATTAGACTTAGTATAAAAGATATATCCCGGAACAAAATTTGAAGTTTGGTGTCGGGAAAAGGAGAAAGATTATGAAAGCAATTATTGATAAAGAAACTTGTATAGGATGCTCATTATGCGCTGATACATGTCCGGAAGTATTCAAAATGGATGATAATGAAAAAGCAAATGTGCTGGCTGATCCTGTACCATCTGATCAGGAGAGTTGTGCCGAACAGGCAGCAAACGATTGCCCGTCAAATGCGATATCTATAAAATAAATTTGTTTTCAAATATGTTATTGTTTCTAAATAATGTATCTGCCGCAATTAATTTATCCGAGGTATTTATCTTTTTGACTTTTAAATTTCGAACGATTCGTAAAAGATCATTAGCATTTAATTTATTATCTTTAATGTTACTAAAATAATAATCAGCTCCTTCCTTAAGGCAGACATCCTTGTATAGCGGGAATAAATCTTCTTCCAATACTAAAACTTTTACGTTGTGATTTATAAGCTTGATCTGTTTAATAAGACTTATCACGTTCTTATTGTTCAGCTGATGATTAAGAAAAACCAAATCCGGCTACAGTTTGTCGATCGACTTAATTGCATCTTTTGTGTTTCCCGTGAATCCTGTAATTTCCAGACCATTTACCTGTGATATTATATTCAGGATCCATGCCCAAGTCATCATGGAATTATCAATTATATATATTTTCATAATCTGCCCCATAATTATGATAAAAATTTCATATCATCCTGATAAAATGAATATCCTGGAATTCAGGATTGAACATAAGAATAATTTTTAGGCAAAAATAAGATCAATGCAGGCAATTCGATATTTTTTTTACAGTCGAAGTTTTGTTCTGAATTTTCGAATTGTAGCTGCGTTTTTTCTAGGCTGCCGTTAAACATTGTATTTAAACAATCTGCGGATATAACTTTTGATCCGTCATAAGCGGCGATTGTTTTATATTTGTCTTTTAGTTTCAATAAATCTATTATTTCAGCGATACTGATCTCTCCCCTGATTAAATTCCCATAATTATCGAACATAATCGTTTTAAGGTTGTCTAATTCTGCTTCACGTTTAATATTATCCTTCATGAAAATTATGTTCCTCCCATGCTTCTATTCCGGCGACAGATTCAAATTTTATAAATATTAAAAATTTTTACTTTCTCAAGTGAGATATTTAGTTAACCTCATGGAGAAAAGCTTTTGCATCGGATCATTATTTACATTTATACCGGAATATTTTCCGCTATTTTTCTTAAGGTTACTGTTGAAAGTTTTTAAAAGTTGCTCATGGCCCCCGCAAGCAATACATCTTTCATATCTGTTGCTGATATTTCCGCAAATAACGCAAAAATAGGTTTTCATTAATAACCCCATGTAATTTAGGATATTATAATCAACACAATGCTTTTCCGCTATGATCATTCATATTTGCAGAATAAAAGGAATTTGTAAATACATGATAAATTTGAAAATAATATAACGGATTTTATTACAGCAAACTTCCGGATAAAATATTCGATTACAGGCAGAACTGTTGGTATTATAAAATTTTTAAGCTAAAATTGATTTTATAAACTAAAAATATTATATTATTCTATCTTCTATGCAGAGAGGAAAGGCATAGACACAATTAAATGTAATTTAAGCAATAAAAATGAATTCACAATTTCGCGGACTTTTGAAGTGCCGCGCGAAATTTTAAGGAAAACTTTAACCACCGAACACTGGAAAAGCTGGTGGATGCCGAAATATTATAAACTGTACGAAACTGAGCTGCGTGCCGGCGGCAGATATTTTGGATGTACGGAAAATTTTGACGGTAAAAATTTCTGCACTAAAGGAGAAATTTTGGAAATCGTTCCGAATGAGAAAATCGTAATGACGGACTCCTTTACAGATATAGGAAGCATTATTACACCGGCTGATTATTACGAATTAAAAAATGAATGGCCGCCTGATATGCTGGTTACAGTTACGTTTGACGATTTGGATGGTAAAACAAAGCTGACTTTAAAACATTCCGGTCTTAGCGGTTACAGATGCAGCAATATGAAGAAGGATTGGGAGATATTTTTCCATGAACTTGATGATGAGATCAAAAAGGAAAAAAAAGGAGAAAAGTTGTTTGCCTGATTAGAAAAGAGTTAAATTCACAAAGGGTAAATCCGAAAATTCAAACATTTTGATTATATCATTACCGTCATGGACATGTCACCGATTAAACGGAAAAAATAAATGCGCCCATGGCATTTCGGGCGCATCGTAAGCGGTTATAACCGGGTTTGTATTTATTACCTGTTGATTAAGCGGATAATATCACATCTACGGGAAATAATTACCAGTTAATTTCATCCCTCTTCCTCCAGTCGTTTCCGAATTGCTTTTTAAAATAATTATCCAGTTTCTCCATTAATTGACCCCACTCGGTTTTGTAGTCATATCTCAGAACGTCCTCAAGATAAGTAACCAGTTCACCAAGCTTTTCTTTCGGAAGAAACGCGTATGCGCCGAGGTCGTGGGATTTTTTAAGCGCTTCGGGGCTGAGTGCATGAGCAGTAAGCATTGCAACCCTGAATTTACGTCTGACTGCAATTTCAAGAAGATCGAAACCTCGAACACCCATAATATCAAGAATCACAAGGTCATAGTCATTCGATTTCAATAATTTAGCTGCGGTTTCATAATCTTTCGCTTTATCGATTTTTGAGTCCGGGCAGCTGTCTAATATTTCCTGCTCCACGACGGTCAACACATCAGGTTCGTCATCAACAACTAATAATTTTTTGTTATTCAGGATTGATTCCCGCATAGTACCTCCTTTTTGCTGATAAAAATTACGATTGATGGGACTCCGCCAGTCTCAATTCCCAATTTCCCTTTCTCAACCATTTGTTGAAATCTGATATTTTAAAAGTTTTCAATTACGATTCCATGTTTTTTATTGTATATTACCGAACTGATGAATGATATCCCTATTATGCATGCGCCAAGCAGGCCGGAAACTACTTCCGGAATATGCATAAACGCGTTCAGGAACATGATACATGAAAGGATAATGATGGCATAAAATGCCCCATGTTCAAGATATCTGTATCTTGCTAATGTTCCCTGTTCCACAAGCATTATAGTCATGCTTCTTACGAACATGGCTCCAATCCCTAGACCGATAGCTATTATAAATAAATTATTTGATAACGCGAAAGCTCCAACCACGCCGTCAAAACTGAAACTGGCATCCAGCGTCTCAAGATATATAAAAAGAGAAAGTCCGGATTTAACCTTTCGACCGATTACCGATTCTTCGCCTGATTCCATAACAATACCTATGCCATCGACAATTAAATATGTAATTATTCCAAAAACACCTCCGACCATAAATCTTAGCTGATCCGATTCTTTTAAATGACCGGATACTAAATATAACACAAATAATACCAATCCGATTTCAATCGCCTCGATCTTGCCTATTTTTTTAAGTACTTTTTCAATCGGGCTTATCCAGTGGTTATCTTTTTCAGTATCAATGAAAAATTTCAAACCGACCATTGCAAGAAAAACTCCGCCGAAAGATGAGATTACAGGCTGAGCTGCTGTTAAATATCTTGAATATTCCGTCGGCTGATTTAATGCAAGCGATAAAGCGCGTACAGGCCCGAGATGTGCGGTTACGGCAACAAGCAGCAGCGGGAAAACAAGCCTCATGCCGAAAACCGCGATTAAAATTCCGAATGTAATAAACATTGTTCTCCAGAAGTGATCCATATCCCTTAATACAGTAGCGTTGACCACTGCGTTATCGAATGAGAGAGAGATCTCAAGAACTCCCAGCACAAGTACAATGAAAGCCGTAGACAATGCTCCATGGATAGTCTGCGCATAATAATATCCGATATAAGCACCCAGAACGATGCCTATGGAAGTAACTACGAAAGATCCCTTAAAATACTTTAAATTGTTCATAATATTATCCTTTATATTCAGGCTAATTAAGTATTATTCCGGATTACAAAATATTATCGGAAGCCGTCTTGAAAATATTTTTTAACTGTTGATAAATCCTGATTTATCAACAATGGTTATATTCGGTGTTTTGTAATATAATTTCAGGATTCCGGGCCTTATACTAATGAGATCTTAATTTTAAACGACTCAGAAAATCATCCACCAATACTTCAGCGTTTGAAACAATCTTTTTTATCTCTTTCTTTGTAATGTTATCCAGATGTATTCCGACAATAACACAGCTGGGCTTCTTCGTTTTTTTACTTATTATATAAGCTGATTTTTGAGCTATGGCATCTTCTTTATGTCCCAGCCTTGTAATTACCGAGGTTGAGGTTCTTTTGGTACGTTCGTCATATTCCCCAACGGCTACCGCACCTATATGCGCATTGAAATTATAAATATAAACTGTAATATCGCTTCCCAATGTCTTTGCCAGAAAGGCGACTTCAGTTCTGCCTTCTCCTATCGTTATGCTATATTCCTGCATCAGCTTGTTCTACTTAGCTATAGTAACCTTTTCCCTGCAGGGCAGTCCATCCCACCTGGGGAAGAGGTTATGCTCAATGTCAAATATATCCAGCACCCTGCCTATCGTGTGATCGATTATTTCCTTAACCGTCTGGGGCATATGATAAAATGCAGGGATTGGCGGAAAAACTATTGCACCCATTTCTGTCAGCTTTACCATATTTCTCAAATGTCCCAGATGGAGCGGAGTTTCTCTGGCCAGTATAACCAGTTTTTTTCTCTCTTTAAGTGTAATATCGGCTGAGCGTGTTATTAAATTATCGGCGTAAGAATTTGCCACTGCCGATAAAGTCTTCATGCTGCAGGGGATGATCACCATACCTTCCCTTTTGAAAGAACCGCTGGACAGTCTGGCCCCGGTGTCTTCAATATCATAACATGCATCTGCAAGGCTTCTAACCTCTTTCGGATCCCAGTCGGTTTCGTATTTTATATTTTTTTCTCCGGCTTCTGAGATGATAAGGTGCGTTTCAACGTTTTTAATTTTTGACAATATCTCAAGCATCCTGATGCCGTATATCACTCCGCTGGCACCGGTTATTCCTACAATGAGCAACATTCAGTATTCCTCCTAAACAATTAATGATCCGCCAGGATACGGCAATCGGTTAATATACCTGACTATTTGGTTTTTGCCTGTTTGAAACTTTCTATAAGAGCCTCCCCTACAGCTTTAGCGAATTCAGGGGTATTGATGTGACTATTAACTTCAATAACTTCTATAGCCGGATCAAGGCTTTTTCTTAGTTCGCTGACGAAGACTTTATCTGTATCCGGCTCATAAAGCGCACCGCCTTCCACGCTCAGTGAAGAGAATCCTCTTGTAGGAATTACAAATTTAACAAGTTTTTTATTCCGGTGTTTATTCAGCTTTTCCGCAACTGCGTGTGCGATAGTCCGCATTTCCTCGGGGCTTGTTCTTGCCTGCACTCTCATGGCATCCTGTACCAGCATTTTTCTTTCCGCCAGTTTGCGTGAAATCCAGAGCGGATCGCCCTTATCTTTCCTTTCTATGGGACCGCAGCTTATCATGTCAAATCCGCAGGGAGATAAAATATACGGTATTCCCTGTTTACAGGCAGCCTCCAGTCTGTCCGGTTTGGAGGCGCGGTTGCCTCCTAAAATATACTCGCCAAGGTTTGCGGGTACCATATCGACGAATCCCTCGAACAGTCCCTGCCCTACAAGGTCTTCCACAGCTCTGTCTCCCATGCCGGTAGCATGAAAGGAGACAAAGTTGTAGCTCTGTTCCAGGAGGGAACGCACATAATTGGCCCCTTTCTCGCAGAAACCGAATTCTGTAATTGCAATAGCGGGTTTTTCGTCCTTTCCTGGAGATTCGTATTTCTCAACCATTCCGCATATTGCGCCGGCGCCATTAATCATCAGGGTTCTGACAAGCGGATTAAGACCCACTGTATCAACTACGCTGTGCATCACGGTTATGTCCCGCAGGCTGAAATATTCCGCAAGCCTGCCTGCGTATGCGGGCATCGCAGTAACGCTTGAAATTAAAAGCTTGGGCACGCCAAAAGGCAGTACTTTCATTGCTGTGAGGGTAATAAAAGTCCCGGTCATCCCGCCAACCGCTATGATCCCCTTCAATTTACCGGCCTGATAAAGTTCCAGCAATTTTTTTGAAAGCCCCTCTGCCATTGCAGAAGTCGCTTTTTCCCTTTCCTTGGATAAAGCCTCCCTGATCTTATCTATGCTCATACCGCCTGCACTGGCCAGGTCGTCACAGGTGATATCCGCTTTGAGTGTTGTCTTGATCGCACCGGTACCTATGCTAAAATCAATAAGTATGCTTTTATGCCCGCTCTCCTCTATCTTTTCTTTTATAATCCGAAGGCCGTCTTCTCTCTCATCCAGCATTCCGACCACAGCAATACTCATAATTATACCTCCAAAATCATAAATTACGTTAAATGTTCATCCATCACAATTTTTATTTCAAGGCGTAATACCTTGATGCCGTAAACGTACGGGATTTAAATCAATAAATTTCTTTTACTAATTGATTACACTCTGAACAAAATTCCAATATGTTTTTAAAAATCATGGCGTTCTATGCGTTAAAAACGCTCTATTTATTCTAAAAAGGCACTAAAAAGGATCAGTAAAACCGTATTCCTTCCATCTGCTTATAACGCGTTTTTTAGTCTCTTCATCCAAGACGATCTTAATAGGTTTCTCTTTCCATTCATATGGAGTTGTGGCATCCATAATTATTCGCGAGACTATTTCACGGGCATTAATAGGCAGCGACGGATCGAGAATCGTTGAGCGGCCTCTTCTTATTATATCCGTGTCGTGAGCCGGATCGTAACGTACGGAAAGAGCCCACCAGACTCCTGTCAGATCGTCGGCGCGGATATCGTCATCGACAACAATAACACCCTTTAGTCCGTAATGCCCCGTTGTTGTAGCAATAACCGCGTTACCGACATGATTTGAATGGCCGGGATACATAGTTTTTACGGAAACAATGGCCCAGAATCTTCCTGTTGCTTCATAAGGGCAATAAACCGATTGAATTCCCGGTATATGCATATCTTCCAGATCTGACCAGAGCGTGCCTGTACGGTTTAAAGCCTGTATCATATGATGCTCGCCTACCGGCGGGCCGACAGTTGTCATGTGGTAAACAGGCTTCCGGCGACGCAATATGCGTTTTACGTTCAACCATAGCTTTGGAAGAGCTCCTTTTGATTTTCCGGAATAATAGCCCGTGTATTCGCCGAATGGACCCTCAGGCCTCAGGTTAGCTGGATCGATTTCGCCCTCGAGTATGATCTCTGCATTCGCGGGTAGTTTTAATCCGGTCATATCGCTACGAAAAATTTCAACAGGCTCGCCTCTGAGCGCTCCTATAACATCATATTCATCCACGCCTGCCGAAACCATTGTGCTGGATACAATGAAATGCAGCGGATCACAGCCGATTACAGCTGCAGCGGGTACTTTTTTCCCCATTTTTTCGTATTTTTTAATATGAAACTCGGCGTGTTTGCCGGGAAGTATCTGGAGCCCGACGCTTGTCTCGTCCAATATCTGCTTTCGATAAGTTCCGAGGTTTGTCCAGCCTGTGTCCGGATCCTGTGTGACAAGGTAGCTGGTTGTCCCGATATACCTTCCTCCGTCCTGAGGATATATTTGCGGCACCGGGAAATCAAATACGTTTATTTTATTGCCCTCTACCACTTCTTCCATAACGGGGATAGTTGTTTTAACTTCGACCGGTTTTACCAGTTCACCTTTTGAAGTTTTTTCCATCCAGCTTTGCGCCATATCGCACATCGAATAGCCTATTGGCAAACCTAAAGTGATGGCAAGCCTTTTAGGTGTTGTAAATGCGCTTGCTAAAACAGGGATATCGTATCCCTTGACATTTTCAAAGATAAGAGCCGGCCCTTTCTTACTCTCATTTAATCTGGCTATATGCGACATTTCCAGATTCCAGTCTACTTCTGCCTTTACCCGATGTATTTCTCCTTCCTTTTCACAAGCTTTGATCCATTCTCTTATGTCTTTCATAGCATTCTCCCTCTGTTATTCTCATGATATAAGCGGCTTTGCCGCAAAAAGGAATTACGCAAAGAATGAATGGATTCACAGTGCTCTGACAATCGTATAATTGTTAAACACAATAAATAGTGAGCCTGTAGAACCATGCATTCTTTGCGTTCAGTATGTTAAAAACCCAATTCTTTCCATCGCTCCTGTACTTTCTTAACCATCTGAGGATCAAGCTCAATCGGAATTGGCTTTTCCTTCCATTCATAAGGTATAGTTGCATCAAGCAAGAGCCTGCCGGTTATGTCTCTGGCATTAATCGGCAACGAAGGATCAAGCGGAGTTGAACGCCCTCGATGAATTACCTGGCTTCGATTGGGCTGGAATCTGAAACTTAGCGCGTAAAGAACTCTGGGAATATCCCATGGATCAATATCTTCATCAACTACAATTACCGTCTTTAATCCATATGCTCCCATTTCAGTGGAGACAGCTCCTGTAAGTACCTGGTCGGCATGGCCCGGATACATTGTTTTAACGGAAATTATAGCGAAGAACCTGCCTGCGCCCTCGGGCGGGCAATATACCGCTTTAATGCCCGGTATTTTCAAGCCAATCGTCAGTTGCTGCCATAAGGTAGCTCCGTATGAAAGAGCCATGGTCATATGCGTATCCGTTACGGCTTTGCCGACAGTGGTACCCCAGAATATCGGGTTGTCCCTGTAAGTCACGCATTTAACATCAACAAAGTTGCGGTCATCTGTGCCGACCCCGGAGTAATAGCCTGTATATTCGCCGAAAGGGCCTTCAGGCATAACTGCTTTGGGATCGACTTCGCCTTCGACGACAATTTCTGCAGTTGCCGGAATTGGCAGATCTACGGTTTCACCTTTCACAACTTCAATAGGTTCACCGCGAACCGATCCGGCAAAGTCATATTCCGAAACCGATGCCGTTATACGCGCTGCGCCTGTCAGGAACAACAGCGGATCACAGCCGATTATTGCCGCTACCGGCATTTTTTTATTCAGCGCCGCATATTTTTTAAGCATTATATCCGCATGTTTTCCTTTTATGAACTGTGTTCCCAGTTTATCTTTTGCCAATAACTGCGCCCTGTATGTCCCGAGATTGATCCAGTCGGTATCCGTATCTTTAGTTATAAAAAAATGAGCGGTGCCGAAATATCTTCCCCCGTCTTTCGGATAAAAGTGTGGAGCGGGGAACTTATAAAGATCAATATCGGAACCTTTCATTATATTCTGTTTGCATGGAGCTTTGGACTTATCTATATATTTCGGAGGAATAAGTTTTTTGCTTTTTTCAACCCAGAACTGCATTAGATCCACAAGGCTTGATTTAATCGGGGCACCCATAATAAGCGATAGTCTTTCAGTTGTTGTACAAACACTTGTAATTACCGGCGTTTTATATCCTTTCACGTTTTCAAAAAGCAATGCAGGCCCGCATTTTTCCTCATTCAATTTTGCAATATGAGACAGTTCCAGATTCCAGTCGACTTCTGCCTTGATCCTTTTAAGCTGTCCTTCTTTTTCAGCTTCCTGAATAAAATCTCTCATGTCTTTCATTTGTGTTCAGCCTCCTAAAATTGGTATTTTTTTCCTGTGTTTTAAAATTAGTTGCAAATATAACTAAATTGACGGATCTTTGCTCTCAGGTTTATTTATTATGTGAAACCCTCCTTGGATGTAATTATTAATAATTAAATTGGAATATACCGTTATTAAAATATCATTACTGATCAAAAGATTCAGCGTGAGGAATGGAAAATTTTATAGACCCATTTATCCCTCTATTCAATATGAACTTTTACCGGCGTTATGGCTTTTTCAAAAAGCATCTCCATCCCGCTTTTTTTACCAAGCACCGGCTCTTTCTTCTTTTTCCCCCATACGCTTTCGGGTCTCGCCTGTACCAAAAAAATATTTTCGGGAAACGACATACTTTTTGATACGGAATATTCGATATCCTGACAGCATCCGAAATGCTGCTCGACTTTCTTTGCTATCTTTGTCAGCTCTATGACCTCTCTGTCTTCGAGACATGGATTTCTTCTTATATCGGCAGGCAATTCTCTGTATTCCATTTGCTTTGTTTCCGGATTCAGGGCAAATTCACTACCTTTATCCGCTATCACTTTTTCGTCAATCTCAAGTGTTATCTTGTCTACAAGATACCTGTCCGGATTTACATTGCCGGAAACTACCGCTTCGCCGAACCCGAATCCGCCTTCAATAGCCACTTTCGATTCGTCGCCGTTAACCGGATTGACGGTAAACATAACCCCTGCAGCCCTTGCGTCTACCATTGTTAAAACCGCAACCCCGATAGGATCATAATGCAGAGGAAGGTCCAGCCTTGCCCTCGCAATTATCGAACGCGTATTGAATGTGCTTGACCAGACCTTTATCACATTATGAACGACTTCATCAGGACCGCTGACGTTGAGATATGTTTCGTACTGACCTGGATGGCTTGAAGGCCCCGCGGAACGCGTTGCGACATAAATGTTTTCGCAGCCGGCTTCTTTGCACAGTTCGGCATAATATTCTTTCACTGTTTTTTCCATATCCGGAGGCATTTTGATAGATTCCACTATTTCTCTGATTTCATTTGCAGCTTTGTCATATTTGACCATATCGTTCACATTATTCGGATCAGCTTCGAAATCTTTCAGATACTTTAATAAACTCTCTTCGGCTGCCGTCTCTTTCATGAACCTCGTATATGCGTCAATGCTAAGGGCATAACCCGGCGGTACACGGAAACCGCCTTTCATAAGTTCACCGAGATTAGCGCATTTTTTCCCTACAATGTTATTGTTTCCCTGATCCAGCTCTTTAAGCCAAAAAATCCATTTCTCTGCCATTCTTGTTCCTCCTGTGACTTGAACACCAAGAGGAGGTACATTTTCCCGGTACCTCCTCTTAGCCGTACATTCTTATTTTTTCTTTACTATGGTTACGATTCCCGTGCCGCCATCGATCTTTATTATGTCTCCGGTCTTGATCACTGAGGTTGCGACACCGGTACCCGTAACGGAAGGCAATCCGTACTCTCTGGACACAATGGCGGCATGGGAGGTGAGTCCTCCGATATCCGTTACCGCTCCAATGATCTTTGTGAATACAGGCGCCCATGACGGATTTGTTGTAGGTGCAACCAAAATTTCTCCCTGCTTTATTTTAACAATATCTTCAAGGAGTTTTAGCACTCTTGCGGGACCTTCCACTACTCCTGCTGAAGAAGCAAAACCCTTAAGTTCTTTTATTTCTTTTCCGGGTTCCGTACCTTTCATCCATTCGGCAACAACATCGTTATTAATACCCCAGAGCATCAGGGTAAAAGGTTCTACAATTTCCGGCGGTGGAGTTCCAAGTGCCGGCGGAGCCATCCATTTTCTTGCGGCCCCCAGTATCTTTTCCCTCTTTTCTGCTTTTTCCATCCAGTGTTTGCTTCTCGACGGGATATTTTCACCTAGCGCCCATGAAGTCACGAGATCTTCAAGAATAACAGGCACTTCAAATCTGTTGAAAAGGAATATATCATCAATATTATTCAGCATTTTATTGTTCACGAGGAGTTTGCCGAAATCTCTTATCTTTTCGAACCATATCGTGTGCATCCAGTGCTCTACCCAGAAAAGATGATCTTCGGCATATCTGTATATTGTTCTTACGACATTATAAGCATCCATAAACGATTTTCTGTCGTCGTCCGTCTTAATAAGCTTTTTATATTCTTCTACTATCCTGTCCCTTTCCTCTGAAATAGCAGTTAAGGATCTTTCTATTGACTCGCCTTTATCCAGCCTTTGTACATAACTCTGCATGTAGTTGAAAGGCACATCCATTTTAGTCGTCCAGCTGCCTTCATAATGGAACCACCCGCTTCCGCATGATACCATCAGCCACGGATCCCTTATTTTTTCCATTTCTTTTAACCATTTCCTGCCGGCATCATTGTTCTTCAGCTCATTCATTTTCTGATCGGCTGGTATGTCTTTTTTAAGTATTTCCGCGATAGGACGCTCTGCTATCGCAAGCCTGCTCAATCTGCATAGTTCCTCTTCTGGTTTGAACATGGCGACATCGGCACCTGCAACCATTTTCCCGATAGTGCTTTCTTTTATTCCCGGGAACAGCTTTCTTGCAACATCGCAAAACATAAGATATGCCAGATAAGCCATATTCAGATATTCGAAATGCCATTGCCATGATTTAAATATCATGTTGATTAAAACATTATACGACTCCAGTATATCATATGCCGGAGTAAAACCTTTGACCGTCGGCATAACATCGCTATCCGGTACGAACTTGGGTAATTCCGTGACTATCTTAAGTGATTCCATCTCTTTGCCGAGCGCGTGAAATTTTTCATACCATTTGTCCCATAATTTATTATAATTCTCGAAGACAAAAGGCACTCTTTTACCGAAAAGCGCGGCTTTTTCTCCCTGTGTCGCTTCAGACGGAGGCTCTACAGGTGTTATATACATGTAACATCCGAGCAGTCTCTGCGCTATTCCCTGCGCAGGAGGAATGCAAAATACCCTGGTGTTATTTGCGGAAAGAGCGATCTGCCACGCCTCCTGAAAAATGTCATCCAGAGGATACAACGGCTCAGGGGCGTGAATTTTATCCTGGAACCATAAATGGGCGTTTTCCCATTCTTCCCTGTCTTTGCTGAATGGACGCACGGCTGCATACATTTCTTCCCAGTTATCCAGTTCTTTGGGGATCTTAACTTCCGAAGCGTATGGAAACCTTTTCGCTTTTGCCATAAAATACCTCCCTGTTTTTAAATGATTTTAAAGACCAGGTAAATGACGATTCACCTGAATAAATTTTTGTTAATGAAAAATCTTTATGTAAAATTAGTTGCAGATATAACTATTTGATGAAAACTCTATAACCTCCTGAAGATTATAAAATTTTATAATGGGATTAGAATAGTTATATCTGCAACTATATATAAGTAAATTTTTAAATTTTTTAAAAAATCGTGCTTATTTAAAATACTTTTTGAATATAATTCAGAATATCAGAAAGTTAATTAAATTATTTTTATTAGTAAATAATAAATTATCGAAATAACCCATATGTGACTTCAAATTTCGCCGGCTGACGGGCAGTAATATTTCCGGAAGTTATCATAAATTTGCCGACGGCTTGTATATTGTCGAGAGTGCTTGAATGAGGAAGATTACTGATAACCGATAATATACGATGTAAAATTTGCTTTGAACAAATTTAAATCATTAATATTAAAACAGTATCAAATAATAAAAAGTCACAAATGACGTTAATTTAGTTTTTGTAAAAATAACTTAAATAATTAATAAATTATTTTTTTCGAATAGTCATAAATAATAATATTCAATATAAAAGTCAAGATAAATTTATTTTTTTTTAAATTGCATTAAATTAAAAAATTTAACTCTTTCCAGAAAATTGGGAATTGCCTTCACTCCCCCTATCCTCGTGCGAAGCCTCCCCTTGGGACTGAGGGGGCACCATCGCTGAAACTTATGTTTTAGTATTTTAAAAACAGTATTAAGATTATTTTTTAATTCTTCATCCATATATTACCATATATCTTTGGTAAATTCCATAAAGTGATTCGGGAGTATTATT
>CAZVDF010000063.1:0-18171 GCA_964626055.1 uncultured Leptospirales bacterium
GTGCCCCCTCCGGGGGATAGGGGGAGTGAAGGCAATTCCCAATTTTCTGGAAAGAGTTATAAATATTATATTGATTTTATAGGAAATGGATAATGCCCTTTAGACTAATAGTGCTTTTTGTTTTAAAAGGATCCATATGAGTTATTTATTAAATAGAATAAGTCTTTTTATTCTTATTTTAGTAACATCAATTTCCCTGCCGATCTTCGCATCAGCACAGATAAAAGCATCGCCGAACGGCGTTGCTGTTTTCGGCCTGCCAAACAACAATACGGCAGACATTGCGCTTACCGCGGAAACAGCGGAACGTATCAAAAAAGTCTTTACCGACTGCGGAAGATTTATGCCCGCAGGCAGGGAACTGGACACGGCCTATAATGAAGCAAAAAAAAATCTGAATCAAAGCGAGAACATCTACGCAAAAATTGCCGGCATCCTGAACCTGGACCTTTATGTACTTGTCTCTTCATATCAGCGGGGAAGTATAGTATACTCAGAAATCGCATTTGTCCCGCTTAATCCGGAATATAAAAAACTTGAAAAAAAAATAAAATTAAGAAGTAAAATCAAGCTTAATTTAGCATTAAAATGCGGAATAGAAACAGCTCTTCTTCATAAAAATTTGACTGTAAACGCGACTGTTATTAATGATTACGGCAATAACAACTATCTCATAAGCGCCGGTGAATGGCAGGGAATAAAAAATAACAGGACTTATGACGCACAGGGCGTCAGCCTTAAGACAATTCAGACGGGACGATTCGAATCTATCGTAAAAACCTCATCAGCGAGGAAAACAGGCGAGAAAATACGGCTACAATTGTTCCCGGAAGTCGAAAAAATAATCAATGAGCTGGACCAGGATATTTCTCGGAACACTGTCGTAAGATACGAGCTTGACGCTGCTGAAAAGAAACTGGTTGAAGGGATATGCGTTTTAAACATGTGCAGCAATTTTTGCATTCCGGGCTACGGAGCTTCTCTTTCGGTAAGCTACCTGGGATTTAAAGATTCAAAAACTGACTGGCCGGGAATAACTCTCTCGACATCGGTTGTCGCAGTGCAGTTATTTCTTCCCGGGCTGATGACGGGATTTAAAGCTAATTTTTTACCATGGAAACAGGACAGCGATAAAACCGAAAACATGCAAGACCTTCAAAAATTCCTGTGGCTGACCCTGCCTGTAACTTTTTCCGCAGCATATATGGATCAGCTGGCATTTCAATTTACTTCTACCGAGCATCTGCCCCCGTTTTTTAAGGATAAGGATAATATGGCGGCCGTATTGTCTCTTTTCATACCCGGAGGCGGGCAATATTATAAAGGACACAGGCTTGCAGGATGGAGTTTTTATTTCTCAGAAATGCTTACAGCCGGTTACGCAGTATTTAGTAATGACAAAAAATCAGGCAAATACGCATTATATGCCCTCGGCGCAATTAAGCTTTTAGACATTATTTATGCCTATCTGTCAAAACCTTCATATTCATTCTATAATCTTGAAAAGGAAAGGGAAATGGAACCATTTTTGAATATAGGTTCCCATACAGGGCCGAACAGCGATCGAATTTATAATCTTATGGTCACTTCAATGTTTTAAAATAATCCAAAATCATCTCAGAATTATTTCTTCATATTAATAATTAACGATAAATTTGAATTCATTAAATAATTTCTGAGAAGCCTTCTATATACTGATTGACTAAATAGAAAGTCTCTGCTAAACCTTAGCATAGCACTCTCGCTTAGAGTGCGTCCCAAAACCTATATAAAGCAAAAGATATTCAATGGCACTCTAAGCTATTTAAGGCTTTTTTTCAGGCTTTAATATTATTTCTAAAGTTAAATTAAAGGAAGAAATTATGAAAAAATCAATATTCATACTTATATTCTCTTTCTTAACAATGTTCTATGCATGCGAGACTCTTCAAAAGAACGCTAAAAAGACTGGCTGTGTTGAAGGCGATTGCGTTAACGGCCATGGCATATTTGTGTGGGAAAACGGCTCGCAATATACCGGTGCATTTAAAAACGGAAAAGCTGACGGGACGGGGATATATGCGTTCCCGGACGGCAGAAACTACAAGGGAGACTTCAGAGAAGGGAAGATGCACGGAAAGGGAATATTAAAATTCGCGGACGGCAGAATATATTCCGGCGAATTTGACAATGACGAAATGAACGGGAATGGAGAGCTCGGCTATCCGGACGGAAGAAAGTATATCGGAGAAATTAAAAACGGCAATGCTAGCGGCCAGGGCACTTTTTTATGGCCTGACGGCTCAAAATACATCGGCGAATTCCAGAATAACGTAATGCAGGGTAAAGGGAAGCTCATCCCTTCAGAAGGCAAAGTACTGGAAGGCAATTTTGTGAACGGAATCTTTGTGGATAAATGAAACATAATTTATCGTTAATTTACCGGAAGCCATCTCAAAATTATGTTCCATTTGTTGATAAATAGGAATACATTAGAAAATTTTTGAGGACGCCTTTCAGACCTGATGCAATAACGTTTAAAAGCATGAAAAACTTACCAGGAAGGTCTGATTCCGCAGAAAATTTTCTAATGTATTCCTATTTATCATTAAGCACTTACATGAATCTATAATTTTGAGATGGCTTATTAATCTTTACTTACTCTTCCTATATCTTTACAAATTCAATCTGCGGACCCGGCTTTACAAAAAGCCTGTCTCTGGCTTCATAAATATCGCCGTCCATCTGATACAGGAATTTCCCGGGGCAGACAATCCTTAGATCGGACGCGATATTGTCATAATGATTTGGATGTTTTATGGGTATACCTTTCCGGATTTTATTGAAGTTCATAAATACTTCACATGGTTTCATTCCCGTCGCAATCAGATGAAATGCGTTTTTCTTTTCATACGCTCTCGGTGTCGGGGTAAAACTGATTGCGAGGTTCGCGATCGTTGCGGCAAATATCGCGAGGATATCCGTGAACCATAACTTCTTTCCGTCGGCAATTACCTCAAGATTCATTCTTTTAAAAATACCCGTTTCTCTCTTTAGTATAAGCTGCCGGATTGCATTTATTATCACCTTAATTGCCTTTAACGGACTTTTGTCCCCGCCTCTATTAAATTCGTATACATAATTTGTTACAAATCCAAGGCCGAATAAAAAACAGTACATATCCTTAACTTTCATTGTGTTTCTGTATACAACCTGTATCTCTATATTTTTATGTATGGCATTTATCAGTTTTCTTAATAACGAAGGGCCTTTGCCTTTAAGGCTGTAAGACCTCGCGATATTATTCATGGAACCGTCCCTTAATATCAGCACCTTAGGCAGCCTGCTTTTTCCATACACGGAAATAAATTTTGAAAGTACAAGATGAACAGATCCGTCCCCGCCCGATATTGCTAGATACGCTATGGATTGCTTTTTAAAAGCTTCAGCGGCTTTAATTATATCATTCTGATTTTGCGTAAGTCTGATATCAACCAAATCTCCGCCTGTTTTCCTGTAGAATTCGACAGGATCGGTTTTCATTTTTTTTACTTTTTTTGAATGCGGATTAATAATTATACCTATTTTAACCATGGTTGATTTCCGATAATTAATTTTAAAGCGCCCATTACCACATTTTCAATAACCTTTATTTTTCTTTGCAATAATAAAATATACGAAATAATATTTTTGTTGATTTATTACATTGCCTGAATATATTTTGCATTTTACTTAAAAAATCGAAAGTAACCTTTATGGAAGCCGTAATCTTTTTCAAATTTCTATTGCTCATTATAATCGGTTTAATAATGGGTTTTCTATCATCTATACCGGTCGGCGGTGTCCAGCTTGAAGTTGCCAAAAAAGCGTTAAACGGGCATCTGGTGCCGGCAATAGCCATCGCAGTCGGATCGGCGGCTTCGGATTTCCTATACGGCGTATTGACCCTCTTCGGTCTCGGCGGATTTCTTTTTCATAAGGAATTTCAAATCGGTCTTTACATTCTCGGAATAATCGTTCTTCTTTTTCTGTTTTTTCGTTCATTCAATGAATATAGAAGCGGTTCTTTTCATTATGAGAAACGACTGGTCTATAAAAAAAGAATGTCTTTCTTTACAGGATTCACGATCGCTGTGACGAATCCCGGTATGATTATCTGGTGGATCATCGGATTTAAAATATTTCTCGACTTTGAACTTTTTGACGCGATTACCCCGTTGATAAAATCGATCTTTATAATATCCGGCTGTCTTGGTCTGACCGGTTACCTGATTTTTATCGCTACCATGCTGAATAAAATGAAAAAATCCGTTTCGGAAAAATTTTTAAACAGGATGAACATTTGTCTTCTTGTATTACTCGGTATATTAATTTTTTATTTTATATTTAAACTTATTTCCATAATATTCAACTATCATACCCCGCTGCCTTAGATCCCGATTATCGATATCTTTCTGGAATCAGCGAACCTGATTGCCTCATCACGATCGACAATAAAAATATTATCCGCTTCCAGCGCGAGTGCAGAGCATTTATACTCGGAAATTACTTTCAGCGTTTCGATGCCCACAGAAGGGATGTCGAACCTCCTGTCCTGATTTGCCCGTCCGGCTTTACATACAACAGTGCCGGCTTTCCCGAGAACAGCGCCGCGCTTTATAGTTTCGCTTGTTCCTTCAACGGCTTCGACAGCGGTTATGACCTTATCCTTCACGACAACCGCCTGGCCAATATCCATTGACGCCAGCCGTTTCGCATATTTAATCCCGAATTCCGCGTCCATTATCTCTTTTTTTGAAGGCTTTCTTTTCGTCATTACGCCTCTTTTTACTATGAAGTCCTTAAGATATTTATCCTGGGGCTGAATCTCCACGCCTATTTTTTTTAACTCTTTTTCGATTATATTAAAAATCGACATATCGTTGCCGTTTTTAATTTTACTCAGTAATTGAAGAGCCTTAAAATCAAAACCTTTACGTTCAAGGAATGCCCTTTTATCTATTTTACCTAGTAAAATCATTTTGTTGATATTATTTTTTCTGAGAAGGCTTATGATGCTGTTGATTTTCCCGGGAGCGGATTCGAAAACGATTTGCCCGGTAAAATCGAATCTTTCCCTTTTACCCTGCAGCACAAGCACGAGAGATAATTTTCCCTTATCAATTAATCTTCTCGCCAGTATAACGGGAAATATTCCTTCCCCGGCGATCAATGCCAACTTGTCCTCAATCATCTGTCCTGAGCCTGAAGCTGCTGTTTTGACATCTTTTTTCTTGCCTGGAGAAGCTGATCCTTATAATTTTTAATCATAGGATCAAGGAAAGAATTATATCTTTTCATTTCGTCTTTTCTGGATGAATGCCCGGCGAAAGCGACGCCGACGAAAAAGTTCCCTTCATTATCGCTGAATATATTTTTTATTTCGCAGTAAATAGTGACCGGCGCCTGAAGTTTAAACACAATGTTAAACAGGAAGCCTTTTGTCGTTTGAAGATATTTCTTAAGATTTTCATCGGTTATGCATAGCTTGGCCCCGGATTTGCTGAGGTTAACTATTTGCTGGGTTACAGGCAGAAAAACAGTATTCGCGTCCTTAATCCTGTTGACCAGCTTTGCCATCAGAGCTTTAAGGGCGTCAACATCTTCCATTGTAAGAATTTTCGATTTTGAAATGGATTGAACATACGCGAAGGGAACCTGCGCACCGGCATCGGTAACATATATTAATGGCGCGATAATGGCAGATATGTAACCTTTCTCGCTCAGCTTTCTGACGTATTCCCGGATCTGGTCTCCCATTAATTCCTTTATATTTAAAATACCTTCCCCGGCGCTGCTCTGTGCTTCAGGATTATTAATATCCTCGATATAAAATATTTTCTTCGTTTTTTTTACATTCTCAAGAACCGGATCATCCTGGGAAAAGATATCGACTTTGAAAATATCGCTTAAATGAGAATTCTCCGAATGGAACTGATCAAGGAGCACTTTTATTGTTGTGGGAATCTTGTAGTTTGAAACATCTATCGCATGTTTCGAGACGATAAAATTAGAGGCAATGACCTGATCGGATTTAACCTTAAGCCGGAGTTCCTTTCTAACATCAACGGCTCTTTTTAAACTTTTAATGCCGCACCGAAAAAATCCGGGCCCTTTCGTTTCCATTACCTGCATTTCAATTTCAAAATATTTGTCCAGCAGCCCGTAGACGATTATCTGGCTTTTAACCGGATGATAATTCGGATCGGTTACGATTTCCAGGCTTTTATCATCCAGAATATTGCTGATTTGAACAAATGTTTTTTCAATATCGTACTTTAAATGTAGAGTGAGGTTACCAATATTTCCTTTAAGAAGTTCGAGTACTTTATCAACAGATCCAACTGTTTCGAATTTCCGATCCGTTTTTTTTAATTCGACAAACTGGCTCATCGGCGACCTTCCTGTTTAAAAATAATTTTTTTCAGAGCCCTTCAATGATATACTGCTTTTCATTATCATGTATTATATATTTTTAGTATTGCAAAATCCAATCAATAAAATTATTATTATCAGGATTAAATGCCGTTTGTCAAGGATAAATGCTTATCGTTTATCGAACCGGAGGCGTCAGTTTGAGTCTTTGATACATTATTCAGATATATGCTGATAATTCTGTTGATATCGCTCTCCCCATCGTAAAATAAATTCAATACAGGTTTTTTATGCTCTTTCTGAATATTATGGAATATCGAAGTAGTAATGTTGCCCGGCATGCATCCGAAGGGAGCACAGTTCACAACCATATCCGCTCCGTCTTCCAGAAAAACAATGGTTCTTCCTATCGTCAGTATTACCTCTCCTTCAAACTCAATCGGGACAAACCTTCTGCCGGCTTCTAGAACTCTCTCGATCGGAGGCTCGGTTCTCCCGGGAATATGCTCCTGCAATGAATGTTCGAATGAATGCATCCTGTTTATCATATAGCCGGTTTTAATATCTATGCCAAGCTTCCGGAAAATCCCGGATTTATTTATACGGTTAAAATATCGTTCCATCCAGGCTGTGTAAATTACCCATTCGGACATCGGGGACAGCCACGCCTCTCCGCCGGCCGCCTCAATATGCCGGATGACATTATTGTTGCAGAATAAATTAGACCTTACGTATATCTCGCCTACAATCCCGACCAGCGGTTTCTTTTCGGGCATGACCGGAATTAGCGACAGTTTGTTCAGACCTATTGCCGTCATTTCGGCAAGATTATATCGTTTCTCTATTCCTGATTCCGTTTCCGAAATTATTTCTTCAATAATAATATCAGTTTCGCCTTTATTAACTTCATAAGGCCGAATATTATAAATCCGTTTTGACAGAATATCGCTGGCCATTACAACATCTAAAAGATAGCGGGTGAGAGATCCTTTCATGCCCATATATGAATTTGCGGAAGTCGGGGAAAAAATTTCCGCATCTCCCATGCCATTTTTAACCAGTATACTCCTGTGCAGAGTAGAATACTGGCCGAACCTGCAGGGGCCTTCCGCAGTCGGCATGAACAGAGCGTGCTTTGACGGATCTGCGTTTAATTCTCTCAGTTTTTTCAGAAAACCGCCTATGGTAATGCATGCCGGGAGACACTCGCTTCCTCTTGTATTGTTTTTCCCAAGCTCAAAAGCGACATTATCCTCAACAGGCAAAGCTTCGGAGTCGAAACCGTATGCCCGGAAAGCGGCTGCAAAAAACCTGGGGGCAATTTCAAACATCGGCGGGAACCATATTTTTTTATCATATGCTTTCCATGATTTACTGAAGCTTTTTGCAGGTTTCTCCTTCGCTGGATTTGCTTTTTTCCTTTCCAGAATAACGTCCATAAAAGCCTCTATCCTGGTCAGATAGCCAGTCTCGGATCCGTGCTCATCCAGTTCAATGATCAGGTAAGGCTTCCCGGCTATGATTTCTTCAAACCTGCTCAGGACAAAAGAATCGGGGCCGCAGGAGAAATTTGTAAAATATACGGGAAAAATATTTTCAATATCTTTTATCTTTTTTGAAATGCTCAGTATCTTTTCACCGTAATTCCAGTACATATGAGGAATCCCGGAATCATTATCATCTGGATTTATCAGGTAATCATACGGGAAAACAACGACTTCATTATTGTTTAATCGCTCGGTCAAACCAAGATTTATTATTTTATCATACAAATTATAAGGCCTGCCAATGCAGATTATGCCTGTTTTATTTCGATTTTTAAGCTCCTCCAGCGAATTCCGGCCGTATTCATATCTGTCCTTCAAATATTTATTATACTTGAAAACTGCAATATTATATGCCTCTGTAATATCCTGTCTCGATATATTGAATTTTTTGAATTTATCAAATAATTCATCGATTATGACTTCAGTACCCTGCCTGAAGTCAATGCAGGGTGAAATCAGCTCCATGTTGAGGCTCACTGTTTCCCTGGCTACTGAAGGAAACGATATTACATAAGGGCACAGCATTCTGGGCATGCCGTTATCCTGTCTTTTTTCGCTCAGTGTCGCAGGGAAAAAAAGTATGTCCGCCTTTTCGCTTTCAGAAATACCCTTCATATGCGCGAGACTGAGTTTAACCGGGAAACAGAACTCTGCCCTGGAAAGACGCACTCCTTCTTCTTTTAATTTACGGTCGGATTTTCCCGAAAGGACTACATCAAATCCGAGCCGTTTAAGAAAAGAATTCCACAAAACGATATGACTGTGCATTGAGAGGACATAGGGTATGCCGATTTTAATGTTTCTTTTTAAGACAGATTCTTCGTTACCTGCAGTATCTATAATATAAGTATCAATAAGATCTGAACTGCTTTTAAAATGATCGGACAATACCTTCCTCTTTTTTTCTTCGATCGTCTCCTTGCCGCACATAAAGCCCCAGTATTCGCTGGCGCCGCTCTCCAGTTTCGCTTCCGTGATTGTGCACAGGTTAGCGCATTTATCGCATTTACTGTATTCGAGTTTTATTTTCTGATCGAATACTTCCATGCCCCTGAACTTTCGCTCAGACGAAGCTTTTTCCAGGGAAATGAGTGCGGCTCCGAAAGCGCCCATAACATGGCAAAGAGGAGAAACTACGATCTCTCTCTGTAAAATCGATTCAAAAGCAGCAACAATACCCCTGTTGCGCGCGGTTGCCCCCTGGAAAAAAATCTTTTCCCCGGTTACCGGCCTTGTTCCGACAACGCGGTTCAAATAATTCTTCGCGATTGAATTTATTACGCCCGCTAGCACTTCTTCTCTTGAAAATCCGTCCCTTAAGAGCTTGTTTATATCCTGCTCCATAAATACGGTGCACCTGTCCGACGTATGGGGAGTCTTAAGTCCGAGCACGAGTTCGCCAATTTCCCTTATGTCAAACCCAAGTCTCTGAACCTGCTCTTCAATGAAAGAGCCTGTGCCTGCCGCACAGACAAAGTTCATGTTGCAGTCCACAACATTGCCGTTTTGAGCCCTGATGTATTTGGAATCCTGTCCGCCGATCTCGAATATTGTTTCTACTGAAGGATTATAAAACGAAGCGCCCTTGAAATGTGCGGTGATCTCATTAATAATAGCGTCCGCGCCGATTATTTTCCCGATCAGCTTTCTTCCCGAACCTGTCGTTGCCGAACTTCTTATTTTAAGCTTTCTGTATCCGAAGATCTTTTTAAGCTCATCAAATAATCTTTTTGTCGCATCTACCGGATCTCCCTTTGTCCGCCCGTATATATCGATCAGCACATCGCGGTTATCTGCATCTATTAATACAAGCTTGGTACTGGTCGATCCTATGTCTATGCCTATTGAAACGGGAACCTCATTCTCGGTCTCTTTATGAATTCTGACTTCAAGGTCATTGTAAATATATTCTTTCCTTATTGTGAAATCCGCAGGTCTGGATAACTTTGTTTCAAGTACCTGCAGATTATCTTTTTTATTTTTCAAATTATAAAAACAAATCGATTTGTTTTTATTCTTCCCGTTCAAAAGAAGAGATCCGATCGCAGAAAAAAAATGTCCGTTTTCATAAAAAAACGGACTTCTGACTGTTTCTTTGATCCACATTCTCACTATCGGATTAAGAAACAGCCCGCCGCAAAAAAGAATATCTTCACAGGGAACATTTCCCTTGAATACCGATTGAAGCATTGTCGCGCTTACTCCCCTGCACAGGCCCGACCACATCTCTTCCCTGCTGTAGCCTTCCTGCTGTCTGTGTATGAGATCCGACTTCGCGAATACCGCGCAGCGCGTCGCGACATCCGGTACGTCTTTAATGAACGGCATCGCCGCAATATCCTCGTAAGTAAAGCCCATTCTATGCATCTGTTCGTCAAGGAATGAACCTGTGCCTGCGGCGCACAGCGAGTTTTCGCTGTACGAAGCAAAACGCCCGATCCCATCGAGCTCAATCAGTTTTATAGAGCCCGCGCCGACATTGACAATATATCTGCATTTATTTTTTAAATAATTCAGACTTTCGATTATTGCGGAAATTTCATCGGCAGTTTCCGAGGCATTATAGGCATTCGCCAGAAGATCGGCATGCGCTCCTGAAAAGACGAAACTTTTAATATCCTTAAATCCGTCCGTATTCAGAAAGCGCCTTATCTCCTTTCCGGGATTACCGAAATGCTGGCAATATGCGTATGGTATAATAGAACCGCTCTCACATGTATGGACAATCTTTAAGAATTTTGTCCCTGCATCAATCCCAATGCGCATTTTTATTCACCTGAAAAATATATTATATAAGGACGCATTTTAAACTCAATTTAACTATCACTGATTAAACGATCTATGGACAAGTTAAAAATACAAAATTAAAAATTGCATTATAAATGGGAAGTTGGATAATTTAACGCTTTTAGGGGAGAAAGTAAATAAAAATTTTAATGTGAAGGTTATTCCTTTTTCCTGTCCTTTTTCAGAAAATTGGAAAAGCTCTTTAAGTCTTCAGGTTTAAATTTAGAGCTTAATGCCGCTATATTTTCCAGCTGGATCTCTTCATAGACTTCCTTTCTGTGCACTGCTATCTTTCTCGGAGCTTTAATACCGAGCTTCACCTGGTCATTTTTTATCTCAATGATGATTACCTCTATTTCATCGCCGATCATGATGCTTTCGTTAAACTTTCTGGCCAAAACAAGCATAATATTATCCTTTGCTTTCGAGTTTTTTCATCTCATCAAGTATTTTATGTTTAACGCTGTATTTATCGCTTAAAGAAATGACCTGTCTCCCAAGCTTCTTTTTCGGATTTATTATTATCGGTCCCTGAAGGTTCGCGGTCATATCCGCAGGATTGGCAGGGATTGTTACGATGGTAAAAATCAGCAATGAATCCGCATTTTCCTCTTCTACCGCTTCGTAGTCGCTCTGCGAGATAGCCAGTTCATAATCCGGTCTGAAATAAATCGGCTGGATTATTATAAAAGCAAGATCTGGTTCGGTAAAAGCCTGCATCCACTTAAAAGGAGAATTTTGATCCGAATCTAGAATTACGAATTTTTTTATAAAATCGAACCCTAATATCCCGTCCGGAAAGTCGATGATCTGCTTTTTATCGATTTCAATCTCGCCAAAGGGTTTTGTGTGAATAACAATTCCCAAATTCTTCCCTCCCTTTTATTTATCCGGAAAATAGACTTGCCATAAAAACCGGATTAATTTATCGGACGATTAAAATATCTTCTCTTTACAAAAGCAAGGATGAAAAGATTACAAAAAACTGCCAAATAAAAAAATTTCCAATATTTGATCCTATAATTGTGCCTGATTTTAGAGGTATTAAATTTTTAAGCAAACATAATTTCAAATATATAATTTATTTTTCCGTTAACCGCCAAAGACTTAATGCGTATTATTGCTTTAATATTTTTCCGGTTTCCGGTATATTTAAAAAAATAATAGACATTGTTCAAAAAAACATATATAATCTCATGAAGAACAATTTGGAGTATTACTTAAAATCGGGAAACCAGAAAACATGAAATTTACATACGATAAAGCCTTTATTGTTGATATGGACGGAGTTATAAATAACGGCAAACTGTTAATTGAGGGTGCAAATAAATTTGTGAATAAACTGATAGAAGGAAAATACAAGTTTCTTTTTCTCACGAATAATTCCTATTATACACCCGAAGGTCTCCGGGAACGCCTTTCCAAAATTGGAATACATGTGGGAAAGGATAATTTTTACACCTCCGCTATGGCCACAGCCAGCTTTCTTATTTACCAGAAACAAAAACCGGCAATCTCAGCCTATGTAATAGGCGGGAAAGGATTAAAAGAAGAACTGAAAAAGGCCAAAATCAGGATTACAAAAAATAAGCCGGATTATGTAATAGTGGGCGAAACCGAAGAATACGATTTTTTAACTATCAGAGAGGCTTCGCTTTTAATTCAGGAAGGCGCGAAATTCATTGCAACCAATAAGGACATTACCGGGCCAAGCCACCGCGGCCCTGTTCCCGCATGCGGCGCTCTTGTCGCGCCGATCGAAAAAGCGACCGGGATAACGCCGTATTTTCTCGGCAAACCGAATCCGGCGATGATGTACTGGGCAAGAAAAAAACTGGGCGTTCACTCGGCGAATTGTTTCATGATCGGCGATCGGATGGACACGGATATCGTCGGCGGGATTGAATCGGGCATGACTACATGTCTTGTTCTATCCGGCGTAACAACGAAAAAAATGGCAGCGCGTTTTCCATACCAGCCGGACTACATTTTTAATAATATCGGTGAAATTGATCCCGCTTCAATACTTTCAAGAAGGCAGCGGGTCATTGACAAAAACTAACCGCCGGAGATACCCTCGCCCGCGAGGAGGGCGAAATTCTAGCTTGAGGATTTTTGCTTATCCTGTTTCTTCTTCCTTTTTAATCTTTTCTTGGCTTTTTTTCTCTTTTCTCTGGGGTTATACGGTTTTGTCATATTTTACAGATCCTGTTTGTAAATATTAAAAATCATCTCAAAATTATATTTTATTAAGCTTTGCATCGATATTCAAAATAAATGTAAAATTTTGTCAACTTTAAAAAGAAATTACACTCCTCTTATCTCGCAAATATCCGCAAATGTTTTGACATAATCTTTAAATTCATTTAATGAAGCAATAGCGTAAGGTTCGTAATCCTTGAACTTAGGATCAAGCGTTGTATTGTTGATAAATTGCTGAAGATAATATCTCTTTACCCTGCCGATCTCGTTCTTTATAATTTTAAGATCGTCTAAAGTCACAATATACGGCACGCAGGTTGTTCTTAATTCATATTCAATCCCGGACTCTTTTACGAGTTTAACGGTCTCTTTAATAACATCGAAATCGGTATTTACGCCAGCAGCAAGAATGTATTTTTCCGGTGAAGTCTTAATATCTATTGCCGCATAATCTATCAGGTAATCATCCAGAAATTTTTTAATTATTTCAGGGTTTGAACCGTTTGTGTCAACTTTGACAAGAAGAGGAATTTCTTTAATTTTTTTTAAAAATGAATCGATCCCTTTTGAAAGTGTGGGCTCACCGCCGGTAATAACGACCGCTTCAACAAGTGAGGATCGCTCCCTCAACAATTCAAGTACATCATTTTCAGAATAAGAGTCCAGTCTGTCGCTCCCGGCTACAAGATCCCGATTCTGGCAAAATCCGCATAAAAAATTGCAGCCGGAGAAAAAAACGACAGCGCTTAATTTTCCGGGATAATCAACAAGCGATGTTTTGCGCAGACCTTTGATTTCCATTTACGCGCGCTATCATTTCTTTTGGTGAGAATTCATTTCTGTCATAGAATTCTTCCTGCTTTCCTTTATTCCATTGGTTTACTGGCCTGAAATAACCTACAACCCTGGAATAAACCTCGACCGGGACTTTCCTTTCTTTTGACATATATACCTCGAAAAAGCACTATTTTGAAATCCAATCCCTTCCCATTGGGTGGGGTTGATCTATCAGCTGGCAGCTTTGTACGCCGCCTCCTTATCTTTATTATCGACATCAATTCCGAAAGCCTCAAGGTCTTCTTCGCTGTGCTCGTACGGACAGAATAGATGCGAACCCGGGATGTATCCGTGGACGGGACAGACGCTGAATGTCGGGGTAATCGTAAAATACGGGATCGAGTAATTCTCCGCTATTTTCTTTACCAGCAGTTTTACCATCTGCGGATCATCGATTTTTTCGCCCAGGAAGCAGTGAACCACAGTCCCTCCGGTGAACATTGACTGAAGCGCGTCCTGATGATTGAGAAGCTCGAATACGTCCGCATTGCTGTCGACGGGCAAATGAACGGAGTTTGTATAATACGGCTCGCCGGAACCTGCGGTAATCAGTTTCGGGAAATCATTTTTATCGTGCTTGGCAAATCTGTATGTAACACCCTCGGCCGGTGTAGCCTCAAGATTGAACAGATTGCCTGTTTCCTCCTGGTATTCGGATATCCTGTTCCTCATATACTCCAGGACCCTGAGAGTGAATTCCTTTCCCTCTTTTGTTGAAATATCCCTGTTTAAAAGATTAAGACAGGCTTCATTCATTCCAATGATCCCGATAGTCGAAAAGTGATTTACCCAGTATTTCCCGGTCCTTTGACGAATGTCAGATAAATAATATTTCGTATAAGGATAGAGATCGTTTTCGGTAAAGCTTTCCAGCGCCTTTCTTTTTATTTCGAGAGCGTCTCTTCCAAGGTCCATAAGCTGAGCAAGGGCGTTGAAAAATTTGTTTTCTGTCTTCGATTTATACGCAAGCCTCGGCATATTGACCGTAATAACGCCGATGCTTCCCGTTAACGGATTCGCTCCGAAGAGTCCCCCTCCCCTTTTGCGGAGTTCGCGGTTATCGAGCCTTAAGCGGCAGCACATCGATCTGGCGTCTTCCGGATCCATGTCCGAATTAATAAAATTAGCAAAATAGGGTATGCCGTATTTCGCCGTCATTTCCCAGAGGCTTCTGTGCTTCGGATTTTCCCAGTCGAAATTTTTTGTAATATTATATGTAGGGATCGGGAATGTGAATATTCTGTTTTTTGCATCGCCTTCGACCAGGCACTCGGCGAATGCGGAATTGAAAATATCCATCTCGTTTTGAAACTCGGAATACTTTCTGTCCGTTACCTCGCCGCCTATAACAACATATTCATCGGCTATATTTCCGGGAATAACCATATCCATTGTAACGTTGGTAAAAGGCGTCTGAAAACCGACGCGCGTCGGTATATTCATGTTGAAAATGAACTCCTGCAGGCATTGCCTTACTTCGGCATAGGAGAGATTATCGTATTTTATAAACGGAGCGAGATAAGTATCGAAATTGGCGAACGCCTGCGCGCCCGCCGACTCGCCTTGAAGCGTATAAAAAAAATTCACAACCTGCCCGAGCGCGCTCCTGAAATGCTTTGCGGGCCTGCTCTCGACCTTTCCCTTTACTCCTCCGAAGCCTCTTAAAAGAAGATCCTTCAGATCCCAGCCGACGCAGTAAGCGGACAGAAGCCCAAGATCATGTATATGCAGATCGCAGTTTACGTGAGCTTCTCGGATTTCCGGAGGATAAATTCTTTCAAGCCAGTACTTGGCAGTAATGGCGGATGCTATATGATTGTTGAGTCCCTGCAGCGAATAGCTCATGTTGCTGTTCTCGTTCACCCGCCAGTCGGATTTATCGAGATAATCATCTACAAGTCCCAGGCCTTCCTGGAACAGGGCTTTTGCTTCTCTTATCTTTCTGTGCTGTTCCCTGTATAGAATATAAGCTTTTGCGACTTTTGCATGGCCTTTCTCAATAAGGATCTTTTCAACAAGGTCCTGAACATTCTCAACCGTCGGGATTCTTTCGTCCTTGCATAGTATATCCAGAATCCCCATTACGGAATCGGATACGCTTTTTGCAGGCTCTCTGTCCGTTCCCCCGACGGCTCTGGCGGCTTTGAAAATGGCTTCGGTAATTTTATCGGGATCGAAAGGGACGATTCTGCCGTCTCTCTTGCGAATATATTTCGATGTCGATTGATTCATTTATCATGCCCCCCCTTTTAAAACTGCGGAACAATTCAATTAAAAAGCCGGAAAAATAAAAAATTTTATTTTACGTCTGTATTAAGCTATTTTTTTATTATGAAATAAAACCACCGTCTTTGGCGGCGGTCCGCCGGGATTTTCACCGGTGGGAATACGGGCTATGCCCGGATTCTTTTTCATAACAAACGACCAAGATAGTACTGTAAAAATGTATTTTATTGTTGTTTTTAAAACACCAGTTCCCCTGGTGGTCGTTTATTATTTGAACGGGTTTATTACATTAAATGCAGATGCAATTATTAGATATATATGACGGCATAAGTCAATTAAAATATTATGTCGCATAAAAAATTTGTTACGCGAATTTATTGTAAAGTAGTTTCTTATTTTACCGACATCTATTATAAATAGAGTTTTAGCATAATATAATTCATAATTCTCAAATATCTATCCCGATTGCAGGCGGGAATATATTTTTATAAATAATCTGTTACAATTCCCCGAGCAATGCAACAAATTAAAATAAGTATCAAGAGGTGATCATGAAAAAACAAGTTACAATACCCGTGGCGGCAATTCTGATTATCGGAGTCATTTTTATATCAAATTCCATAGGTTTGCCGCAGAACGCCGGCACAATGTCATTAATTGAAAGGATCAGGCTGATGCCGGAGGATATACCGGATGGCTTCATGTACGCGATAATTCCTGATATATATAAAAAAACGTTAAAAACCAATCCATGGACATTCGATAAAACAGCTATTGAAAAGCTGACCGATAAAATTTATCCCGGCGGAGATCACAATCAAATATCCTCCATCCATCTGACAATTCTTTCAAGAAAAGAAACGCCCCACAGGGATGATATTGTTTGTTATATCATCCAATACAGGAAATCGTCATTTATAAAAGATGAACTAAAGAAGATAAGCGAATTTGCAGGCTTTAACCAGGACAGAGCATTTCTGCATGTCAAAGATAATTTTGCTGTATTATTATTTGCCGACGATATTAAAAATATACTTCTGCTGAAGGAACTGGATAAAAAAATAACCGAAAGAATCGAGAAGAGCTAGGATAAATGTATAATGTTCTGCTTGTAGACGTATCTTCAGACAAAGATTCGGTAGCCGGATTATTCAGGGAATTCGGATATAATGTTGAAGTCTCCGAATCTGCCTTCGACGCCATGTCGAAATTAAAGACATTTGATTTCGACCTGATAGTATCCGAAGTCGACCTGCCCGGGAATAATGCCTTTGAACTCTATAATTACATCAAGAGCTACTACCCCTATATCCCGATGATGATGATAACCGAGAAGGAGATCGATAATTTTTTTGAACGCATCTTCCAGGAAGGCATCGGAAATGTTCTATGCAAACCGCTTTACAAGGAAGAGGTGGCCAATCTTGCAAATAAACTGATAACAAAAAAAAATGTATTCGGCATTAAGAACTATATGCAGGATATTGAGGAAATTAAAAAAATACGGATAACTTCATCGAATAAAGTTCCGGGATACATCGGTAAAATTTTCGCGCAGATTGAAAAATGGAACCTGAAAATTGAAAATAAAATTGTATTAAAACTTGTGCTTAATGAAGTAATAATAAATGCTCTGTATCATTCGCACGGATACAAAAAACAAAAAGAAGAAAGGAAACAGATCACTTTAAAAAAAGACGAATATGTCGATGTTTTTCTGGCAAAAAACAACAAAGGATACGGAATATCAATTAATGATTATCGCGGCAAGCTCACAAAAATGATGATACTCGAAAACCTGAATAACGCGATAAAAGAGAGCCAGATGATCTTAAAAGCCTACGAGACAGGCGAAGAAATAGAAAGCAGGATTTCCGAAAGCGGGAGAGGGCTTGATCTATTAAGAAAAATTGCGAGGGATTATTATTTTATTATCAAGAAGAATGTCCGTACGGAAGTAATAATCCTTTTCACTGCTCAGGAAAAAACAGAAAGAACCAGCGGTACCTCTCTTAAAATAATTGAAGATAAATAGGACAAATCCAGAACATATCGATTTAAAATCCGCGATGTAACAGCCGCGTTTATTCAGACATATACCGTATATTTGCTTGTCGATGTTGAGACATAATCTTAAAAAAAATATTTACCCTCACCCCCAACCCCTCTCCCGCAAGCG
>CAZVDF010000064.1:0-17789 GCA_964626055.1 uncultured Leptospirales bacterium
ATTGATAATAATCTGATCATTCTATCGCAGATGTTTATAAAAAAGTCAGTCAAGAAGAGTTATTTATAATTGGTTTTCTATATTATTCCTTATCTATTATCATTAATAAATTATTTCATACTAATATATGCCAAGAGACCGGAAGTTATAAATAAGCATTTTAACTCTATGGTGCTATCCAAGCCGGTGCCCCCTCCGGGGGATAGGGGGCTAAGTATATTCACAACAATTACATATTCTCTTTTTATTCACCTTTCCCAACATTTCGGAATGAGCCAAAATATTTTGTAATAAAAAATAAAAGTATTGCATTCCCCGGGATTTTTGGAGAAAAAATAAAAAAATAGAGGCCGTCTCAAATAAAAGGTTATCGGTGGCATTTATGCAGATCGCAAAAACAATAGATGAAGTAAGAAAAATAATATCTGAGCAGAAGATGGCGGGGAAGAGAATCGGCTTTGTCCCTACAATGGGTTATTTGCACGACGGGCATCTATCGCTTGTGGAGATTTCCGGAGAGCATGCTGATTTTCAGGTGATGAGCATATTCGTGAACAAAATACAGTTCAACGACAAAAAAGATTTCGAGAACTATCCGCGCGAAACTGAGCGGGATCTGAGCCTGGCGGAGAGCGCGGGTGTCGATCTTGTGTTCCTGCCGGGAGACGATGAGATGTACAGGGACAGGCTGACGTATGTCGATGTGCTTACGCTCACCGATCATCTGTGCGGAGCTTTCAGGAAAGGACATTTCCGCGGCGTCTTTACAGTCGTAAGCAAGCTTTTTAACATAGTGCAGCCGGATGTATCCGTTTTTGGGCAGAAGGATATACAGCAGGCAGTAAGCATAGAGAAAATGGTATTAGACTTAAACTTCCCGGTCAGGATAATTATTGCGCCCACTATGAGAGAGAAAGAAGGGCTTGCAATGAGCTCTCGCAACAAGCATCTTTCTCCGGATCAGCGGAAGCGCGCCCTTGCGATATATAAAAGCCTTCGGACAGCCGAAGAAATGATCAAGTCCGGCGAAGTGAAATCCGCTGCTATTCTTAAAAAAATGCAACAGACAGTCAATGAAGGCAAACCCGATAAAGTGGATTATATCTCAATAGCTTCTTATAAAACTCTTCAGCCAGTCGATTTAATTGAAGATAAATCCGTGATTGCGCTTGCGGCATTTTTCGGCACAACAAGACTTATTGACAATATGATCATAGACAAAGGAGTTGAAGGTTTTAAATGTATTTACTGAGAATATCCTGTATTTTAGCGATTTTAATATTGTTTTTTTCTTGCAGTTCGGACGGCCCCGCTTCTCCAGAAGAGGCATTTGATCATTTTAAAAGCGCTTATGTTAAATTCGACGGTGCTCGGATGGAAAAAGTGCTGTCTGAAAGAAGCAAAGAGAAAATACGCACTATCATTAAAATGTTTTCTCTGATGGATAAATCTCAGCTTAATGCTCTGGGGAAAAAATTTAATAAAGACGCCGACAGCCTGAAGAATATTTCGGTAAGGGATTATCTGAATATACAGATTTCCATCGGCAAGACAACTGAGGATGACTTATTAAGGGAAATAACAAAATATAAAATTACAGGCGTTGATACCGGCAACGGTAAAGCTTCCGCGCGTCTCGAAAACGGCATGGAGCTGGCGTTTGTCAAGGAAGGTCCTTACTGGAAATTCGACATGGAAGAACTTTCGTCTGGGGAATTAAAAAAATAAATATTTCCGGCGGGAATTCGTCGTTTAAAGCGTATTTAAAAACCGCTACAGGTGATAATCCCCTGCCGCTTCCGGCTGATAAATGATTTTTTTGATCTGATATTGATTATCGCCTTCCGGGACTTCCCATCTTATAATGTCGCCCTCGCGGTAACCCAGCACCGCTGTGCCTACCGGGGCAAGAACGGAAATATTGCCTTTTCCAATATCGGCTTCGTTCGGGAACACAAGTCTGAATTGAAATTTTCCGGACTCTCCAATTTTTTTTAATTCAAAAACCGAATTCATCGTCACAAAATCAGAGGGAATTTTCTTCGGATCTATCTTTTTTGCTCTTTTAATTTCTTCTGCCAGTCTTTGAACGGAAACCATGTCCCTGGCTTTGCTGCTGACGCTATATTTATTCAACATTTCTCTGAGACGGTCATGATCAAAAAATGTAATAAGAGTATTGTTTGTTCTCTTCATGGCGCTATACCTCTAAATTATAATAATTAATTTTTAAATAAGGATCCCGCAGCGGGATATTCTTATACATAAATAACTACAGATTAAAATCCCCGGCAGCTTCAGGTTGATATATTATTTTCTCGATTTGAAAGTATTCCTCTCCTGAAGATGTATCGCATTTAACGACTTCGCCCTGGCGATAACCCAATACGGCTGAGCCGATCGGGGCAAGAACAGACAATTTGCCGTTTTCCGGATCAGCATCTTCAGGGAAAACCAGCCTGAATTGATGCATATCCGGTTTCGCGAGGTTTTTTAATTCTAAAACTGAATTCATTGTAACATAATCAGGCGGTATGTTTTTTGAATCTATTTTCTTCGCCCTATTTAACTCATATGTCAGATTTTTAGCGGTAATGACCTCTATTTTGCTGCCGGCAATATGTCTGTTTAACATTTCTTCCAGACGTTCGTAATCAAAATTGGTAATGTAAATGTCCTTGTATCTGAACATGGCATCGCACCTGATTTTTTTTATTATTTTTGAAAAAGGGGAAGGCAAAGCTTTCCATAAATGCGTATAAGCAGAACTTTCTTTTATACACATTACCCGAACATAATAATTATTTGATAAAAGTCAAGCATAATATGCGTATTGTTGTGGGCAGCCGATCTGTTTTTGCTCTAAATTACTCATCTTGACTGACGTTTTTTTAAACATCTGCGATAGAATGATCAGATTATTATCAATTTTAAGGCAACATGGCCGCTCTCGGCCATCCGTGGCCTTTGCGGCATTCGTTACATCCTGTACTCGATGTTGCCGACAGCCGAAGAGTCCACGGATGGGGTATTTGAGGCGGAAAATTGATAATAATCTGATCATTCTATCGATAGTATTAAGAAATCGTGTAATAAAAGTCAGTCAACTTGAGTAAATTACTTTAAAAAATGCAGTGACCCTGTCTTTTTACAAGGTGTTCTTATTCATTTAAAAAATACTGATCGCATTCACTGTTCCATAATAAAATAAGGAGTTCTACATTATGATTCGGTGGTCAACCGCAAAAATCTTCCCCTGTTCAAAAAAACCGTCCTGGGAAAAGATCCCGACGCGTTTAGCAGTAATGCCGACAGAAGGCGTGACAGGCGTTGAGATCGGCAATCAGTTTCACCGGTGAAGCTGATTGCCGGATACTCCTGAATTAATCCGTATTGAAGGCATTCATCAGAGCAGATTTATATATTTTTCCGGGGAACAATTTATAAAAGCTTGATGACATTACCTGATTATGTTTATATAAGTTATATTCCGTTTCACATCCGTGGCATTTGCCGGAAAGATATGAATTCAGATCCTGTATCTGAACCTCAAGATAGATGTCAAAGGGCATCTTTCTGTACATTTTCTGAAGCCCGGAAAGATTATTTATCTCCTTTTCCTTTTCGGAGATATGCCTGCTGATCAAAGACTTCAAATTCGCCATGCCTTCTAAACTGCTCAGCGGCGCGGCAATTCTTTCCAACTGGGAAATGTCGATTTTTATCCGCTCTTTTGAATAATTTATCATCTCGAGCATTTCATTCGGCAATGTAATGTCATATACGCTTTTCCAGATTTTAAAATTCTCTCCGCTGCCGCGGGAGATTTTTTCTTTCAATTCTTTTTCTATGATTTTTTCATTTTTCCGCGTGTTTGTCCCGCCGAGGAAAGTCTCAATCTCGCTTATGAGCACGGGGGTGTCCTTCCCGGATTCCACGACGAAAGTTACGCCATATATGTCGGTTATATCGGCCGGGAAAAAAATATTCTTCCTGATGATTTTTTCAATTACCGAAGTGTAGTCTTCCCTGTCTTCGTGCTTGTTCTTTACCCTGCTGATGTATTTCAATACCCTGTTACCTGCCCGGGTGATCTGCGGATGGATAATTTCTTTTTGCAGTTCATAAACCATTTTTCTTTTTTTTAATCTTTCCGTACACGCTGCATTGTGCGAAATAATCGCATTCTGTCCATCGTAAGAAAAAATAAGTTTATCGTTTTCATCCAGCCAGTAATATAATTCAGTACCGGGTCCCCCGATTTCTCTCTGCTGTTTCAGGTTAAGCTGCTTAAAAAAAAGCATGTTGATAAAATGATTATTTCCGAATGATTTCTGAAAAGCAGGAGTATTCTTGACTCTGCTCAGCATAATGGTGAGGCCGATTTTTCTCACGATTTCATATCTGATCCTGTCGTTATTTTGCTTGCCGTATAGAATTATCATTTCTTTTATATCATCAGTGCGGGCTACCGACGCTGTCTCTTTCAGCAGCATATTGATATTTTCAGGAAAGGCCGCCCTTCCGAGTATATTGCCGATGATCACGCTTGATTCCGCGGCGAGCTCTGAAAATTTTTCAAGGTTCTCATCAAGGCTTCTGTAATCGGAGACCGGATTGAACTTAACATTTAAATATTGATTCAGCATTTCATGCAATGTCGCGTCATCAGCCGCCGTATCTGCAAGTAAAATGAACTGATACCTGTATTTGCTATTTTCATCAGTCAGGATACCGGGATTGAAGTACGGGTAGTTTCTCCAGAATTCTTCAATATCTTCCGGCTCGCTGGCGTATATGTTCTGATATTTATTCATCAGTCCTGAAATATGTTCCTGTGCTTTTATTCGGTTTATGTTAAATCGCCGGTCAGGTCCGGCATGTTTAAATCCGTTATTCCGGCATAATTTTCCGGGGTGACATATGGGTAATTGCTCAGATTTTTTTCTTTAAAAATAAACGGACCGGGGGATACTTTCAAAACATCGCCTCTCGAAACGGCATTATAGACGTTTGAAGCCGGGTACCTGGTATTATTTCCGGGGCATTGTTCAGAACTGAAGCCCGGGTTTTGTGATTGACCCAAAGTCCATTTGAGAATGCCTCTCACGGGATGCTTTCTAATAAACACACATTCCCATATCCAGAATAAGGTCGTTCCTTGTCTCTTTTGCCTGTATATTATCAGGGAAAAGTTCAAGAAGATTAAGGCAGGCGATATATGCGCAGAACAGATCGCCCTGCTCGTAATATAGGTTGATCAGATTGAGGTGGGTTTCTGAAATGTATTTATCGATATCCAGCGATCTGGTGTAATAATATACGGCTTTTTCAAGCTCACCTTCGTCCCAGTATACTCCTGCAATGTTCGCGAGCGTGATCGCGTCATCCGGAAATAATTCTACGGTTTTTTCCAGCACCACCATTGAGGTCTTCAACCTGCCAAGTTCACAAAGCGCCACACCGAGCCCGTTCAGGCTGTCGGGATCTATTCCTTTAAGCCTTATTATCATGCTGAATATTTTAAACGCTTTTTTAAATTCCTCGCGCTCTAAATATTTATACCCGGTATCTATTAAACTGTCTGTATCGGCTAAAAATTTCCCCCATTCTTCCCGTGTAAGAATTCTGGTAAGCTTGTTTAAATATTTTTTTTTGTCATTCATTAATATTCTGCTAAATTATTGTCCAGACTGCGATCGCGCTTTAAAATTCGAATAATTATTGACACATATTTAATTTTAATTATATATGTGCGCCAAATTGATCCGTTTTTAATATATGATTAGATTTTGAATTTATAATATGCAACAGGCAAATTTTGTCAATAGTTATATTAAAAAATCCAGATGAGACATAAACAGTTTGAGCAATTACGGAGGAGAAAATGAAAAAAATCACGGTTGTTATTTTAATTGTGCTTATCGGCGGCATTTTCGGATGCAAAAGGGATAGCGATATACTTGCAACATACAAAGACGGAACTATCACAAGAGGCGATTTTTATAAATGGCTCGATTCCAGACGTTTCTCAAGAGAGACGTTGCTTAAAAGCAAAAGCAAACAGAAAGAAAGAATTGAAACTATGGCTGTCGAGCTGATTACAATAGCGAAAGCAAAAGCGGATGGATTCGATAATAACGAGAATTTCCGCATTTTTAAGGATATTTCTACCGAGAACATATTAATAAAGCGATTTTATGATAAGGAAATAAAGAACAGGGCTCAGTTCAGGGAACCCGCTATCAAAGTAAGGCAGATAATGTTAAGGATAAAGGATTTCGAGATAGATCCCAAACAAAAAAATAAAAGAGTAAATTTAAGCAGGCAGGAACTTGGAAAAAGAGTCAGCGAGACAACGGAAAAGGCGAAAGAAATAATTGAAAAGCTGAACAAAGGGGAAAGCTTTGAAGAGCTTGCAAAACAGTATTCCGACGATTTTTCAAAGAAAAAAGGCGGGGAAGTCGGCTTTATTGTGAGGAATATGATGCCCCCGGACTTTTCCGATGCGGCTTTTTCCTTACGAAAGGGGGAGTATACGAAAGAGCCGGTCGGTGTCCCGAAGGATTCGCCGAAAAGTATTTATATAATCAAGGTCGAGGATGCTGAGGAACTGACCGATAAGAATATAGAAAAAATCATCGAAAATAAAAATCAGGCCGTTAATCTTAAAAACAGCCTGTTGAGAAATTATACTAAAGAATATATCGATAAACTCATGGCTGCGCCTGACGTGAAATTTTTTGAAAAGGCGACAAGCGGGAACAGGGCCGACGTTTTATTCAAAATAGGGGAAAAGAATTATACGGTTGGCGATCTTAATAGAAGGATCGACTTAAGGCAATACGGCATGGATCCGGCGGGAAAGTCTAAAATAAATTTAAATGACGAGCAGAGAAAAAACCTGGCAAAAAATTATTTTCAGGGTGAAATTTTAAAGCGCGAAGCGATCAACAAGGGGATTGATAAAGATCCGGAATATTTAAAAGAAATGCAGAACGCTACGGACAGGATCATTGCAAGCCAGTATACGAATAAACTTTTTTCAACGGATATAAAAGTAACATACAACGAGATCAGGGAAGAGTATGACAAAAACAAGGAAAACCGGTATTATAAGATGGTAAGAACAGGCAATAAAAATGTTAAGCAGCCCGAGCCTTTCAATACAGTAAAAGAAAGAATAGAAAGAACTTTGCTCAGCATGAAAAGATCGGAAAAAAGAAAGAATTGGACCGCGCAGATGCTTCAGGATTATGCGTTTAAACTTGATGAATCTCAGCTGGAAGGCGATAAATAAATAGAGATAAAAGCGTCATAAAGAAATGTTAATTCCCGGTGTGTTTTACGGCATAAGATTAATTAACTGAATTTGATGGATTGGATTTTACCTGGTTATCAAACTCGTTTTCTCCGTTCAGAGAGATTGCGGTGAGTTCGTCTATCTCAAGGCCGAGTTCCTTTGCGGAAGAAATGTAAAACCGTATTACGCTCCTGAGGCGTCTGATAGCTTCGTTCCTGTTATATCCGTAGCAGTTTATATCCAGTTCCGGGCATCTGGCAATATACTCTTTTTCGGATTTTATTATTTCTGCGGATAATTTCATAATATCGTCCTTGATTTTTTTCGGTTACAAATTTATTGTCGGCTGCGAATTAAATCCGCTTAACATTTATTATGGAATAAAACCGCCGCCTGTAGCGGCGTTCCACCGGTATTTTATCCGTTGGGTATACGGGCTATGCGCGGATTCCTTTCCATAACAGACGATCAAGAAAGCGCCGAAGGCGGAGACCGATGCGATAGCATCGGCAGCTTGCTGCAGGGTGGTTTATTTTTTTTAAAACCGAATATTTTTTATTGACGTAATCTAGCTATATTGTAATTATGTCTTAATCATAAAACAATAAATATTATTGTTGAGTTAAGAACCGATTGAAAATTATTCACAATAATATTGCCGGTTTATTTTGATTAACAGGAATACTACTAAGTCGATATTCGCGTATTCAACGCTTGGTATTCAACTTGCCTTTTTTATGGTACTCTTTGTCTATGGCGGTTACAGACTGGACAGTTATTTGAACTCAAGTCCGTTATTCGTGGCATTAGGGGCAATTGTAGGATTCGGCGGCGGAATTTATAATCTTATTAATGGCCTCAGGCACATGGAAAGGATGCTTAAAGAAGAAAGTAATAAAAATAAAAATAAAACAAAGTGGCTTTAGTTTTTAATAATTTTTTTAAAGGATTATTAAAATGTTCCGTTTTCTTCAAATGATCAACCTTTTGCCGTTATCAGCCGAAGGCGGCGGTCACGGCGAAGAGGAGTCGGTCGGTAAAATAGTTATCCATCATCTCGGCGACAGCTTTCTCAATTTCTGGCCCGTCAATTATCTGAACGAACATATATTAAACGAAAAATTGTTCGGCATTTTCGATATGAGAATTACCAAATTGGTTATCATGATGTGGATCGTATCGATTATGCTGTTGCTGATTTTTATACCGATTGCCAGGACCTTAAAAAAAGGCGACGTTTCCGGCTCAAAATGGGTAAATTTATGGGAAGCCCTGATCAGTTTTGTGCATGACGATATTATTGAATCAAATTTCGATCATCATTATGTAAAAAAAGCGATGCCTTATTTCAGTACCCTTTTCTTTTTTATCCTCCTTTCCAATCTATTGGGTCTTATTCCCTGGTTCCAGAGCTCTACAAGCAACCTGGCAGTTACCGCAGGTCTGGCGCTTTGCACCTTGGCGGGAATGCTTGGAGTCGGCATTATTAAACAGGGGCCTTACGGATATTTTAGAGGATTGATACCTCACGGCGTGCCGGCATTTCTTTATATACTGATGTTCCCGATCGAGTTAATTAGTCTTGTTATCAAGCCGTTTTCACTCACAATCCGTCTTTTTGCCAACATGACGGGCGGACATGTCGTAGTAATTATATTTTTATATCTTGTTATGATGTTCCAGTCCTATTTCGTCGGGATCGGATCGGTCGCGGGCGCTTTAATGATTTATATGCTTGAACTGCTTGTGGCTTTTATACAGGCATATATTTTTACTTCTCTTTCGGCGATGTTTATCGGTTCATCCTTGCATGCTCACTAGTTATCGGTTCATGCATGTTCGGAGTTAGTTTTGGTTTTTAAAAATTGCAATTTAATAATATCAATATTTTTGATATTAAAATGAATTATAAAATTACACAATTTTACAGGAGGCGTAAATGGATGCTCTAACTATGGCTTATCTCGGCGGAGGTTTGGGATCCGGATTAATCGTTTTTGGCGCAGCTATGGGTATTTCCAAATTGGCAAGCAGTGCCTTTGAAAGCATGTCCAGACAACCGGAAGTATTGGGCGATTTAAGAACTGCAATGATCATTGCAGCCGCTCTTATTGAAGGATTTACTTTCTTCGCTCTGGTTATCATGTTTATGCTTGCAACAAAGTAAGTTACAAATTTAGAAGCAGGTAATTTTTTATGGAAGCCTTAAAAGAAGGTTTGCTAAAGCTCGACCCGGGTCTGCTGTTGTGGACAATAATTACCTTTATAGTACTGGTTCTTATTCTCTGGAAAGCAGCATGGAAGCCTATTGTTGCCGGTCTTGATTCGAGGGCAGAAAAATTAAGAAGCGATATTGAAAGAGCCGAAAAAGCCCGACTTGAAGCCGATGAGATCCTTAATAAAAATAAGGAGATACTGAACAAGGCGAACGAGGAGACCGCAAGAATTATTGCGGAAGGGAAGGCGAGCGCTGAAAAGATCCGTGCCGATATCATCGCAAAAGCCGGCCAGGAAGCAAAAGAAGCTGCCGACCGGTCAAAACGGGAAATAATCGCTGCCAAGGATAAAGCGCTGGGTGAGCTTAAACTTGAGATTGTTAATATAGCTACTGATATTGCGTCGAAAATTATTTTAAAAAATTTAAAACCGGAAGATCAGGAAGCAATTGTCAAAGATGCTCTCAGGAAGGTTGATAGTATTCAGTAACCAATAATTATTATACTAAAAAATAAAGGTATCGGGTAGTGGCTGACAAGGAAATAGCTAAAATATATGCGGGCGCATTGCTTGACGTGGGTCTGGAAAATAAAATTCTTCCCCGCGTTGAAGAAGAGCTTGGCTCCTTCAGTGAGTTGATCTCAAAAGAAAAGGAATTTATGGTGTTCCTTAACGCTCCTGTCATATCCAGAGATAAAAAGAAAGAACTCATAGAGAAATTATTTTCGGGTAAATTTTGCCAGCAAATGCTTAATTTCATCAAAGTTCTTATTGACAACGACCGTCAGTCGCTTACTCCTTATATCCATAGTTATTTAGTTGATTTGATCGACCAGAAGAACAACAGGCAGAAGGTTTATATAACCACAAGCGCTAAACTGGAGCCTGGCGTCCTGAAGGAGATAGAAAGGTCAATCGGCAATAAATTGAAGAAGGATGTAATTATCGAAGAATCGGTTGATAATTCCATTCTCGGCGGTATAGTAATCAGGATTGATGATACATTAATCGATGGATCCATAGCAAAAGATCTGAATATTATGAGGGCAAAACTTATTGAAACAAAGGTTGGGGGCGCGACGGCGTATGAAGATTAAAGCAGAAGAGATCAAATCGATAATTAAAAAGGAAATAGAGACCTATAAATCCGAACTGGACGTCAGCGAAGTAGGCACCGTTCTGCAGGTTGGGGACGGTATTGCCAGGCTGTATGGGCTTGAGAAAGCGATGGCCGGCGAAATGCTTGAGTTCCAGAACGGCGTTCAGGGGCTGGTATTCAATCTTGAAGAGGATTCCATCGGAGCTGTTATTCTGGGCGACTATCTGTCCATTCAGGAAGGCGATACGGTTAAGAGGCTGAACCGGGTTCTCGCGACCCCGGTAGGCGACGACCTTCTCGGCAGGGTTGTTACCCCGCTTGGGGTTCCGCTGGACAATAAGGGACCCATAAACACGGATAAAATGCGTCCCGTTGAATTTTTAGCTCCTGGTATAGCGGACAGGCAGCCTGTTAAAGTTCCGCTTCAGACCGGCATTAAGGCTATCGACTCGATGATCCCGATCGGCCGCGGTCAGAGAGAACTTATAATCGGCGACAGAAAAACCGGGAAAACGGCTATTGCCGTCGATACGATCATCAACCAGAAAGGCCAGAATGTAATTTGTTTTTATATTGCCATAGGGCAGAAGGCATCTACAGTTGCGGCAGTCGTCCAGAAACTGGAAGAGCACGGTGCAATGGATTATACGGTTGTCGTAACAGCCAGCGCATCGGATCCGGCACCGCTTCAGTATATTGCGCCGTACGCGGGTTGCGCAATGGCTGAATACTACATGTTCGAGCAGGGAAAGGACACTCTGTGTATCTATGACGACCTTACAAAACAGGCAAATGCATACAGGCAGTTATCGCTGTTGCTGCGCAGACCTCCCGGAAGAGAGGCGTTCCCCGGAGACATTTTTTATTGCCATTCGAGACTTCTCGAGAGATCGGTAAAGCTCTCGGACGACCTGGGCGGGGGATCGCTTACGGCGCTTCCTATAATTGAAACGCAGGAAGGGGAAGTTTCGGCATACATACCTACAAACGTTATTTCAATCACTGACGGCCAGATTTACCTCCAGCCGGGATTATTCGCATCCGGTGTAAGGCCGGCGGTAGACGTGGGTATATCGGTATCGCGCGTCGGAGGCAATGCCCAGATAAAAGCTATGCGTAAATACGCCGGGTCGCTCAGGCTCGATCTTGCTCAGTTCAGGGAACTTGAAGCTTTCGCGCAGCTTGGAACTGAACTCGATGCGGCTACGCAGGCTCAGCTTGACAGGGGAAGAAGGCTTGTAGAGATTCTGAAACAGGAACAGTATGTTCCGATGTCGGTGGCAGAGCAGACTGCAATTATTTTTGCCGGCACTCAGGGCCACCTTGATAAGATCGACTTGGAACACGTAAAAGATTTTGAACAAAAGTATTTAAAGATGCTGAGGGATTCCCATCCCGGCATTCTTGAAGATATAATAAAATCGGGCGAGTTAAAGAAAGAAGAAGAATTATCCAGGATTGCAAAGGAATTTGCTGAAAAGTACAAGGCATAATATTCCAGATCAGCCCTCGAACTATCTCCCATAAACGGGAATGAAACAATATCGAACTGACAGCCGTGGATATAACAGGGGTTTGAAATTTGGCAACACAAAGAGAAATCTTAAAGAGAATCAAATCAGTTTCCAGCACGAAAAAAATAACAAAAACGATGGAAATGATTTCGACCTCAAAAATGAAGAAAATGCAGGTCCGTCTGGTGAACTCCAAGCCTTACGAGGAGAAGCTGGAGCAGATAATCGGCGTTATACTGGATTCCGGAGTTGCCATTGCGGACAACAGCTGGTTCAAGACCAGCAGGATTATTTCAAAAAAACTTATCCTTATGATAACCGGGAATCGCGGTCTCTGCGGCGGTTATAATACGAATGTCATAGATAATACGGTATCTTTCAGGGATAAATTGATAAGAGAAGAGAATGCCGAGGTAGTGTTAAGAGCGATAGGCAAGAAGGGAATAAATTATTTTAAATTTATTAATTTGCCATTGATGAAATCGGATAATAATCTGGAAGATAAAATAACCTTTAATGACGCGGAAAAATTAGGAATCGAATTAACCAATCTGTTTAAAAGCGAGGAAGTGAACGAAATTTACATTTCACACACCAGAATGCTCTCGTCGTCCTCCTATAAACCGGTCATTTACAGATTGCTTCCGCTTTCGATCGATGAAATCGGGAAAATAAATCCCAAGACAGATAGCAGGAAAATCAGTAAAAAGTATATATTTGAGCCTGATCCAAACATAATGCTGGCATCGTTTATTCCCCGGTATATCAGTCTCAGGCTTTACATAAATCTTCTGGAATCAGGATATGCGGAACAGAATGCCAGAAGGGCGGCAATGAAGAACGCCACGGACGCGGCAAGCGAAATGGTAAGGACATTAACCATAAAGTATAACAGAGCCAGACAGGCAAAAATTACGAACGAGATTGCCGAGATCGTCGGCGGAGCTGCCGCTCTTGAATAATATAATTTGTATTTATTGACAGTCATTGCAGAAGGAGCTTATTTATGAATATAGGAAAAGTTGTTCAGGTAATCGGATCCACAATAGACGCCGAGTTTCAGCGAGGCAGTCTGCCGGAGATCTATAACGCTCTTAACGTAGAAGCGGAAGTTATGGGAAAGAAAGTCAAAGTTGTATGCGAGGTACAGCAGCATCTCGGAGGCGATAAAGTGAGAGCTGTCGCTCTGGCTTCTACGGACGGCATAAGACGTGGCACCGATGTCATTGATACAGGCGGGCCCATCAGCGTTCCGGTAGGCGATGAAACCCTGGGAAGAGTATTCAATCTTCTCGGCGAGCCTGTTGATAAAAAAGGCGAAGTCCATATAACCGAAAGAAGACCTATTCATCAGACGCCGCCGGTATTTGACCAACTTGAGCCCAAACTGGAAATGTTTGAAACGGGCATAAAAGTAATCGATTTGCTGGCGCCTTACATAAAGGGAGGCAAAACAGGGCTCTTCGGCGGCGCGGGAGTCGGCAAGACGGTTGTTATTATGGAACTAATCAATAACGTTGCCGAGCATCACGGCGGTTATTCGGTTTTTGCCGGAGTCGGTGAAAGAACAAGGGAAGGGAACGACCTGTGGCTGGAAATGCAGGAGTCAGGCGTTATCAGCAAAACGTGTCTTGTATACGGGCAGATGAACGAGCCCCCCGGAGCAAGGCTCCGCGTCGGATTAAGCGCGCTTACAATGTGCGAATATTTCCGCGATATGTCCGGATCAGACGTACTGCTCTTTATTGACAATATATTCAGATTTTCCCAGGCAGGCTCGGAGGTTTCCGCGCTTCTCGGAAGAATGCCGTCTGCCGTAGGCTATCAGCCCACGCTCGCTACGGAAATGGGGCAGCTCCAGGAAAGGATTACATCGACCAAGCACGGTTCCATTACGTCGATACAGGCTATTTATGTTCCGGCGGACGATCTTACGGACCCGGCGCCGGCTACCGCATTCATCCATCTGGACGCAAACACGGTTCTATCGAGAGCCATTACGGAAAAGGGTATATACCCGGCTGTCGATCCGCTGGAGTCGTCATCAAGGCTCCTGTCAAAAGAGATTGTAGGCGCGGAGCATTACAATGTCGCTATGGAAGTTAAAAGAATACTTCAAAGATATAAGGATTTGCAGGATATTATTGCGATTCTTGGGATGGAAGAGCTGTCCGAAGAAGATAAGCTGCTTGTACAGCGCGCAAGAAAGATCGAGAGATTCCTGTCCCAGCCGTTTTTTGTAGCTGAGAAATTCACCGGGCGTCCCGGCAAGTACGTTTCAATCCAGGATACCATCCGCAGTTTCAAGGAAGTCATTGAAGGCAAACACGATAGTATTCCAGAACAGGCTTTTTATATGGCCGGCGCGATCGAGGAAGTTGTGGAAAAAGCGCAGAAGCTGAAAGCTGGCGCGGCATAGAAGAGACAGTTATGGAAAATTTATAATTTATTCGGCAGCATCATTGTTGCATTGAGCTTAACATGGAAAGAAAAATTAACTGCAATGTACTCACACCCGAAGGGCATATCTATCAGGGAGATATAGAATACGCTGTTGTGCCCGCTCTTTTCGGCAGCATGGGATTTCTTTATAATCATGCTCCTCTTATTGCCGAGCTCACTACCGGCGAAGTAAGACTGATAAACGGAAATGAGGCTGAATATATGGTGGTTGAAGGCGGATTCGTTGAAATAAACGATAACCAGCTTTCCATTTTCCCGGTCAAGGCATATAAGAAATCCGACCTGTTCAAAGAGGATATTGAAAAAGAGCTTAAAAAACTGCATGATCTGAAAAAGCCGAAGGATTTCGGCGAAAGAGAAAAGATCATGAAGGAAATCAGCAATCTCAAGCTAAAGCTGAAAGTCGCAAACAGATAAATGCCGTGTCCTTCGTCTCTGCTCATGAGGCGACTCTTGCCGGGCGTAGCCGACGACCTATCCTATTCCAATTCCGCTTTTTTAAAAATATAATCGATATTTTTAAGATACTTGCTGAGATCAAATATCGCATCGAGTTCTTTATTATTAAGTCTTGCCGTGATATTTTTATCTTTTTGAGCAAGTTCCTGCAGAGAGCCTTCTCTTGCCCAGACGCGCATGGTGATACCCTGAACGATTGAATATGCATCCTCTCTCGACATTCCTTTTTCAACGAGGCTTAAGAGAAGCGATTGCGAGTAGAATAAACCGCCTGTCAGATCGATATTACGCTTCATGTTATCCGGGTAAACCTGAAGATTTTTAATTATAAAAGTCATTTTATCAAGAATATAGTCAAGAGTAATAGTCGAGTCCGGAAGAATGACTCTTTCCGTCGATGAATGCGAGATATCCCGCTCGTGCCAAAGAGTCATGTCGTCGAGTGCTGCTATCATGTTCGACTTTATTACGCGCGACAGGCCGGATACGCGTTCGCATAAAATCGGATTTCTCTTGTGCGGCATCGCGGATGAGCCTTTCTGCCCCTTCTGGAACGGTTCCTCGGCTTCCCGGACTTCGGTGCGCTGAAGATGTCGCAGTTCCGTAGCCAGCTTGTCAAGGCTTCCTGCCGTAATAGCGAGCGCTGCCATGAATTCGGCGTGTCTGTCCCTCTGAAGTATCTGCGTTGAAATGGGCGCCGGCTCCAGGCCGAGCTTTTGGCAGACTTTTTTTTCAATGTCCGGGGAAATAGCGCTGAATGTGCCGACAGCTCCCGAAAGTTTCCCGAAAGATATGTTTTTAACAGCTCTCTCAATCCTTTCCCTGTTGCGCTCAAATTCCTTGAAATAAAGCGCGATCTTCAGTCCGAAAGTGGTCGGCTCGGCGTGCACGCCGTGGGAGCGTCCCATGCACGGGGTATCCTTATGCTTTAGCGCAAGCTCTTTAAGCGCCTGCATCAGCTTATCTGTATCTTTAAGGATGATCTCTCCCGACTGCCTGCACTGGATCGAAAGCGCGGTGTCGACGATGTCGCTTGAAGTAAGCCCGTAATGGATGTACCTGCTCGCGGGCCCCACGAATTCCGACACGGATGTTAGAAACGCGATTACATCATGATGGACTTCGTTCTCGATCTCTTCTATTCTTTTAAGATCAAAGGACGCTTTGCTTTTTATTGTCTTTATATCTTCTGCGGGAATAAACCCCAGCTCCGCCTGCACTTCGCACGCGGCCAGCTCGATGTCCAGCCATATCCTGAACTTGTTTTCCAGCGTCCAGATGCCGGCTATTTCTTTTCTGGAATATCTTTCGATCATGATGGAAATACCGTTATATATTAATAATTACTTTATTACATGGCGTAATATCTTGTCGTTTACATCGTGTAAATATATTACATTAAATGAAAAAGCAAGTTCCAGCATCGCTAAAATATATTGTTAAAATCAAGCTTTTTTTGATTTAATCAGAATTAAAGGCCGGATTAATAAGATTAAAGAGCCTTAAATTAATTAAAAAAATTGAAGTCTTCCGGAATGTTGGGAGAAGAAAATAAAAAAGAGAGATTGTAACTGTTATAAAAGCACCTAACCCCCCTATCCCCCGGGGGGGCACCGGCTTGGATAGTACCAAAGAGTTAAAAATTTTTTAATGACAGAATAATCAATATAAAAATAATGAATGTTTTAAAAAGCAGATTTAAAACCTTTCATCAGGTCGTTGTTGCTTACAGTGGCAATATATGAAAGATACGGAATTCTTCCATGATCTGACTTAAAATACTTCTCCATGAATAACTTAGAAGTATTGTTAAGATCGTTAATTAAAATATATATTTTTAAATTTGTTCCATCTTTTACAAAAGCGATTAATTCCGGCGAATGATTATTATTCTTCTTCCATGCAATATTTATATAGTCAGTAATATTATTGATATTGCCCGGAAGGTATTTAATATTATTCTTAATAAAAATTTTATTCCATTTAATTGATTGAACTTTTTGACTTAAAGAACCTGATGGGTCGTTTGGTAATTTCATATTTGAAAATGCTGAAAAGAGCTCGGTTGTTTTAACATCTACAATGTATTTGAGAGCAAGCGGTTTTTTTTCGTTAAGAAGCGGGAACCATTCCTGATATATTTTTGTTGTCCCATCTTTATTTATCCGGATAAATAATTTTTTTTCTTTAGCCGGGAGATCTCCGCTGCCTGCGGATTCAAGCGTTGTCAGTTCTGTAGTTCCATCGGGTTTAACAATCCATCTGTAATTGAACGTACCGAAGCCTGCTTTTACAGAACCGGAATATATTATTTTTTGTTCTTTTTTAACAGGTTTTTGTATCGTATTGTTACTAGCGGGTTGAAGTCCCGGGGCTATGCGGCTTCCTTCTATTTTTAGTTTTGTTTGATCTTCGTTATCACTGATATTTTGAGGGTCTTTGCTCATTGAAGATGCGGTAGAAAAAAAAATTAGCAACGTTAGGAAAAAAAGTATTTGTAAAATAAAAATAGATTTTCTGGGCATCATTTCATTTTTGTGCCCCCTTCGGGGGCTAGGGGGCTTAGACTATTTTATGCATTAGTATGTTATCTATTCTGTTTATCTTTCCCGAATTTCAGGAATGGCCATGATTAATAAAAAAAATAATAATTCTGAAATAGCTTCTAATAACCTATAGGCGTTGATACAATATTATTCCCCGTTATAGTCATGCTTTTAAATGTACCCGACCA
>CAZVDF010000065.1:0-17588 GCA_964626055.1 uncultured Leptospirales bacterium
ATGTTGCCGACCGCCGAAGAGTCCATGGATGGGGTATTTGAGGCGGGAAATTGATTATAATCTGATCATTCTATCGATAGCGTTAAAAATTAACAATAAAAAAGTTTGCCAACTTGAGTAATGTATTATTCAAAGGTCAGCAATCCTCTGAAGACAGCTTCGTTGCCAGCAGTATCGGAAGCCTTTGCAAATATATGATGCATTCCTCTTGCCATGACCTCTTTCGGTAAACTGACTTCTATCCATTTTCTGTCTTGATCGAAGATCGATGGATACGTTTCGCCGTCGATAATGCAAAGAATGGAATCTTTATTTATTTTTGAAATATTGTCCGAAGTATAAAGCCGTATCTTCCGGTAAATTTCCCTGTCTTCGCAAAGCTCAAATGTCGGTGGAAGGAATATTTTCGGCGGAGTTTTGTCAATAATTAGAGCGAAGAATCCGTTCGTATAACAGTCGGCGCTGAATTCCGATCTGGAAGCGTTGTAGTTCGTTTTTAGAGGACGCGGTTTTCTTCCTTCGAAGAACTGGAATATCTGTATATGTGAGATATCGTCATCCGGAATTCCTTCGGGTTTAATAATGGAAATCTTTATCGGTTTCCTGTATACTGCGTCATTCGGAAGCACAGAGACTGTTTTAAGCAGATCGGGCGCGGATATCCCGTAAGAATCAGACAATGCCGCGGTTATTTTAGGATTTATTATTTCATCTATTTTTATTAAAGTGTCGGCATATACTGCATTCTCCGGGATAAAAATTTGTATATCTTTCTCCCCGCCGTTAAATGCCGCGCTTTTTTTCCTGTTAATTTTCAGGAAGCCGTTATCTGCGTCAGAATCGGTATTTCTTCTGACCATTTTAAAGCGCAGCGTTTCTTCATTCCCTGCAAAATCCGAAACGGATATCGTGATTTCTTTTTGGTTCTGTTCCTGACCTCCAAAATCGATATAACCGTCTCTAAATGAACTTATACCTGAAAAATCGTTACCTTCCTTTCTGCAGAGTATGTATACATACGACACAGTCCCATTGATAGTCGATTTTGAAATATCATATACAAAAGGTCCGTAATGAAGGTCGTTATTGCTCAATTTATCGAACGCGATTTCAAATATTTTTTTCTTATTATTATATAGTTTGATTCTGTAGACGGCGACATGGTTATAAGCGCCTGCCTGGTCGTAGCATGAAATTTTGAAATATATCCTTTCACCGTCAATCCCAACAGGATCGCCGTACGCTGCGTATGTTCCCCATTTTTTTTTGACCTTTATATTTCTTTCGTAAACAGTCGCGTTGTCTTTTTCAATACATACTAATACGCTTTCAATTACCGGCGGTTTTGTGTCCTTAATATGGATATAATCGAGAGGATTGAGATATTCATTGTTTTTTCTGATCTCATAATGTAGGTGCGGGATGCCGGATCCTGTTTCGCCTGCGAATGCGATTTTTTCATCTTTTTTAAAATGCAACCCTCCCCCGGCCAGTTTTATGTCAAGATAATCGCTATTATATAAGATCTTTAAGGTCCTGGCGAGACTATTTAACCGGAACTTGCCTTCTTCAAATGAATCGAGATGCCCGTAAGCGGACTCAATCCCGTTCCCGTGATCGATAAATAATGCGTTGCCGTAACCGTCTTTCTTCGATATCATCCGGGATACATTGCCCGCGCCGCCCGCAAATACGGGATATCCCGGCCGGCCGTTAGTCTTAATATCGATACCCTGATGAAGAGAAAATCCCCGGATCTCGCCGAGAGTCGCCGTAAGGCTTTTCGGCAAGTTCAGCGGCCAATTAATTAATTGCTCGGCTGAAATAAATATTGAAAAAACAGCGGTCAGCAATATACTGAAAATAATTAAAGATGTTATGAGAGCTTTACTCATGATTTACCAATACATTAATACTTATTTTTCATTTCATCGATTTATTAGCTCTATATATTTGAAAAGTCAATCAAACGAGTCAATTATTTAACTCGTCCTGACTGACTTTTATAACATTATTTTTCAATACTATCGATGGAATGATCAGATTATGATCATTCTATCGCGGAAATTAATAAAAAAGTCAGCCAGGATGAGTATTAAACATAAATAAACATGAAACCATTTATTATTTTTTGAGGTCTAATAAGTTAAAACCAGATACGGAGAAGCGTTATGTCAGCACGGATATCATCTTTTATATTATCATTTATAATAATCGCGATCAGCCGGGCGGCTTTCGCGGGACCGGGCTATATGGCGAGACCGGAAAATCCGCCCCCGGGGGGCGTTCTCGAACCGGGAATGGAATCCCACGGGAGGATGCATAGAGGGGGAGGGCATATGTTCTTCGGCGATCCGGAAGCCATGAAAGTAAAGCTCGGGCTTACCGATGAGCAGGTTGATAAAATCGGCAAAGTCAACAATGAATACAAGAAAAAGCTGTTAAAAGTGCGGGATGATATAGATCCTAAAATGAAAAAATTCCATGACATGCTGGCGGAAGAAAATATTGATTTAAATGGGATCAGGGCGCTGCTTAATGAGATATCGCAGCTTGAGGTTGAGATCAGGATGCTGAGAATAAACCAGGCTTTGGACATTACGAAGATTTTAACTCCGGATCAAAGAAAACAATTAAGGAATTTGATGAGAAGGATGATGGGACGCCTGTACCGGGCGCAGCCGGATTTTCTTAATAATAATGATCGCGTGCGCATCGATTAGATCGTGTGATAACAAAACATTATGGACTTGGTATCTGATGACATTGATCCCTGCCGGATCCGGGTATTGATGATGCCATTAGGGGGAAAGATAAATACCGCAATATTTTGAGGGCGTATGTTAATTACAAATCAGGTGTAAAAATTCAGCAGGGTCACTGTTTAAGGAATATGTATGGATGATAAAGAATTCGCCGGTATTGTAAATTCGACCAAACCGGTCGTCCTTTCGGCTATCAAAAAATATCTTGCTGCTCAGTACTATCATTCAATCGACGATATTGTCCAGGAGACTTATCTCCGTGCGTATAGATCGCTGATAAAGAACTCTTTCAGGGGAGACTCGTCAATGGAAACGTGGCTATATACGATAGCGAGGAACGAATCACTGCGTATGATGAAGAAATTAAACAGGGAAGAGTTGAAGATCAAGAAAGAAGCGAGGAAGATTGGCGACACAATTTCGGATAAACGGGGGGACGAGGATGATATTAATATAAATAGAATTGATTTAAAAAGAGGTATAAGCGATTTACCTGAAAAATACAGGGGAGTTATGGAATTGGTTTCACAGGGGCTGTCCGAAAAGCAGATCGCAGACGAGCTTTCTTTGAAAAAGGGGACGGTTAAATCGCGGATTTTCAGGGGTAGGTTTTTATTGCAGAAACTTATCACAGGAGGTGCTAAAAATGGCAGTAAACGGATTTGACGAAAGAATGGATTCCGAGATAAACGCAAGATTGCATAGCGCGGAATGGGATCATGATATCGCTTCCGGGGTTATCAATAAAAGGAACCGGAAGATTAAAAGAAATATTTACGCGCTGTCGTCATTCAGCGCTCTGGCTACTGCTGCCGTTATCGTGTTCGCCGTTTTTATTAATCCACCCGCGACAAAAATGAGCGATGTGGAATTATTCATAAGCAGGCAGATCGAAGGAACCCATAAAACAGTATTTAAAGAAGGTTATTCAAAGAATTTAGTGACCGTCGGCTATTCTGAAGATGCGAACGATCCTTTTGATAATATCATATATTCTGCTGTTTCGAGACGTTAAAAAATCTTTCTTGCCGCTATTTTTAATACTACAGTGTATTAAGAGTGCGTCCCGAAACCTATATTAAGTAAAAGGCAATCAATGGTAATATCAATACTATCTATAATTTTCGAGGACTGTCTGAGGCGACAGGAATGGACGCCTTAGTGTCGGGTGCGGGCAGGATGCCCGTTTGCACCTGACCCGAAGGCCGAGTTCCGCAGGAAATTATAGATAGTATTGATATTGCGCTGTACTTATAATTCTGAGCAGAAATACGAGTTTATGCATATAATGATAGGTTATGGGACGAACTCTAAGCCATATCCGGAATTATATTAAAACCGCTTCATTTTTTTAATATTTTTGTCGTAAATTGTATTGACAGGAAAACGGATTTTGCATATTTTAACTTATAATTTGAGGTAATTATTAAACATATGTCACGAATACTTACAACGCTGCTTTCTCTATTGCTTTGTTTATTGCTTAGCATGGATCGAACCATGCGGGGAATCTCGTGACCTTATAATAATATAGAAACCAAAAAGCCGTCACGGTTCTCCGTGACGGCTTTTTTTTTAATTTAAATTTTAAAGGCAGAGGAGGAAAAAGGGAATGAACTTCCCGCGAATCCTTAGTTAATTGACAGTTATATAATTTATACAGAAATGGGTAAATATGGATATTTTAAATTCTTTTATTGTTTATAAAAAATCCGTGTTTCGAATCGATAATAAAACAGTATAGATAATATTGGGAAAACTTCTCTTAATAGAGTTATTCCGGATAACAGAGCAAAAGAAAATAATTCAATATTAAAGGAAAATTAAAAATGAAAAAAGAAAAAGACAATAAAAATAAAGTAGTAATTTTTGATACGACTCTCAGGGACGGCGAACAGTCCCCCGGGTTCAGCATGAATATCGACGAGAAGCTCCATTTTACAAGCCAGCTTATCAAGCTCGGGGTTGATGTTATTGAAGCCGGATTTCCGATCGCATCCCAGGGGGATTTTGACGCTGTGCAGAGAATAGCCAAGGCTTCGAAAGGGGTCACGATTGCCGGACTGGCAAGGGCGAATTTTACCGACATCGATAGGGCATGGGAAGCCATTAAACATGCTGAGAGGCCGAGGATCCATACATTTATTTCGAGCTCGGATATCCATATAATACATCAATTTAAAAAAGACAGGGTTACGGTTCTAAAGGAAGCCGTGGAAGCGGTAGTAAGGGCCAGGTCGTACACAAAGGATGTAGAGTTCTCGCCGATGGACGCCTCGCGAAGCGACAGGGAATATCTTGTGCAGATGGTAACGGAAGTAATCGATGCCGGCGCAACTACGGTAAACATACCCGACACCGTCGGTTACGCAATCCCGTCGGAGTTCTACGATCTTATACGGTATATATTTGATAATGTTAAAAATATCGATAAAACAGTCATATCGGTACACTGTCATAACGATCTGGGCCTTGCTGTGGCCAACGCGCTTGCCGCTGTCCAGGCAGGCGCCCGGCAGATCGAGTGTACGGTGAACGGCATCGGCGAACGCGCGGGCAATACGTCTCTCGAGGAAGCAGTTATGGCGATTAGGACCAGGAAGGATCTCTATAACGTGCATACCGGCATCAATACAAATCAGATAATGGCCACAAGCAGGCTGCTAACGCATATAACCGGCGTATCCGTGCAGCCCAACAAGGCCATTGTAGGCGCCAACGCTTTCGCACATGAATCCGGCATACATCAGGACGGCCTGTTAAAGAACGCATTCACATACGAGATCATGAAACCGGAAGATATCGGGATTGCCAAATCGACGCTTGTTCTCGGCAAGCATTCCGGCAGGCATGCCGTTGTCGACAGGCTGAAAAGCATGGGCTATAAGCTAAACCAGGACGAACTGGACCGCTTTTTTAAATATTTCAAGGATCTTGCCGATAAAAAAAAGGAGATCTTCAATGAAGATCTTGAGGTCATTATCTGGGAATCCATTTATAAAGAAGAGGGCAGATATTCCGTATCGAATGTCCAGATATCAACCGGGATGTATTCTCCCCCTATGGCGATGGTCACTATTAAAGACAGGACTTCCGGCAATGAAGAGCAATTTGACGTTGCTCACGGCAATGGAGGGGTCGATGCAGGCATAAAGGCGGTGATTGCAATGACAGGGACAAAAGCAAAGATCGAGTCATTCAACCTTGTGGCTATTACGGGCGGCTCGGACGCGCTCGCTGAAGTAGCTGTGACCGCCGTTGAAGAATACCAGGGCAAGAAGCTGACCGCTTTCGGCAACGGGATCAACATCGATGTCTCAATTGCCGGCATTCTTTCTTTTGTGGATGCGCTCAATAAGCTTGAATATATGAAGAAAAGGAACGGCAGCAGTATCAGCCAGTACTCTTGAAGTTTTCTCAATCCTATTTAAGCTGTGGACGGGAATTTTTATGATACATGACGAGATTCCCGCCACTGTCCGCAATTATTCATTTTACTTATTTACACCTCATTAAAATTACCAAATAAAGTTTCAAGGGATATCGTTTTCTTACCGAAAAATATACTGACGGGCTAACTTATAAATGTTATTGCCCGGAAACTGGGTTTATAAGGGATTTTATTGACTTTATACCCTTTTAGAATATAATATATTGTTATATTAAGATCTTATTTCAGCAGATAGTTCATCGATTATCTGACTTAAAAATATCTGTTTCGACAGTATAGATATTATCAGGTCGGAAAATTAACAAAATCGTGAAATAGGTTCCAAGTCTATCAATAATATAAATCAATGAAAAGACATAGAAATTTATTTTCTATCATCCTGCTTATAATTACAATAACAATAATTCAAAGCAAAGGCCTTTTCCCCGAGTTTATTATTGATGAAGAAGAAATCACGGATAAACCTGCGCCGCAAGAGACTGAAAAATCAGATAAAAGCATAGTAAAGAACATTAAAGCTGAAGTGATGCCCAATATCAAAGGAGCCGTAAAGATCACATGGGCTTTAAATAAGGATTCGGATGACGATTACATTGTAGGCCGGTCGTTGGTAGTACCCGATACAATGGAAAAAGCTTTAAAAGCACTTTCCATCAAGGTTATCCCTTCCGGCGCTAAGCCCGAAGTAATTGATTCAAATCTCAAAGCCGGCGCATATTATTACTGCGTCCTTGCCAAATCCAGAATAATGGACAGGGATATTAAATTATATGCAGGTCAGAATTATACTATCAATCCTGCTATAATAGAAGCAGAACTGTACCGGGAGCCGGAAAAAATTTTTCCCCAGCAGGTCTCGCTTATTTATGCCAGGATCGTCAACAATTCCCAGATCAGAGTGACATGGAGAAATATTGAAGCCCGCGGAATATTATATACAATTTACAGATCAAATACTCCCCTTGATTCTCCGGCAAAGATAGTAAAAGCGGAAAAGATCAATGTCATCACGGACGGAAGGGAAAGTTTTGTCGATGCTAAAATAAACAGGAGCGGCACTTACTACTATGCCGTAACCACAAGAGACATAAACGGGAATGAAGATATTAATTTGATTCCCGATCAGAGCTATACTACATCCGGGGTATATGTCTCTCTTGATATACCGATCCCCGTTTCAAATATTTCGGCAAGGTTTTCGGACGCCGGGGTTAAAATAACATGGGATAAGACCAGCGCAGGGGTGAGCGAGTATCTGATTTACAGATACACGGGAGCAATAGCCGATTCGGACAGGCTGAGCCTCGCGGCATTTTTAGGGAGAACGACAGAGAAAGAGACGGTATATTTGGATAAGAACCCGGGCCCGGGCAGTTATTATTATGCCGTTCTTACAAAATTCTTAAACGGTAATGTTTTGAACGATCTTATAAAAGGTTCAAATTATACGTATGAACCGGTATCGCTCGGGACTGCGGTCCGCCTTATATCATTATCCGCCCGTGCGGCCGGCGGGAATATTGAATTGACCTGGAAAACCAGCGGCAACCTGGGGAATAAAAGTTATAAAATTTTACGCAAGCAAGGCAGGATAAAGAGTATCGATGATCTGCAGGATGCCGAGGTCGTGGCATATGTAAATATAGAAGATCTTTCCTATACGGATAAAAATCTGACGCCCGGGAAGTATTATTACGCGCTTGTACCCGAGTCGATCGAAGAGGAAAAAGATTTATCTCTTGAAGCAGGCGTCAATCTTGTTGAAAAAAGCATTGCGAAAATAAAAAGAGAAAACGCCGGGATAGAACCTCCTGCGGATATGCCGGAAGCAAAAAAGCCCCAACACGAGATTGAAATAAAACGAACTGCCCCTCCGGCCAGAAAAACCGTTTCCGGTATTGACGCCATACTGAAGAATTATTTTATAACAGGCCAATATATATCCGCATTAAACGAGCTGGAAAATTTTGTAAAGGGTTCCGATGACCGGAACGAAGTTGTAAGAGCAAAGCTTTTCATAGGCAGAACATTTGTCGAACTTAAAAAATACAAGGAAGCGGTAAAATACTTAACTCTTAAGGACGTTAACGACAAATATCCCAAAGAAGCGCGCTTCTGGAGGGAGTTCGCGCTTTCTAAAATTTCCGAAGGCGGGAATTACATAATTAATGAAAATATTAAATGAATTTTTTTTCTCGTTTCGGCCGATAGATTTTATATCAGGAGTAATTTATGAGAACAAAGACAATAATTACAGGTATAATACTGATTCTTCTGGGGATCGGGAGCTATGTATATTATGATTTTTTTATTAAGCCGGACAAAGCGGCGAAGATGTTGCTGACCGAGGGCGAATTTGTTTACGAACGCGGGGATAAAGCTTCGATAAACGGCGCGATAGACATATATACAAAAATCCTGGTCAATTATCCGGACTCGAAGTATGTCGCGGAGGCTTATTACCGTATTGCCCGCTGCTATGAAAGACTCGGATTGCACCGTCTGGCGTATTTAAAGTATATTTACCTTATCAAGAGCGGCCATACAAAAATCGACGGCGACATGAGGAAGGAAATACTTGTAAGACTGGCGCACATAAATGTATTAAAACAGAATTCGGAAGAAGCCGTAAGCCAGCTCTACAGCCTTCTTAATACGAATTATAATAAGGAATTCCGAAGCAAGATTTACAGCGAGCTGGGATATATTAATTTAAAGCAGAGGGATTATAAAAAAGCCAAAAGGATGTTCGATATTTCTTTAACGGAGTACGGGAGCAACGAGGAGGCGATCATAGGCCAGGCCAGAGCTCTGAAATGGATGGGCAGGGATAGCGAAGCTTACGATTTATATGAATCTTTCCTTAAATATTACGGTGCCGTGAGCCAGTACGCGTATGATGTAAGAAAAGCTTACAGGGATCAGGCATATAACAGCGGTCTGAGCGCTTTCAGAAGCGGGCGTTATGGCGCGGCTATTTCATTTTTTAACAGGATACTTACGAATTTCCCGGGAGATAAGATCAGCGAGAACGCCTTTTACTGGGCAGGGGAATCCTATTACGGGATGGGCGAATTCGACAAAGCCGTTTTGTTTTTCAATAAAGCTCTTTCAAACGGATTTTCTCATAAGGATGAAGATGCCAGGATCAAAAAAGGATGCTCGTATTTTGCGGCAAAAAAATTCGATCTTGCGGCAAGGGATTTTCAGATGTATCTGCAATACTATCCTAGAGGCAAGTATGCTTCAATTGCGGCGAACTGGAAAGAAATGAGCACAAAAGAACTTTTATTCAGCATACAGAATAAAAAGCTGCCGGAAGCAAGGGATGTGACCAGGGCCAGGGAAGAAAAGTTGAAAGAAGCTCCGAAAAATCAGGGAAAAGATGACGAATTGGAAGAAGATACGGGCATCTCGGAAAAAGAAAATGATGAGGAAATTTCGGGCGACTATAACAGAGACGCTTTAATAGAGAACGGGATTGAGGTTGAGAACGTCGCAGAGCTGTAACGGATGAATTAAATAAATTATAAGGCGATCGTAAAAAAGGAGGGCAATATCCCCTCCTTTTTTGTTGGAAGCCGGCTTGAAAATATCGTTCTCATATGAATTTATACCGTGCAACTAAAAAGTTGTTGAAATAATCCCTTAAAACAATAACTATAATCTTTCAATAAGACATAATCCAAATACAAGTTTATTTTATCGAGTATAGATAAATGAAAATACTTCATACTGCGGACGTTCATTTGCGCGAAGATAATAAAGAAAGGTGGGATGCTCTTTGTGAAATAATTGAGACCGGTAAAAAAGAAGCAATAGACGCCCTCGTAATAAGCGGCGATCTCTTTGACGCCGACATGGACGCCCTTAAGCTGAAAGGAGGATTGCGCGAACTTTTCTCTGACGTAGATTACGACATTGTGGTGATACCCGGCAACCACGACTCGAAATCGTATGAGGACAGGGCATTTTTCGGATCGAGGGTAAAAGTCATACGGACGTTCGAGGAAAGATACGAGACGAACGATGCCGTTATCTCCGGTATGCCGTTTAAAAATATTAATGAACACGAGATATATTCGGCGCTTCGCGGTATCTCCGATAGCCTGAGCTTAAAAAAATGCAACATACTTGTATATCACGGGGAACTTCTTGACTCCTATTATTCGACGCATGATTTCGGCGACGAGGGCGGGAACAGGTATATGCCGGTGAGGCTCGATTATTTCAGTGATCTGAATTTTGATTATGTCCTGGCCGGTCACTTCCATACCAATTTTAACGTATTTGAGTTTAAGAAGGGCGCCCGACCCGGCTATTTTGTTTTCCCGGGTTCGCCGGTTTCGATCACAAAAAGAGAATCCGGAAAAAGAAAGGCAAACTTATTAAATACCGGGAACAGACCCGAGGAGTTGTTAATAGATTCTTCTTATTATGAAAAAATAGATATCAGGCTTGATCCATTTGCCGATACGGATCCGGTAGCAGTAATAAGGAAAAGGCTCGCGGGAACCGAATTAAAAGCGAAGGTTTTACTTTCGGTTGAAGGGTATCTCAACAGCGTAAAGCATGGAATAGACGAGACTAAATTAAATGAAGAACTTGAATTGCTGGGAAGAGAAAAACAAATAGAAGAGCTGAGCTTTAAGGCCGTTGACCTCAGCAGAATACTTGAGGATGATGTGTTCAAAGCTTTTGAAGTAAAGCTGAAGTCGGCAAATTTTACTTCCCATGAGAGAGCCGCGATGAAAGAATATTTCCTGAAGGCAATGATGGAGTCGCTCGCATGAAGATAACGGAATTCTCAATAGATAAATACGGCCCTCTCGCCGGAACCGGAGCGATAAGACCGGGGGCATTTACGCTATTCTTCGGGAAAAACGAGCGCGGAAAAACGCTGACCATTGATGCATTAATAAAATTCCTGACAGGTAAAAAGACCAGGGATTTCAAGTCGGACAGGGTGAATGAAGACCCGGACGGTTATTTAAAGATCGTTGTTAATGAAAATTCCATGGAGAGGAAGGAGAAAACTCTTCCATACGACGGCGATCTCCCGAAGATAACGAGAGCGCTGCCTTCCCAGATTACCTCTTCCGACTGCAGGAATATATTTATTATCCGGAACAGCGATCTGGGGCTCTCCGCAGAAACAGACTTTTACGCCGGGATCACCGAGAGGCTTGTGGGGCTCAGGACTTCGGATATAAAAAAAATAAAACGAAATCTTCTCGAGATCGGCAGGATGACCCCGGCCCTGGATTACAGGAATGACGAGAAATCGCTCAGGCTTAAGAACAGGATTGAAAGTGCTGAAAAACTGGTAAGCAAAATAGAGAATTTAAAGGATACTCTCCTTAAGGGGGAGTATGACAGGCTTGAGCTCAATCTTTATAAAAACAACAAAGAGCTTTCCGACATCAATGAAAGGTTGGCGTTTCTGGAAGATGCGCGTAAGAGGGCGGTCTTCGAAAAGGGAAACGAGCTTTTGCGCAATCTGGAAAACACTATAAGCTCCCTCATGGCAATGGAGAATATTAAAGCGGAGGATTTTGAGCTCTGGCAGAATTCCGAACGCGAGATAAAGCGCATTGAAAGAGAAATAAGCGAGCTTCACTTAAAAACAGCGGACATAAAAAAGGAACTCTCCTTCAAAGAATCCGAGTCGGAAGAGTTAAAGCACGATCTGGAATTAATGAACGATAGAAAACGTCATCTCGAAGAGGAAAAGGTAAATCTGCGCGGGCTTGAAAATACGTTATCTGTGATCGAAGCGGAGTCTTCGGTCAGGAGCATAATAAAAAGAATTTCCATTCTGTCCGGGATCATCACTGTCGCTCTTGTCGTTTCACTGGTCTATAATCCGTCCGTTTATTTATATTTTGCCGGAGCGGTTTCTCTTTTTATATCTCTGATTTTATGGATTTACGAAATATATCTTAATATAAAAAAAAGAAAGGCTTTCAAAGAATTCGGAGAAATCAGGTTGAGCCTCGCAGAAAGGAGGATAAAGGGCGATACTATAGAAGATGTTTTTAACGCAATGGGTAAATTCAGCGAGGATTACGAAAAAATTATAAAAAAGCACAGCCTGCTTGAATCCGACCTGCTTACGCTGCGGAGACATGTAAAGGAGACTGAAAAAAAGATCCAGGACTGCAGGATTTTGATAGAGGACCACGAGAAGGGAATATTTTCCGTAAAAACAAAATCCGGGTTTAAAACGTTGCAGGAATACGCCGAAGCGCTGAAAAATAAAAGCAATAAAGAAAAAGAAAAGGACGCGGTCGCCAACAGGCTGGAAGGCATGCTCGAGGTCCGGGGTAAAAGCATGGGCGAAACATTAAGCCTTATAAAATCCAAAATTTCGGAGCTTGAACCGTATAAGGAAAAGGGGAAGGGTATAGAGTTCAGCGAAAAAATTTTTAATGATCTGAAGAATAAAGGCAAAAGCTGCGAGGATGAATTAAGAAGAGTAAAGGAAAAGATCGATATGTTCGAAAACGGCATGGCTAAAATTGAATCCGATGCCAATGATATCTTTCCGGAGGAGGATGAAAAATCATACTGCAGATCGATGATCGAACTGGACAAAGTTCTGATCCGCATTAAAGGTTTTGTGGGAGAGAATGAGAAAAAGAGAAATGCCATAACCGGGGTTCTTCATATACTTGATGAGATAGACAGCGACGGTAACAAAAGGATTATGGAGCTTTTCGACGGCGCTCTCTCATCTGTTTTTAGCGATATAACGAACGGGAATTACGGGAAAGTAATATACGATAAGGAAAACGGGACCGTTAGGGTCGGGCGAAGCAACGGAGAGCTCGTTGACGCCGAAAAACTGTCCGGCGGAGCTTACGATCAGCTGTATCTTTCCATAAGGCTGGCCCTGGGCGAAAAATTATTACAGACCGAAAAAGGATTTTTTATTATGGATGATCCGTTTATAAAATCCGATATGGAAAGGATCGAGAAGCAGATAGCCGTACTTAAAAAAATTTGCGAAAAGGGATGGCAGATTCTTTATTTTAGTTGCAAGAATGAGATTAAAGATATACTTTCTGATGATATTAAAAACAGTAAAATCGGTTTTGTAAACATTGACTGGGTAACGAACTGATGGTTTGCGGTCGATAAACAACCGCGTTTTGAATATCTTATGAGTTTCGAAAATATTCAGATTTACGAAGAGGACAATATGTTCAGCAAATATTTTGAAAATATCGGGAAAATTCTTTTCAAAAAGCCAAAAACATCCGGAAAGGAAAATATTAAAGGCGGGGGAAAGACCGGTTCGAAAAAGAAAAAAACAGATTTCCGAAGTCTTGATGACGTAAAAGAAGTATTGAATAAAATCATCCCCGCTCAATTTGCTGTTGATTCAGTCAGAATGATAGATCCAAGCGGATATTCGCCCGAAAAGGTTGATCTGGTTGCTTACAAAGAACTGTATAGGGATATTGTCGGGATTATGAACGGATATGTTCCGTGCGAACTTGTATACGGCACATTTCATATTTATTCGGCGTTGAATAGAGAAAGTCTGAATGATATGATTCGCGCGGTCGTTCAGGCGAAGAAAATAAACAGATTTACCGACAGGGAAGAAAAGCCCGCGTTGATTCCAGCTTTTGTGATCGCCTACGATTCGGAAATCAGCCTGCCTGATTTAAAGACCGGCCTGATAGATAATTATATGTCGATCAGTATTGATCCCTCATCCGAAGTCGATATTGTCGCGGTAATAAACAAAGGTCTTGTAATAAAGAACTGGCGGGACAAAAGAAGCTACATTGCCCTTGAAACGGGGAAGGATACTTTAATGTGGTTTTTTATATTATTGAATGAATATATGGATATCAATAAAGACAATGAGTTCGATCTCAGAAATTACGTAAAGAAAGCTGAAAAATACAACGAATATTAAATATATGAAAATGAATTGATGATCTGTATTCGATTCATTTGAATAAACTATTAAATTATATCCGGGAAATAATATGGATAAAAACAGAAGAATTATTCTGGCAATCTTGCTGCTTGTGCTTGTATCCTGCGTACTCGCGGTAATAGATATCAGTTTCAAGATCAAGAGCTCGGAGCAAAGAGAGATCAGTATTCCCGTGCCGGAGTTCGGCCCCGGCGTCGGTGTTGTAAGGATTTACGGCGTAATAAACGTTTCCGATTCCGGCGGATCTTATTTTTCAATGGCTGCCGGATCGGATGCAATAGTTAAAAAGCTTTCGAAACTGGGAGATGACGGCAGAATTAAAGCCATTGTACTCAGAATAAATTCACCGGGCGGCACTGTCGCCGCAGTGCAGGAGATATTCGCAAAGCTTATGGAACTCAGAAAAAAGAACATCGTGCTTGTCGCTTCCATGGGCGATATGGCTGCTTCCGGGGGTTATTATATCGCTTCCGCCTGTAATCATATTGTTGCGAACCAGGGCACTGTTACAGGCTCAATCGGTGTCGTGGCGGCAGCGCCGAATATAAAAGGATTATTCGAAAAACTGGGAATTAAAATGAATGTGATTAAAAGCGGAAGATACAAAGATATACTCTCAAGCTACAGGGAGATGAGCCCGGACGAAAAGGAAATTATTCAGGAAATGATAGATTCTTCATATTTGCAGTTCTTAAAAGATGTCTCCCTCGGCCGCAACATAGCAATTTCCGATATTAAGCCTTATGCAGACGGCCGCGTCATGAACGGAGAGACTGCCCTGAAATATAAGTTAATCGACGGGATAGGAACATACGAGGATGCCGTTTATAAAGCGAAAAATCTTGCAAAACTTTCTAAAGACGCTCCCGTTTACGACCAGATCGGAAGCCCGCTCGAACACCTTTTCATGTCGCTTGACGGAGCCTTCGGTAAAAAGTCCGTCGAGATCCCGCTAAGGCAAAAGAATTTTTCCATGCTGGAATATATGGTTGAGCCATGATAGAATATATTAAATCATTAAAATGGATCGATTATTTTTTCCTGTGCCTTCTCGATCCGAGAAGACTGGTTGGCCTTATCGGCAAAAAAGAAACAGGTCCGTTCCTTCTGGGGCTTTTGATCGTATTTATTGTTTCGTTGTTCGAAATTATATCCTTTTCAATGTTCGGACAGGAATCCAATTTTTTCTATTATAAAGTTAGTTACGGCTGGATTCTCGTTTTTTTAATTGTATTGCTGAAGATAATCGCATTTTCCGCCATGATAGACCTGTGCTGTCAATTCCGCGAGCATCCCGGCAGTATGATGAGGATAATAAACCTTGTATGTTTTTCTTTCTTCCCCCTGATTTTTATTCTGCCTGTTATTATAATTGCGACGACTCTTAATGCGGTGCCAGTCTTTTTTTATATATTGTTTTCCGTATTCCTGCACTTCTGGCAGGCTGCAATAATAATACAGGGTATATCGGAGATCCATCAGATGAGTTTCGGCGAATCGCTGGTTATATTTTTATCGCCGTTTATTTTTATTTGCCTGATGTCGCTGCTTATTCTAATTCTTTTTTTTGTTAATATCGGGGGATTTATTTCCTCTCTTTAAAAGGATATCCCGTTATAAAGCCGGAAGACTGCCGCATCTGATCTTTTCTGTTACTGACCGATACAGGCATAGCAATGACTGCTTACAAACTCCTTATTTCGTTGATATCAGAGGCGGCGTTACGGATTTGCATTAATTATGTTTATTGGAACTAAGCAGGAGTTTTTAAATGGCTTTAGCTGCTTTATTCGACCTGATGCACCTGGCGCAAAGATATTTTTTAACATTGCGGCCGTTTTCCACAACTTTTATTTTTTGAATATTCGGTCTCCATACCTTTTGTGTCTTTCTGTTTGAATGGCTTACGTTATGCCCAAACTGGACCGTCTTGCCGCAAATTTCACATTTTGCCATACTTGCTCTCCGGAATTGTTCGAAAATATATGTTATCTTCTCAATAAAATATCAGATTCTGCTCATATTCATGTATTAAAGCATATTGAAGCTGATTTAAGGGTAATTATTATAAATGAAAGGCAATTTCATTTAATGTATAATATTAATGCAACTCTTTTATGGACGTTTTCTTATTTTTTAATGAATTTTTTCGGACTTTTTTTCAGTTTGCTGTTCTTCCGCGTTTTCCGCTGTATTATTAGAGGATGGTAATGATTCAAGAAATTCATCGTAATTTACTTCGCTCAGCGCGTCAATTTCCTCGATGGAACATCCTATCTGTATAACATTATTTTCCGATAAGGTTATATTCCTTACTATCGCAAGTACCGAAGCGACTTTTTTCTCCGGAAGCAGTATGTCGAAAAATACTAAATTATTTTCTTTGAAATAACGTATATTTTTTCTTTCTTTAAATACAATGCCTAGACCTTTCTTTGACATGTTCGAGACGATCAGTTTATCGGCGGATCTGGGGAATACGCTCTCCTTATTAAGAAGCTCGTCAATGGAAATCGCGAATTTTTTTGCAAGCGCCAGACTTGAGCTGGTAAAAATGTTTTTATTGTTTAACTGGATGTAGCCGTACGGCATCTTTAATTTATACAGGATCGGCACCGATATCTCGGAAACATACTCTTTCTTACTTTGTAAAAAATGATCTTTTGAATAAATCGAATTTATATAAAAATTGTGTTTTTCTTTGTCGGGTTCGCCGTTTGAAGGGCTGTTTACGAGCGGTATAAAAATAGGCTTTTTATTTTTAGAGAAATACTGCATCCTGCCATCGCCTTTCCCTTCATTGCAGAAGAATATTTTCGAATAATTAAAGGCCTCGGCCATTTCTTTCAGGATATACTCTTTTATTCTCTCAATTTTTTTGGATTCCATCGCAAGGGTATTCTGGATTATCGAGTAGGAAATAATATTTGTAATAAAAATTACGTTTTTACCTGGTCCTTTTTCCATCTCCTCTACCGGTTTGCGCTCTTCTCCTCTCATTCTGAGAATGACCTGAAATTTTTCAGCAATGAACAGGAACATATCCTTATCCTGTTTTTCTGCGAATCTCATTATTGCATGGATAGTATTGTTGCCGGACCTTGTAAATACAAGGCAGTTACCCTGTATGGATTTTATATAGGGGATTTTAAATGCGGCAGTGTAGTCGTCTTTGCTGTAGCCGAAGAATTTAATCTTTATATCGCCGTTTTTTGTTTTTAAATAAACATCGTTATTCTGAAAAAATTTTGAAAAGATCTGCTCAAAATTTGATTTATCGGATATTGTTTTTATTTGCTCGGACATTTTAATATTACCTTTTGCGAATTATATCATAAATAAACCGATTTTCAAGGCAAAAATAAAATTTCCCGGGGCAAGCCCCCGGTACTGACGTACCGGCCGCCACCTTCGG
>CAZVDF010000066.1:0-17279 GCA_964626055.1 uncultured Leptospirales bacterium
CCACTCCATAATAGAGCTTGCAAAGCGTAATACGGGAAACCACTGGAAGTCATAGTATATCCCCTATTTCGCTGACGTCGATAAAATACGCCTTGAAATAAAATTCCCCGGGGCAAGCCCCAGGTACTTACGTACCGGCCGCCACCTTCGGTGTCGGCGGGGTATTATGTTTCAAGGCGTTGTCTATTTGCTCCACAAATCGATAGGCTTACATGGGGTTGTCTCAAAATAAAGTCTGTTTAATATGTAATATCGAAATTCGATTATATTAGTAAAATTTTCTGCGGAACTCGGGCTGCGCCCTCAGACAGTCCTCGAAAATTTTACTAATATAATCGAATTTTTTATAATTAAGACATTTCGGGACAACCCCTATTACGCCTTGAAATAAAAGATGCCACCAGTCTCTCTATTTTGGTTTATAAATTAAAGCCGCGATAATACCGTAAATTATTAATTCAATAAATCCGAATACAAGCCATTTTAAAACCAGCGCTAACGGGAGCGGATATATCACATATTGTCCGAAAACCGAGGTTGCTGTCATAAAAAATGCAATTATTAAACCGTAACGAATACCTTCAACAATGCCTCTTCTCTCATATCCTTTTATGAATATGTAAACGAAAACAAACGAAAACAATAAGCCGGTCAGCCACATGATCCACATAAGCGACATCATTTCCGGTCGCCATAATGCAGAGAGAGCCATGTAATCCGGCATCAACAGTACATTATGTATCAAATATCCTATCAACTGCATTACAATGAATATTACTATAGAAGCGATGATATATCTTTTAATGTTCATCTGTGACCTCCAGAAAATTAAAAAATTTAATACTGCTGTAATAGTTTTATTCTAATACAGGCATAGGTATATGAAAAAATAAGAATTTGCAATCAAATTTATTATAAATTTTAATATTACGGAAACTTTGCCGAGATTATTGTTATTATTGAAATAATTACTTATGATAAGTAATGATCAATTTTTTCTATCAGTTCTTTCCAGCTTTAAAGTAACAAGGTTATGACTGTCCTGGCATTGCATCTCTATTACATCGCCTTTCCACCATGGAAGACTTCCCCCAAACTGGAATATCATTAAATACGGAAAAATATCATGGTAAAAATACCCGCACAGTTCGCCCGGATTATGGCAGCTGATCTCAAACGTATCTCCGGCTTTATGCCCCGCGCTGCATTCCCCTTTTACGCCTGCAACTGTAGCAATAATTTTTTTACCAATACCCGGATCTTTTGCCATGTTCATCTCCTCCTTTTTTTTTAAAGGCCATTAATTTTTCGCTCTGAATTATGATCATATTTTAAAAAGTATAATAAGGTCATTTTTTTAAATCAATAAATTAAAGATATAAAAATTTACTGTTTTTCCTGTTCGATGAGTCTGATGATTTCTCCCTTCTTCGGGAATCTCTGCTCTTTGATATCCTGTTTTGAGTAGAGCAACTTGCCGTTGTATTTAACATTAAAAACACCGCCTCTTCCCCCGATCAATTTTATATCCGAATCGGGATAAGCAGCCGTTACTTCCGCTTCCACACGGGAAGCTTCGGGTAAATAGTTTCAAAGAGTACAATATTCGATAACAATGTTCATAACGTCTCCTTAACACTAATTTAATCTTAACATGTCGTTTGATAAAAATTAATGAAAATTATGGCACTCAATAAAAATTCTATAAATTGCTCCATTAACCACAGCAGGATGATTTTTCAGATTTCCCTGCGGAACAGCCGCAAGTCGGCTCGGTTTTATTTATCATTCCGCTGATTATCGCATATGCGCACCCTACCCCGGCGTTCACTTCAATTACTCCGGCTTCGCAGTTAATTTTGCACGCCCCGCATTCCATGCATGCGTCCCTGTCAAGGATCTGCACTTTTTTGCTCCTGATCTCAAACACATTGCGCGGACATACTTCAACGCAGGTGCCGCAGCCTGTGCAGTTGCCAATATTTGCTATTCTGAGTGTCGACACGTTTTTTAAGTATTTATCAGTATTTAACATAAGGTAAAAGGCTCCATTGATTTTTAATTAAATGAATATATTTAGAACCATAAGAACAATGCCGAGGCACACCGATATGATTGATGGGAAGAATGTGCATTTTACTTCCAGCTTTGCCCCGGTCAGAGAAGTAAAAGTCGTGGCTCCCGTAAAATTCATCGCAAGGAAAGCCGAGACAAATGGAATTATTAAAAAGTATGATATCCCTGTAAACATATCCGGATTAAAAAGCAGGACAGACACTGCTGCCCATATTATGCCGGTGAATAATCCCTTTAATGAAAATGACCTGAAAGGAATGAAGGGCAGAAACGCAGGGACTATTACTGTCCCGATCAGAAAAGCTCCAAGATAAGGTATAAAATCAATTAATAATTTAGCACTTAATACCCTGCTGCCGGCAAAATTGATTATTGAAATTATTATAAAAGCTGCAAAAATAAATTTCCAAGACTGCACAAATTCGACAGGTATTACATCAAGCCTGTCTTTGATGCCGAATCGGACAAGGCTCATTTCTTTTGTTTTTTTCAGATTATTGCCTAGGAAATACCGAATATCTTTTGAATAAACCGGACCGAACACTGATCCAAATCCGGTTTCCTGTTTTACTTTAAAAGCTGAAACTCCGGATGCCCCGAGCTGAGGAAGGATCAGATGCTTATGATTTATAACTGTTTCGAGATTGGTCAGCCTTATCCTGTTTATCAATTCCTCGGTGCCGAATGTGCCTTTTCCCGCAGCGCACCATACATTGATTCCCTTTGTGTCAAGCACAAGAATCCATGCATTTATTCCGGAAAGTTCTTTTCTTAATTTATCAAAAGTAAGTTTGTAATTAGCTGTTACAAGCACAGGAGACCCTTCATCCGGATCGCCGACGCAGTATAAACCGGGTTCAATTTTGTAATTAAATCTGCTGATATCCCACCTGACTTTCAAGTTTCCGAGTGTATCTTTAAAATTCAGTTTTGTTGATACAACAGGTATTCTCGCGGTAATTGTGTTTTTATATCCTGTTATCCATGGTTCATTTCTTAACGCATTATTACCGCAACAGCTTGAACTGCAGCACGTATTATTACTTTTATTTTCCATATATTCTCCATTATTCTGTTTTTTTGCAGCATTCGGGACTTTCAGTGCCGCAGCATTTTCTTAAATCTGCCATTATCCTGCCCAGAACTGATATTCCTTCTAAAATCATTTCCTGTTTCTCACCAGGAATGTTTTTCATAATCTCAGCGTAATACCCATTGCACTGGGAATTTATAAACTCCGCTTTTTCTTTCCCTTTCTTAGTTAATGACAGCTTAAAGAAACGCCTGTCTTCTTTATTTATATCGCGGTTTATATAGCCGGATTCGACAAGGGAATCGATAGTCCTGCTCAAGGTACTTTTATCTAGACCGAATGTCTCCGATAATTCTTTAACCGAAGACTCACCTTTCTCAACCATTTCAAGAATAATGTGGCATTGAGCCAGGGTTACGCCGCAACAGGTTGTCTCACTTTTAAGCTGCAGATCCAGTTCTCTTTCGAGCATCCTGATCTTACTTCTGAGGTTGTTGATAAATTTATAATCGATTTTCATATTAGTTGTATTATACAACTAATGTATAATACAACTAATATTTCGTCAATAAAAAAGACAGGAAATAACAGTAATGATTCTTAAATGCTATTATGTCAGTATTTATGGGGAATATCCTATGAATTCTTTATATTCACAAGAAATTATATCAAGGAATAATTTCTGAAAAAATAATATAATTACTGGATTAATTATTTTTATTATTGACAATTCGGTTTTATATGGCTATATTCCCAAACAGGAAGAGATTAAAATGGATTCACAATTACAACGTCTGTATGTAACAAGAGCCAATATAATAAAAGCAATAGCCCATCCAAGCCGGCTTTTTATTGTTGAAGAACTGGGAAAGCAGGACAGAAATGTAGGCGAGCTGACTGAAATGATAGGTTCCGATTCTTCTACCGTATCGAAGCACTTAAGCATTTTAAAGAATGCAGGGATCATCTCAGATGAAAAAAAAGGAACCGCGGTTTATTATCATCTTCAGACTCCATGCATCCTGAATTTCATCAGCTGTGTAGAAGATGTCCTAGAATCTAAAGTCCAGAGCCAGCTTAATGTATTGTCATCATGTAAATCATGTAAAGTAAGCTGAGTAAATTTTTTTATTTTAAATATGGCTATTTTGGCAAATTAGCATATTTATGACTGAATGAACAACGGAGAAATTCAAATCATGATTGTTTTCAAATGGCTTAACGACCAGCTTCTAAGAATGGAATGGCTTTACGGCCTGGTGAGAATGCTGGTAGAAAATGTATTCAGGCTGAGCATGTCGGAGAGACTTGGAGGCAGTATACATTTTTTTATTTATGATGTTATAAAAATATTTATCCTGTTATCTGTTTTAATATTCGTAATCTCGTATGTGCAGAGTTATTTCCCTCCGGAGAGGACAAGAAAAATACTGGGAGGATATAAAGGCATACTGGCCAACACATTCGGTGCACTATTTGGCACAGTAACTCCCTTTTGCTCCTGTTCGTCGATACCTCTCTTTATCGGATTTACAAACGCGGGTCTGCCGTTAGGCGTTACTTTTTCCTTTTTAATATCCTCTCCGCTTGTCGACCTGGCATCGCTAATCCTGATTGCCAGCATATTCAACTGGAAGATCGCGATTGCCTATGTACTGGTTGGACTCATACTCGCTGTCATTGCAGGCACAATCATAAGCAAGGCAAAACTGGAAAAATACGTAGAGCCGTTTGTTTACAACAACAAAATGGCAGATATAATTCTGGAAAAATTGACCGCAGCAGACAGGCTGAAATTCGCCAGGTACCAGGTAAATGATATTATAAAGAGAGTCTGGCTCTATGTTTTAATCGGAGTAGGCATAGGAGCCGCCATTCACAACTGGATACCTGAAAATGTGGTTTCAATCGTGTTCGGACAGGATAAATGGTATTCAGTACTTGTTGCTACTATAATTGGTGTCCCGATGTATGCTGATATATTCGGGACATTGCCGATTGCCGAAGCTCTAGTTCTTAAGGGTGTAGGACTCGGAACGGCATTGTCTTTCATGATGGCAGTTACCGCCCTTTCGCTTCCGTCCATGATCATGCTGAAAAACGTTGTTAAAACAAAACTGCTAGCTATATTCTTCGGCGTTGTAACTGCCGGAATAATAATAATCGGATATGTTTTCAATGCTTTCGGATACATTTTAAAATAATATGAATTAGGAGCAAATCTATGAAAAAAATACAGGTACTCGGAGCAGGCTGCGCGAAATGCATGAAGCTGGAAGAAATCTCGCGAAAGGCAGCAGATGAGCTTGGCATTGAATATGAGATCGAGAAAGTAAAGGATGTTAAAAAGATAATGGAATTCGGGGTAATGGTAACACCCGCGCTCGTTGTTGACGGCGAGGTAAAGGTCGCAGGGAAGGTCCCTTCTATCGAAGAAATAAAAAATTATATTAAATAATTACAGGAGAAATTTATGTCAGAAAATTGTTGCAGCAATGAAGGAGTAAAACTTATTTATGCCTGTTCAGGGGCGGCAGATGTAGGCGAGCTTGCGGATAAGGCAGCCAGAAAGCTTCGTGATGACGGATTCGGCCGGATGACATGCATTACAGGCGTGGGGGCGGATCTTTCAGGATATATAGAATCGGCAAAAGGAGCAGAGAAGAATATAACCATAGACGGGTGTCCTACTGCCTGCGCAAAAAAATGTCTTGAACGGATCGGCGTGTCGCCTGCATCGTTTATACTTTCCGATATGGGATTTAAAAAGGGTGAATCTCCCGTCACTCAGAAAGCTATTGATAAAATAACAGGCCTTATAAAATTTATACCTCAGACAGGGGCAATAGTCGGTGGATGCAGATGCAGCACCCGAGACACATTTTGATACCGATCCGGAAATAGAATTATTAAATCAATAGTTATGATATAAATGCCCAAATAAAAATTAAGGAGATTTACTCATGAAGCTTCCAAAGAGGCTTATTGTGATAACAGTAATTGCTGCTTTTGCAATAATAGCAAATAATTTTAGTTCCGATAATTCCTGCGGCTGTCAGGCTGAAGCACCATTTCCCTTCTCGATTTTCTCAAAAATGTTTAATAATAACAGGTACACTATTGCAGGGGATAATCACGATCACGGAACAAATGGAATGGCCTCAATATTCGGAGGCGTTGCCTTGGCACAAAAAAAATCCGCAAACATCAAGGTTACTTTTATAGAACTCGGTTCTGTCAATTGCATTCCGTGCAGAATGATGCAGCCTGTAATGAAGCAGATTGAAGAAAAATACGGAAGCCAGGTTAAGGTTGTATTTCACGATGTATGGACGGAAAAAGGGGCTCCTTTCGCCCGTGTATACAGGATCAGGGCTATCCCTACACAGGTTTATTTTGACAGTGACGATAAAGAATTTTTCCGACACGAAGGTTTTCATCCCTTTGAAGAAGTTGAAAAGGTGTTGAAGCAGAGGGGTGTCCGCTGATGATTCTCGAGTTCTTCACCGCGCTCTCTAAAATGCTTAACTCATCTCCCGGAATTGCGCTTGCAGGGTCATTTCTCTGGGGAATAGCGAGTATAGTACTTTCCCCCTGTCATCTTTCAAGCATACCGTTAATAGTCGGGTTCATAGATAAGCAGGGAAAAATAAGCACCGGCAGAGCCGCGGCTATATCAGCCCTGTTCTCTCTTGGAATATTGATCACAATCGGAATTGTCGGTCTTGTAACGGGTATTCTCGGCAGGATGCTCGGGGATGTCGGACGGTACGGGAACGTTATAGTTGCCGTAATTCTTATAGTTATCGGCCTGTATCTTACAGGTCTTATAAAGCTTCCTTTTCTTGATAGCGGTATCGCACAGCCGGGCTTTAAAAAGAAAGGCATGTTTGCTGCATTCCTGCTGGGCCTGTTCTTCGGGCTTGCTCTGGGCCCCTGCACATTCGCTTACATGGCCCCGATGCTGGGAATAGCTTTCAGCGTGGCATCAGCCAATCTGGTATTTGCGATTGCTCTGGTTGCAGCCTACGCAGCCGGTCATTGTTCTATAATTATCATTGCAGGCAGTTTTACTGAAATAGTTTCCCGTCTTTTGAAATGGAATGAAGAATCCAGGGGTGCGGTGATCGTAAAAAAAGTCTGCGGCATGCTCGTCATTATCGCAGGGATTTATATACTATATACATCGATAAAAATATTGGCCTGAAAAATAAATAAACATAAACAATAAGGAGAATTAAAATGTCAGAAGGAGTTGCAAAAAAATTATCGTTTCTCGACCGCTTTCTAACTCTCTGGATATTCCTTGCAATGGCATTCGGCGTAGGCATGGGTTATTTCTTCACAGAAATAGTCGATTTCTGGAACAGGTTCCAGTCCGGGACAACCAACATCCCGATAGCAATTGGTCTTATACTCATGATGTACCCTCCGCTTGCAAAGGTTAAGTATGAAGAACTGGGTGATGTATTCAGGAACTGGAAAGTCCTGCTGCTGTCTCTTGTACAGAACTGGATCATCGGGCCGGTGCTCATGTTTTTTCTCGCTATTCTGTTCTTGCAGAATTACCCTGAATACATGGTCGGCCTTATAATGATCGGCCTTGCCCGATGCATCGCAATGGTCATTGTATGGAATGAACTGGCAAAAGGAGATACCGAATACGCCGCAGGCCTTGTGGCATTCAACAGCATTTTCCAGGTTCTGTTCTTCAGTGTTTATGCATGGATATTCATTACCAAGCTTCCATTGCTTTTCGGCCTATCGGGCAGTGTTGTCGATATCACAATCGGGCAGATTGCAAAAAGCGTTTTTATATATCTTGGAATTCCCTTTCTCGCGGGAATAATCACACGGTTTGTTTTAGTAAATGTCAAAAGCAAGGAATGGTATCACACGAAATTCATTCCAAAGATCAGTCCAATAACATTGATCGCGCTTCTTTTCACTATTATAGTTATGTTCAGCCTCAAGGGTGAATACATAGTAAAGATACCCATGGATGTAGTAAGAATAGCTATCCCGCTTTTAATATATTTTATAATAATGTTTTTATTGAGCTTTTATATGAGTAAAAAAGTCGGTGCTGATTACTCAAAAGCAGCAACACTGTCCTTCACGGCAGCGAGCAACAACTTCGAGCTTGCAATTGCTGTAGCTGTTGCGGTTTTCGGCATCAACTCCGGCGCTGCTTTTGCCGCAGTCATAGGCCCGCTCGTCGAAGTGCCGGTCCTGATAGGACTGGTTAATGTGGCATTGTATTTTAAAAATAAGTATTTTGAGGTAAAATGCTGTTCTTGATAGTAAGTATATTTTTAAAGTTGTGAGCTTATATTGAGGAAGGAGATATGTCTGCTGATAAAGAAGATATTACCCTGGAAGCAAAAATCCCGGGAGAAGATAAAGATATACATCATCACGAGAAGGCACACAGAGATTATTCATATGTACTGCTGAATGAATACAGAAAGTTCATAAAAGTGCAGGATGAGAAATATAAATAATTCATCATTTTCTTATATTTTTTAAATATTCTTATAAGGTCAATGTTCCGTATTCCTTTCTACCGGGCAGGGGTTACCAGATGAAAAAAATAATCATAATCGGCGGTAGTGATGCCGGCATAAGTGCAGCCCTAAGAATAAAAGAGATGGATACGGCTATAACGCCGGTTTTAGTGGCTGCTGACAGATATCCCAATTTCAGCATCTGTGGCCTGCCCTACTATATCAGCCGCGAAGTCGCTGACTGGAAAAGCCTTGCTCACAGGACAAAAGAAGAAATTGAAGGGCAGGGAATTAATCTGCTTCCTGATCAAAGGGCTTTATCCGTAAATACGCAGTTGAAGCAGGTGACATTGGCTGAAAAAACCGGGAAACATAAAACACTGGATTACGATAAACTCATAATGTGCACGGGAGCAGTATCGGCTAAGCCCAAAATTCCCGGTATTGATCTTCCCGGTGTATTCTTTTTAAGATGGATTCCTGACAGTATTGCCATTGACGAATTTATTGACAAAACAAATCCCAAAACTGCCCTTATAGCCGGCGGTGGATATATAGGAATGGAAATGGCTGAAGCCCTTACCCGACGAGGCATTAAAGTAGCAGTAGTAGAATTTCTTGAATCTGTCCTGCCGTCAATTGACGCTGACCTTGGCAGCAGGGTGCGGGAAGTTCTTTTAAAGAACGGACTTACGGTCTACAATAACATAGCCATTGAATCCATAAATAAAACCGGAAATATATTGACTGTTAGCGGAACAAAAGATTTTAACATTCCCGCAGATATGGTTCTGATATCTGTCGGTGCCGTGCCGGAAACTTCAGTTGGTGCAGCCGCAGGCCTTGCAACAGGCATTAAGAATGCGTTTAAAGTAAACCTGAAAATGGAAACGAATATACCTGATATTTATGCCGCAGGGGACTGCGTTGAAACATGGCACAGGCTTTTACAGAAGAACACATATCTTCCACTCGGGACAGTTGCTCATAAGCAGGGAAGAATAGCGGGCGAGAACGCGGCAGACGGCAATGCTGAATTTAAAGGCTCACTTGGTACACAGTCTGTTAAGATTTTCAATACTGTTGCTGCCAGAACAGGATTGAATGACAGGGAAGCGGCTCAGGCAGGCTATCAGCCTGTAAATGCCGACCTTGAAACATGGGATCACAAAGCATACTATCCGGCAGCTGAAAGGCTGTACATACGTGTAACCGCTGATAAAAAAACAGGCCTGATACTTGGTGCACAGATACTCGGAACTTATAAAACTGAAGTTTCCAAGAGAATCGATATATTTGCAACAGCCATTTACCATAACATGACAGTAAAAGAATTCAGCAGCTATGATCTGAGCTACACTCCTCCTCTTTCCAGCCCGTGGGATCCCGTCCAGATGGCAGTGCAGAACATTGAAAGAATGATTTAATTTAAAACAGCCTGCCCTTCTCCCCTGAAAAGGCATGGAACGCTTTCAGGTTCACCGCGACTTGTAATGTCACTATTATTCCGCAAGTTCCATTACCAACTCGTTAGCTTTCTGCCTGGCGGCCGCGAGGGCCGACCTGCCCTTCTTAGTTATAGTATAATACTTTCTTATCTTGCCGTTGATGTTCACTTTTTCTGAAGCGAGGTACCCTGTCTTTTCGAGCCTGTGGAAAATAGGATAAAGTGTGCCGAAAGACATATTGTATCCGTGCCTGTTCAGCTCTTCATGAAATTCCTTGCCGTATATCTTTTCTATTTTCGCGTGGTACAGTATATGGATCTTTATGAAACCGAGGAGAAAATCCCTTATGAGCTCGACAGCCGTATCCGGAGATCGCATGCGGCACTCCTGAAAAAATATTATGTTACAGCAGGCAGTCATTAAAATATATGTTTTATGATAACGCAACAATAAATCTAACTCACAGGCCGGGCTTCAGATCCATCATCCATTCAGCGGCTTCTTTGCTGCTTACTTTTCCTTCGGAAGCCAGACCGGCGTAAATTTTCACCTGCCTGCGTTCTTCTTCGGTGGTCAACTTTCCTATCAATTAATTGAACAGGGGATTAAAAACATTGTGTAGCAGACGGAATACGGGCGATTTTTCAGATAATGCCTTCTTGTAAAAACGGATGCACGCGGTACAGCATGGAGTATCCGCCGGGATCAATCCTGTGAAAACCGGCAAGTAAACACATTCCCAGCTTGAGGGGTTCGCGGAACAGGCGGAACCACCGGGCACGCTTGTAAGCTATTGACACGAGTTTGTATGTGCAGTGCCTGCAAAAAGCATTCTTGTTGTCAGGATTCGTCACAACAATCCTCCGGTTAGTCCGCCTCCTATCAGCAAGAGCATAACGCCGACTACATAACGTACTTTATCAATGGTGATCCGCTTGATCAGCCTGAACCCGATGAGAGATCCCGCGCAGCTCGCAAGGACCGCTGCCAGCACTGCACACCATGTATTGTCCCCTATGAGCGTGAAGTTTGTGCTGTAAAAACTTATTCCATAAACAGCAAGCCTTGCGATATCAACACCTACAACGCAAATGCTGTTCGTGCCAATGAACTCTTTCGGATTGAGCCCTGTTTTTACGAGAAAGGCCGAACGGAGGGCACCCTGGTTCCCCGACAGCCCGCCGAAAAAGCCTGAAATGATCCCTCCGAGAGGCAGGTAATCCGGATTGAATGTCATTTTTCGCAAACGCGGGATCAGGTCAAGCATGGCGAATCCGATTATCACAATCCCGACAACAAGCTTGACAGCGCTTATTTCATGCGCGCGGCTTCCAATAGTATATGAAGTCAAAACGGGCAACCATGCGAGTTTTGCCAGAAGCCAGGCCCCGAGTATCGCAGAAAGAACAGCGGGAAGCCCGAACTTAAAAACCACCTTCCAGTCGGCATATCTGCCCACAAGGAATATCCTGAAAAAATTATTCGCAAGGTGCACAACAGCCGTGGCCGCAACAGCCACCTGAACAGGAAAAAAGAAAAGGAAAGCCGGAGTCAGCAGAGTGCCGAGGCCGAAACCTGAAAACAGCGCGAGCGAAGCGGCAAACAACGCAACAAGAGATATGACTGTGTATAATATCATTATTTTAAACCTCCTCTTTATCTGCTGCCAGTGAAAATATTATATTTTTTTCGAACAATCGTGTTCTTTGAAATTCATTATATCGTATCCCGATATCAATATACGATATAGTGAACAGCATGTCAATGCAGCTAACGTTATTTTTTTGCTGCTTACGGGAATCCTTAAAAAAATTTGTGAACAAAAAAGAGAGTACGCGTGAACGGAAAAACCGGCCCGAATTTTAACCCGGACGGTTCAAACTCAAATCAACCGGCTATTGGCTATTGTCAGCAGGCAAACTGCCATCATCATGGGATCGCTGTGTATCTTTACCCCCTGGATACAGATAAATAGTATGACTACCTAAAATACAGTTAAAGTCCAGCCAGGAAGAAGCCACTTCGGCCGCTTTAGTTTAAGACCAATCTCCGAGGGAACAGAGGCAGTAAGTTCATCAGAAAACGTAAACGCCGTACCCTTCCTGAAAATACAGCCCCGATAATAATCAGAGGCCACCGGTTTGAGCATACAAAAAGTTTAGCAAGATTGGTATTCCTCAGTATATTCAGGACCTTTCCGTCGGTTGGATGAGCCTGCAATAGACCGTTATCATATCCGGTAGTAAAAATTTCAAGGTATAAAGTCATTGCAGTATCTTGTGCAATTATCAAAAATATCCGAGTGATTAAAAAAATGATATAACTATTATTGACAAATAAGATTTACCAGACTATCTGAAAAAGATCAACCAGAGCTTTTAACAAATGAGGATTTTGAATTGACTTCCAGGGAACTCCTTTTGATTAATCTATCAATCAATTTTGAATTATTACAAGGAGCAAAAAATGCCGGGAATTAGGAAGGGAGTCGTATACGCTCGGGTCGGAGGCCTTGGCCTGAAGCTGGATGTCTACGACCCGAAAGGAAAAGAGAACCATCACACCGCTGTAATACTGCTCCACGGCGGCGGCTGGCGATTCGGCGACAGATCCATGATGGAACCCTTCGGGCTGGAACTTTCCCGTCTCGGATTCTCGGCTATTGCGCCGGAATACCGGCTGCTCGGGGAAGCGTCATGGCCTGCACAGATCGAAGACGTGAAAGCCGCTATCCGCTGGACCCGGGCAAATGCGGAAACTCTCGATATTCATCCCGACCTCATCGCGCTTCAGGGCTTTTCCGCCGGAGCTCATCTGGCACTCCTTGCCGGCGGAACTTCAGATATGTCTGAGTTTAAGCGAAAGGACGAAAACGATGCGGTTTCTGACCGTGTAGCCGCTGTCGCGGCCTTTTTCCCGCCTGTCGCGTTTGCCGTTGGTAACTCTCTTCCGTGGGCCACTCCGGCCTCAGTCCTTCTGGGTGAATCCGCTACCCTGGAAGAAGCAAGCAAGGCAAGCCCTTTATCTTACATATCCGTGAATTATCCCCCCACATTTCTGCTTCATGGGACCGCCGACCATGTCGTTCCATTCACAAACAGCCTTCAGATGTTCGAAATGCTTAACGGGAAAGAAGTCTTTGTCGAACTGCACCTTTATCCGGGACATACTCACGAATTCGCACGGCTTCCCAGCATGCTGGTTACGGTGCAGTCGGAGGTGGCGCTTTTCTTGAAACGCGCTATAGTTGCGCCGGAAACATACATACGGGAAAATCAGGAATTGAATATGTTTGCGAAAAAAAAACATAAACTCTGACCTTTGGCAATTTCCAACATTTTTAAACCATCGGCGTACAAATTTCAATTATGGTACCGAAAGAATCCTGAACATAAGCGACTGTCTGTCCCCATGGTTTCGACTCCGGCTTTTTTAACTCTTTGGCACCGTTTAAAACAGCTTTATCAAATGCTTTTTTAACATCGTCAGTCGAAAAAGCGATCTCAAAGCAGTTTTTAACACCTTTCAGCGGTTCAATGCCGGTATTTATTTTCAGCATTTCACTATTTGCGAAAGCCAGGGTTGTTTCGCCGCTTTCCGTCTCCGCATACATATTCGATTCATGAATGAATTTTGTTCTCAAGCCGAAAGCTTTTTGATAAAAATTAGCTGCTTTTACCGCATCGTCAACGTAAATGATTATATAATTCATTTTCATAGTTATACTCCTTTTATTACACATATTAAAATATTATTTTCTTTGTTTGTATTGTAAAAATGCGAACTAAGAAAAAAATTCACATGGAGTCTCACCTGAAAATTCTTTAAATTTTTTTATAAAGTGGGACTGATCATAATAACCGTATTCAAGAGCCAGGTCGGATAATTTGTGATTTCTGCTTTTAAGAATTCTTTTAAATATTTCTATCTGTATGAATTTTTTGGGCGTTGTCCCTATGCATTTTTTAAATTCTTTTTCCAGGAGCCTTTTGCTTATATTCAGTGAATTTGCCAGTACTTCAATTTTAAGGAATGCGGGACTGCTTTTGATCAATTTTAAAGCGGGGAAAACATGACTTTTTATTGATGAAAGATTTATTATTTTATTTAAAATGCATTCAAGAATCATTAAATTGATTTTTCCGTTTTTCTGAAAATCATTTTGAAAGCCGGAAAAATCAATCTTCTTTATTGCAGACAGTTCTACGGTTTTATCCGTGAACTGGAACATATCATCTCTTATAACATCGTATGAATAACCCGGATTGAATCTTAAACCAAATATCTTTTGCCCGGGATATATAACGGCATTTTTCGATTTCGTCATATATCCGACAAAGACCGGTTCAGTTTTATTTCCCGATAAAGGAACGATTATATCAGAACAACCGTCAGGTAAAACCTTTTTGACTTTTTCCGCGGATGCCTGATTCTCCGAATACCAGAATGCGTCGAAATATTGAGCTAACGCTCCGCCCGGCTTTATTTCTGTATACATTTTATTGAGTTAATTGAACGTTATACTCCCGTATATATTTGAAAACAAAGCCTCTTTTAAATTGGTTTTACGTTGGTTAAGCCTGTCACCTTATGAAAAATCCAGGAGTCATCTCAAAATTAGTGACTCGTATAATATCATTTTATTGAGATGACTCCTATTTATTAATTACCGGCTATTTACCGGCTTTGCTTCTTTCTCTTTTTTCCGCTTCGCGTATAGCTGCCAGAACTTTCTCCGGCTTTAAAACGTTACTGCTGAATTCCGCCCCGACCGCGTTATAAATGGCATTCGCAACAGCTGGAGCTATGGCGGCAATTGTTCCTTCGGCAGCTTCCTTTGCTCCGAAAGGCCCTTCTGGATCCGGAGTCGGAACTTCCAGTATCTCAATTTCCGGCATATCGCGGGTTCTTATGATCTTATAGTCGTTAAGCGACGGATTCAGCACGAGTCCGTTGTCCGTGGCAAGCTCTTCGCATAAGCACCATCCAAGTCCCATGTGAATTGACCCTTCAACCTGTCCCCTGACCCCAAGGGGATTAATAACCTGGCCGGAATCGTCTACAACAAGAACTTCCTGTACTTCAACATGTCCGATCTCCCTGTCAACCTTTACCTTGGCAGCCATGATCCCCATGCTGTACGCAGGCGAGATCATTCCTTTATTATGAGGAGTATAGTGACCTGTTCCAATAAGCGGCATACCGTCATTTGCTTTTATGGCATCCTGTACAAGCTCATAATAAGAAAAACCTCTTTCAGGACGCAACTGAAGATATACGCGCTTATCTTTTGATTCAATATCGTATACAATGTTCTCTCCCAGTTTCAATCTCGCAATTTCCACGATTTTCTTCTTTATCTCGCTTGCCGCTTCTCTGATAGCGTTCCCGTTCATCAGGGTCTCCCTGCTTCCCCATGCTCCAAGGTCGACGGGGGTTGTAGCCGTATCTCCGGTATGAAGCCTTATATCATCCAGACCCACACCGAGTTCTTCCGCGCATATCATGACCGCTACTGTGTTGTGACCCTGCCCGATATCCGATGCCTGCGTAAAAAGATCGACCGTTCCGTCGATGTTTACCTGCACCCTTGCCCCTGAAAAAGCATATGGAGTGTCTATCCAGTTAAAGATACCGCCGGACATATAGCCGAAGCCGGAAAAGCCGATACCTTCGTCTTTCTCGAGTTTTGGCCATTTTTCTTTGACCCTTTTCTTCATTAACTCAATGCATGGAATAATGCCGGCTTTTTCAATTTTATACTGACCCGGCACTTCGTAGCCAGATTCAATAGCATTTATCCGGCGTATTTCAATCGGATCGATACCGAGAGCGTGAGCAGCTTTCTCCATCTGGGTCTCTGTGCAAAATACGGTTTCAGTTGATCCGAATCCACGAACCGACGTAGCCCAGACTTTATGCGTGTAAGTTCTGAACGAGTCGCATCTGTAATTCGGTATCTTATACGGGAATGTCTGGAAAATCCCCGACAGGTAAAGAGCCGTCGCTCCCAGCGCCGTATAAGCTCCGCCGTCTGTGATTATTTTGACTTCTCTTGCCATTATTTTTCCGTCTTTTGCGAAACCGGTTTTCATGGCAACATGCATACCCATGCGGTGTTCGGTTGATGTGAATTCCTCTTCCCTGTTAAAAACGCACTTTACGGGTCTTCCTGTTTTCATTGAAAGAATTGCCGAACTGGTGGCGTCGGGCATGGTTGAATTTTTCGCTCCGAATCCGCCGCCGACATGAGGTTTGATCGCCCTTATATCGCCTTCTCTCATTTTTAATGCGTCGGCAAGACCAAGCTGAAGGTAATACGGCGATTGTGTTGAAGACCATATCGTCAGCCTGTTTGTGTTTTTTTCATAGTTGGAAAGGCTGCTGTGAACTTCCATGCAGGCAATAGCTGCGGGAAATATAGTATATTTATCTTCGCGAACATAATGAGAATTTTTAAATGCTTCGTCCACATTGCCCCACTCGATATGACGGGTCGCGTTGATATTGTTTTCACAGTCTTCATGGACGCGCGGAGCATCGTCTTTAATTGCTTCAAGTGGATCAAATACTGCCGGCAATATTTCGTACTCGACTTTAACAAGGTCGACTGCCCTGGCCGCAATATCAATGGATGTAGCGGCAACGCATGCGACCGGCTCGCCTATTAAGCGGACTTTATCCGTAGCAAGGGCAGTCTGGTCGCAAAGCTCAGGAAATCGTCTCCACAAACCCCATTTGCCGCCCGGCGTTTCTTTTGCTGTAATAATTGCCTTTACGCCCGGCAGCTTTTCGGCTTCGCTGGTATCTATGCTTATTATCTTCGCGTGTGCATACGGGCTTCTTACATGCTTTGCGTAAAGCATGTTCGGAAGAGTCATGTCAAACGTGTACTTGGCCTCGCCCGTGACCTTTGCCGGTCCGTCCACGCTTCCTGTCGGTTTACCTATTATTGAATATTTTTTTTCCATTTATAATGCCCTCCTTACTTTGACTTTTGATCTTGAATTTTTTTGGCAGCCATTCGGATAGCTTCATTGATCATATTATAGTTACCGCAACGGCATATGTGGCCGTCCATCTGCAATTTTATATCCTCTTTCGTAGGAGCCGGATTCTCATCAAGTAAAGCTTTAGCCGCCATTATCTGACCGGATGAGCAGAACCCGCACTGCAGCGCCCAGTTGTCTATAAATGCCTGCTGAAGCGGATGCA
>CAZVDF010000067.1:0-15488 GCA_964626055.1 uncultured Leptospirales bacterium
AATTACATATTCTCTTTTTTATTCACCTTTCCCAAAATTCCGGAATGAGCCATATATTTTTTTATAAATTGGAATACATTAGATAATTTTCCGCGGAATCAGACCTTCCTGGTCAGCTTTTTATGCTTTTGAACATCTTTGCATCAGGTCTGAAAAGCGTCCTCAAAAATTTTCTAATGTATTCCAATTTATCGTTAATCGCATATATGAATCAATAATTTTGAGATGACCTCTGTATTACAATATTATTTATAATTATCAACGAACCAGTCGATCAGTTGCCTTGCTATAATGGTCTTCCTGCCCGGGATCTCCGGCAGATTATAAGCTGTAAACCATTGCGCATCTACAAGCTCCTCATGATCAACATGTATCTCTCCTCCGGCGTATTCGGCAGTGAATCCCACCATCAGTGAATCCGGGAACGGCCAGGGCTGGCTTGCGAAATACCGGATATTCTTTACTTGAATGCCGGTTTCTTCTTTTACTTCACGCTCGATGCATTCTTCAAACGTTTCGCCCGGCTCGACGAAACCAGCCAGTACGCTGTAAAAAGAATACGGAAATCTTTTTGAGGAACCCAGCAGTATCTTCCTGTCTTTTATTACTGCTACGATGACAGCGGGTGAAATCCTCGGGTAGCTTGTAAATCCGCATACCGTGCATACTTTAGCGCGTTCGGTATCCGAGAGCTTTGCGGGCTGCCCGCACTTTCCGCAATACCGGCTTGTACCGTCCCAGTATATTACGAGCGAGGCGCGCGCGGCTGCCCAGAACAGATCGTCCGGAATCAGACCCAAAAGTGAACGCAGAGGCATTAACGTCATTCCTGCCGGCATTAAATTCTGCGCGCAGTCTGCCTCGCAGGCATAACAATCCGTGCCTTCGAGAGTTCCCAGGTAGTGCTGACGCAAAGGCTCAATGCCGATTGATCCGATATCCGGCATTTTCGGGATCTTTGCAGTTCCGCCTGAGTCATGAACAAGAAATTTGTCTTTTTGAATTACAAACCACCATGCCGGCTTGCCGGATTCTTCTGAAGACGCGAAAGACGAAATAAAGCGCATAAATATATTATCCTTAAAATATTTTATAAATCAATATTCTCGCCAGGATAGCAGTCAATAATAATTCAGGTATTTTATTTTTCCTGCATATTTAAATATGACCGTATACCGATGATTTTTGCAGTATTTTAAATTAATTTTGAAGCTTTGCAGTCAATCCTGTAATTAAAAATAGGGGCGTTTTTGCAATGATCGGGAAAATCTCAATTAATGCCGCTTTTTAGCGCTAATTCTGTAGCTTTCAGAATTACTCTGGACGATCTCGTAGCTCCTGTAACAACATCCACGTCAAGGTTTTGTTTTTTTACGATGTCGTTCACGATGACTTCCGCCGGCCTGCCTATGCCGCATTTGTGCGATATGATCGTTACCTTTTCGATACGGCCGCCGGTCATGAGAACATCCACGTTCGCCTTTATCAGGCCGCCGTCGTAATAACCGCGATAGGTCCCGTCCCGGAGAGAAGAGTAGGCAGGTGTTTTAATATCAATATTGCGGGTACTGCATGAACCCGTTATTGCGATAAGAAAACACATAATTGTAGTCGTTACCAATTGTTTATTCATTTGCGCGCTCCTTTAATTAGAAGCCTTCTCAAAATTAATGTATTCCTATTTATCAAGAAATAAAATATAATTTTGAGAAGGCTTCTAATTATTTACCACCTGATTCCGGCTTGACACAGTTTTATGTTCCGACAAATCGGGGTCAGATTTAAATTTTAAATATCTGAATTGAATATATTAATATCTAAAAATTATCAAAGCAGTGTTTCCGTTTTATTTCATATATGTTACAATCAGTAACATTTATGAAATAATGCAGAAATACAGTCGCGGTATTATTAAGCTATCAGTGAGAATGATCTGAGATATTCCGGATGCAGCGCATCGGGAGGTATTTTCTCATAATGCTTCACTGAAAACTATAATTACCAGGAGTATTTCAATGTTTAAAAAAATTTTCATTATTTTTGCAGCTGTTATTGTAATCGGAGGGGTTCTTTTTGCAGCAGGCTGCGGCCGCAGGTACAGCTGCGGCACACCGGAGCAAAAAGCCCAGTGGATGGTCGACAAAATAAAAAACAAGCTTGATCTTTCAGCTGAGCAGGTAACAGAAGTAAGTAAGATCAAAGATGAAATTCTTGCGAAAAGGGATGATTTCAGAACGCTGCGTGAAGGATTCTATGAAACCATGCTTAATGAAGTGAGAAGCGACAAATTTGACGCAAATAAAGTAAACCAGCTTTTTACGGCCAACGAAGCGAAGTTTAAGGAATTAAGAGGTTTTATGATCTCCGAGCTGGCAAAATTTCATGCTGTTCTGACTCCGGAGCAGAGGGAAAAAATAGCAAAAAAAATGGAAGAGCGCCATAAAGAATGCAATTATAAATAGCATTCACCGAATAATACCCTCAGGTACAGGCACCGGAGGGTATTTATTTATATAAAATAAAGTCAGGCTGGCAAGACCTTTAATTTACAATAATCTAATTTTAATTCACGAGGGATAATTATGATTGATTTAAGAAAAAACTGGTGGAAGATTCTTAAATTGTCATTATTCGCCACTATTATAGATATATCGGGTCATATTATTGACGGAACACGATTGCCCAATTTGCCCTTATCGATTATATCGCAAACAATCGGGATGAGAGCTACAGTGGTTATTTATTTCATTATTTGGTTCTCAATTCTATCAATAATTGTTTTGTATACTGAAAAATGGCTGAACGGGAATAAATTAATAAAAGGAGTAAAATACGGAATAGCTTTTGGCGTTATGATGTTTTTTGCAGCGTGTGAAACAAATACTATATACGGAACACCTCTTATCGATGATATACAAATAGCCGTTGTGGATTCTATCGCCTTTATAATATTTGGCGTATCGGCAGGAAAAACGTTTGGAACTGATACTCTGAATAAACAACAAGCCCGGGTTAAAACAAACCTTTTCCCTGTTCTGACAATTACGATATTTTATTTTATTGGACGATATTTTGCATATTCAATTTTAAGAATTGAATCCGGATATGCGGAAAGACCGGTTTTAACATTCATCTGGACTTTATTCATGGGATTATCATTTGGAATAATGTATTTAATAATGGGTAAAAATATAAATGATAATGCTATTAAGAAAGCTATGATTTTTGGATTATTGATTGTTGGGCCTATTGCGCTATTCGGCAATTTATTTTTTCCTTTTGAGTACCAATCTTCATTTGCAGTCATGATTCCCGATTATATCGCTGGAAGATCAATTGTGGATATAATATTTATAATATCGGGAGTTTTTGCCGGAGAAAGTATATTACAAAAATATAGAAATTCAATTAACCATTCGTAAAACAGCGGAATATTTAATTAAAAGCAAGTTCCAGGTACTGCGGAAAATGTTATCTCAAAATTTGATTTTTTTATATTACGATCTGTCATGATTAGTTCGTATTAATTAATTATCTTTAGATATGTTGCAAGTTTATGTGGTGAATTAAAAAAAAGTAAACCGGAGTTGTTAATTCTTATAATAAGTATATATAATATGGCAAAGGATATTTTAATAATCGACGATGATGAAAAGCTGAACAGGCTTTTAAAGGAATTTCTTGCCCGGTTCGGTTATGACGTAAAATGTGCTACACATCCGAAAAAAGGGCTGGAGATGATAAATTTAAATCCGCCGGATATCATTATTCTCGACATTATGCTTCCGGATATGGACGGTTTCAGCATCTGCAAGGAAATCAGAAAGAATCTTTCCGTCCCGGTAATAATGCTTACTGCGAGGGGAGATGTTACAGACAGGATAGTCGGTCTTGAGCTGGGCGCGGATGATTATCTCCCCAAGCCGTTTGAACCGCGCGAGCTGGTTGCAAGAATTCAATCGGTGCTCCGACGCAGCAATATGCCGCAAAAACAAAATTTGATAAAACACGGAGATCTTGTGATAGATACTGCCAGAATTAGCGCCGGCCTTAAAGGCAGGGCGCTTGACCTTACATCCATGGAATTCGAGGCGCTGTCGCTTTTTGCGAACAATCCGGGAATTGTACTCTCCCGCGACAAAATAATCGAAAAGCTCCGGGGCTTCGACTGGGACGCGTACGATCGTTCGATAGACGTACTCATAAGCAGGCTGCGGTCAAAATTGAAAGATGATCCGCAGAATCCGTCGTTTATTAAAACCGTATGGGGCAGGGGCTATATGTTCATGAAGGATGAGGGGAAATGATCCGTAAAATCATAAGAAAGATAAAATCTTCAATTTTCCTTAAAATAATACTGGTGATATTCTCCGCCGGGCTGCTTATAAATGTCGCTGTACTCCGTTTTTACCGCCTGAGTGTCTCGCCCGAAACATTATCTGCTGCCCGAAATCACATGGAAAAATACGCTCGTTACATTATCGGTGATATAGGCAGCCCGCCGGACAAAGAACGGGCTTTAAGGACGGCGGAGGAGCTGAATCTCCGCATAAAATACACAGGCCCGTCCGGATCGTGGACCACACATTCTGATTTTACGGACGATCCGAGAAAGCATTGGAGTTCGGGACGGGACAAGCTCATACAATGGCATCGCGGCAGATTCTATTTAGAGATCACGGAAGGCGACGGAACATATTTATTCTCAAATGATAAAAATTTCATAGAGCCTCATAAAGAGTATTTAATATATCTTCTCATTTCTGCAAGTCTTATACTTATCGTTGTTTACCTGCTCCTGCGCAGGATATTAAAACCCGTAAAATGGCTGCAACAGGGAGTAAGCGACGTGGCGCTGGGAAATTTCGAGCGACCTATCCCCGTCCGGAAACGCGACGAACTGGGAGAGTTATCCCTGTCATTTAACGCCATGAGCTCGCGGATAAGGGAAATGATAAAGTCCAGGGACCAGCTGCTGCTCGACGTCAGCCATGAGCTTCGGTCGCCGCTGACCCGTATTAAGGTCGGTCTGGAATTCCTGGATAAGAATGAAATATACTCAAGCATATCGGACGACATCAATGAGATCGAAACAATGATAACCGAAATTCTTGAAAGCGAACGGATCGACAGCAGGCACGGCGGGCTGGAAAAAAAGAATACGGATATCATATCTATTATAAAAAAACTTGAGCGGGAATACAAAGACAGAAAGCCGGGAATTATCTTGAATTTAAATACAGGCCGGGTCAAGCTGGAGGCCGATGAAGAACGCCTGAGAATAGCTTTTAAAAACATAATAGAGAACGCTTTAAAATATTCGAAGGAAACTGGCAGCCCAGTCGAGATATCCGTCAGGGAGAACGGTAAAAATATCAATATAAATTTCAAGGATACGGGGGCAGGCATAGCGGAGGAGCATCTTCCTTATGTATTCGAGCCTTTCTACCGCGCGGACGGTTCAAGGTCGAAAAAGACAGGCGGCTACGGCCTTGGACTGAGCCTGTGTAAGAAGATTATCGAATCTCATGGAGGAACGATTTCCATCGAAAGCAGATCCGGTAAAGGAACAGCCGTTCTTATAACATTGCCGGCATATTAAAGATATTTTCCGGTTAATTACCTGAATTTGACGACTTCCGATATATAGGTAATGTTCTCCGAATCATAGCTGACACATGGATAAGTTATTGCCTCCGCATTATTTCTTGCACACGCTAAATATTTCAGTTGTATGATGGCTTCTTCCCTCTGTTCCCTCGGATATTCTATTGAAATAATATCGATGATCTCGTAAGGTCGTTTATCGTTATCTTTGATGACTTTTATGTTCCGGGTACAGGTATCTATGCTTTTCTGTTTTTGCTCATATATATTGCGTTCAATGGCGGTATTGCATCCGAACAGACTGATTAAAACTATAAATAGCATCTTCTTCATGATCAGTTATCTTCCAGTTAAAATTGCCCCGGGAAGAAAAAATTTTCCGGGTATGATATTTTTTACAAAATCGTGTTATTTTTTGTAAGGGTGAATTTTCAAGTTCACCATTTGAATATATATAAATGTATGTATTCCGTCAATAGCAGGAAAATAAATTTACGGTAAACATAGATTTGCCGTATGTGACGGCAGGGCAGGTGCATAATTTATCATCACGTTATTTACTAAATAATTAGCGGTATTTGTATGATCTGGCAGATTAAATGGCCGGACGAAAGTTTAATCAGTTATCCTGTATACTTCGTCGCCTCTTCTGACGCGGTCGCTCACTTTAATGCCTACGGGATCTCCAGCTTTGGCTTCCTGTACGCCGGCATTATTGATCTGCATGGAAGAAACCACCATTTCCATATCCGTATGATGGCCCCTGATGCGAATTTTGTCTCCGACTTTAAGCGTCCCGGTCAGCTCAACCGCTGCCACAACAGGCCGCGCAAAAAAATCACTTACTTTGCCTATTTTTTCTTCCGGCATATGCCGCCTCCTTCTTAATCTTATTCAAACAAGCCGGTATAAGTATTATAGCGATTTTCATCATCTGCAAGTATTTTTTTATGAAGCTTTTTGGCGGTCTTATCATTCTAATGCGCTTTCTCAGTCTTATTTATAATCAAAATATTGAAATATTACAGGTAAACATTCGTTAGAGGAGAGATTAATGAGCAAATTAACAATTGTTAATTACTCGACTCCTTCTCCGGTACTATATTTTAATCAAAATATTGAAAATTATTTCAGAATTAAAGGCTCGCATAAGAAATTTAAGATAAACCGGAAGGAAGAATTCATGGAGCAATCGAAAAATATTAGCAATACTGTAAAAATTAATTTCTATCTTAACATTTTTAATTTCATATTATTCTCAATTGTAACAATCACAGGGCTCTTAATCCAGATAAAATACCACATGCATGCTCTTCCGGATTATTACGCCATATGGGGCTTAAACAGACCGGACTGGCAGCTGCTTCACAAAATATCGGCATCCGTATTTCTAGCGGGCCTCGCGGCGCATTGCCTGATGCATCGGAAATTTATTTCAGCCGTATCCGGCAAAATTTTTCAGCGAAGATCCGTATCGCCTGCTTCCGTATCGTACTCGCTGTTTGTCATAAGCATCCCAACCTGTCTCATAACCCTGATATCCTGGATTTTCCTGACCAATGAAAATCCGTCAAGGTTTGTGCTCGTTGAGATCCATGACAAAATAGCTTTATTCTGGTTCGTTCTTTCTTCCATACATATTATATCGCGCACCGGACAGATCATGAAGACCTTCAGAAAATTATTATGATGAAAAGGCAGCAGACGGACTATATCCAGTTTGATTCAGGTAAATGCAAAGCGTGCTGGAAATGCATCGATTTATGTCCGGAGAATGTTTTCGGAAAAATTATCATATTACTGCACAAACACGCAAAAATAGTGAACGGCGGCAGTTGTAAAGGCTGTTTTAAGTGTGTTAAGGAATGCGTTCACGGGGCAATAATCCCAATCTCCGAGGTCGTTGCGAATAATTAAGCTTCCGAACCGACCGGCGGTCGTTTTTAAAACAGCCGGAAATAGATAATATTGATATATCCCAGTATACATAATTTGTAAGAATTATTATAATTTTTTCCCGTAGAAATAGGTTATGGGACTCACTTTAAGTATTATTTTACAGATCCGCCAGCAGCTCTTCAAGCAGCTTCTCCATGGTAATTACGAGACGGGAGACATCCCTGCACGGCAGCCCGTCGCCGCCCCATGCATAATTAAACCTGTCAACGTCGTCTTTTACGGTATCGCCGATCTGGATTGCCCGGGCAACGACGCCTTTACTGATCAGTTGGTTTTTTATATCGCGTGCAAGCTTTGCGTCAGTGCTACCCCCGTCTGTGATGAGTACAGCTGCTTTTTTTAAGGTGCCGTCTTTAATTCTTTTGACTTCCGCCGTACCTACTGTAGAAGAGACATGCTGCAGCGATTTGTAATCTGCCGTTCGGCGGCCCACACAGGCCTCGAGTCGTCTGCATATCTTAACCCTTGTGTAATAATCAATGCTGCAGCTCATGGGTTTCAGAACTTCATCCTCTGCTCCAAAACCCCTTATCTCCGAAAACACCCTCAGGTCAACCATGCGCCCCTGACGTTCGGATTTAAGCTTGTTCTCGAATTCATCAAGAGCTTCCGCGATCAATATGGCGCAAAGCCTCTGTTCATAGCTCTTGCCGCCGGGTATATTACCGCTCATCGAACCGGACAGATCGCAGATAAGCGTAAACTCGAAATCCAGGGGTTTCTGTTCGTCGAGCTCTTCCTTTCTTATCTTTAGCTGAGTCCTCGAGTCTGCCACCCCGCCGTAGGCATCTATGTACGCCTGCGCAAAAAGCGAAGGATCGATTATGACGCCGTGGTCTGTTCTTTCTTTCAGGCGGCGGCGTATCTCTTTTCGTGTCTCGATTATCTTCTCGAATATCTGCCTTAAAGGCTCAATATTATGGGATATCTTTTTATACTGATCGGAAAAGTCCTCCATTTCTTCGGGAGTGACCCCGTGAAGCGCTTTAAACTGCTCCCTGGCTATCTGTTCCGGCGATTTCTCTCCGGCCAGCCTGCGTTGCGACTCCTGTTCCAGGGCATTCTGCATCTGATCCGCGGAAAAAGTTTCCGGCAGGGCATTGCTTTCCTCATCATATTCTGAAGCGAAATATTCCTCCGCTTTTTTCCCGTCCGTGCTGCCCTCGAAAAAATCTCCTTCCGGCACGCTTTCCCTGCCGTGCCTCTTCGCCTTTCCCCGGTTAGCTTCTACATCTTCACGGAAAAAGCGCTCGAAAACAGGTTCAATATAATCCCTGATGAGCCCAAATCGTTCTCCCGGAGCGGCTCTTCTGTCGGATAAAAGTTCAATGAGATTTGTGCCTGTGCTGTCGATGTTTTTAAGTTTATCAATTTCTTTACGCACATCCGGAGAAACCGTTACTTTTTCGTCAGGCAGCATTTTTTCGCGAAGAATCGCGGATATGAACTGCAGGTGTTTTGCCCGGGCGGTTTGATCGGACAAAGGGATTATCCTGTATTCGTAAAGATGCCTGCGGGTTTCAATATGCGCAGGGAATCTCCTGTCCAATTCCCTGTTTATGAAAATATCGTTAAGACGCCGATACAAAAGCAGCAGCCTTCTCTTTCCCCTGCCGGCCATTCTGTAAACATCGGCATACGCTTTCGGGTCCCTGCGCCGGTCTTTTATATTTTCAATCTCACGGCATACGGCCCACATGCTTTCGGCATAGGAGAATCCGTTGCGGTAAAAATACATTGCATCGAAGGTGCCGCGGCCTGTTGAAAAATCGATTGTCCATTTTTCACCAGGTTCGAATATCAGACCTTCCTGCCCGGCATAGTCGGCGATCGCCTGCCTGTTATCTGCAAAGAAACCTTCGGCTTCTTCAAAGATTTTTTTGTTAATGGAGGCGGATTTTATTTTCATCGCAGGATATCCGCAGCAAATGCAAGGTCTTTATCCGGATCGATAATCTCTTTCACATGGAATTTTCCCCTGCGGGCTACGACATATGCCCTGCGGCCCCGAAGCGGATTTAAAAAATATACTTCATCATATTCCCTGCCTGTGCGCCTTCCTTCCCAGTCTGCGATAAAAAAGGTATTGCCTGTGCTTGCCCAGAACAGCGCTCTGCCCTGTATTTCCGCGGGAGCGCTTATATACGAATATTCCCCGCCGAGTTTCTCTCCTTTTTCACTGACAATAAAATGTTTCAGTCGGTCAATAACTTTGAATGTAACTATGTTATTAATATTCCTGGGACTGCCGACTATATCGTATTCTCCGCCTATGCGCTTTCCTTCTTCATCCATAATGAAGTATCTTTTATTCCGCATGGCGGCAAACACTATCCTGCTTCCCGCTTCTTTCGGATCCATGACCGAATCGAATTCCGCTCCGGAGACCTTCATTCCTTTTTCGTTTACAATAAACCACTTCCTGTCTTTCATGGCCCTGAAGGCAATGCGGCCGCCGATATCCTGCGGATCACCGACTGTGTCGTATTCTCCGCCGACCACATCTCCGTTTTCCGTCACGACAAAATATCTGTTGCCCTGTCTAGCCCAGAAGGCTATGGTGCCGGCAATGTTGCACGGGACATTCACAAAATCGTACTCTTTCCCGATTATCTTTCCTTCATCATTCAGGATGAACTGCCTGCCGTTCTTTACTGCCTTGAAAGAAATACGGCCTCCGATATTCTGCGGATCGCTCACCTGGTCGTATTTTCCGCCTACAGTATTTCCTTCTCCGTCGATTATAAATTCAGCTCCTCCGGCAGCCGCCCTGTAGGCCGGCATTCCGCCGATGTCCTGAGGATCGCCGGCAGCGTCGTATATTCCGCTTATTCTGCGTCCTTTGTGATTTATAATAGCCCATTTGCCGCCTTTTTTTGCGCGGAAAGCAATATTGCCTGAAATATCGCACGGCAGGCCGGCATCCTGGTACCTTGATCCCACTCTTTCACCGTTCTCATCAATAATAAAAACGGCTTCGCCTCTCTTTGCCCTGAATGCAATATGCCCTCCAATATTCTGTGGTTCGCTTACTTTTTCGAATTCCCCGCCGATTTTGATCCCTTTCTCGTTTACAATGAACTCCGTATCCGGCCCCATTGCCCTGAGAAAAATTTTACCTTTAATGTCCTTCGGCCAGCTGCATCCGGCGAAGCCGCTCAGATCTATCCTGTATTCCGCATCGTCTTCAACTTTGGCTCCTGTTCCATGTCCTTCAGGCTTAGGAATGTTTTTCTTTCTGAACTCCGCGATACTTATTCCGGCACCTAAGCTTTCCGGCGAGCCGTATACCGCATCAACAATGTTCCGGGAGGATATTTTATATATGGATGTTTCGGATTGTCCTGACATTATCGGCCTTCTTTTCAAGTCTATGCCTGCCTGCCCTGAAATGCCATTAGTTTCTTTTCATTCAGGCCGGCGATATCGAACTGGCCGGCAGTCCATGTTTTAAAGAAGCGGAATCTTGAGAAAAGCTGCACAAGATACACCTGGTCCTCGGCAACCGCAGGCTTAATGAATTCAGTGAGAATATAATGTTCAAGAGGCTTTTCATAATTGTTCGCCTTCCACGGCCTGATAATGTTCCAAAGATGGCGCAGGGAAAGAACGCTCTTTTTCAGACCTGCGGAAATGCCCCTCGCGGCATCCGCGCCTTCTCCAAGGAAATCAAGATGATCGCCCGTGAATATCCTCTGTATCTCCGCCGCGGCCTCGGTTAGTCTTTTCAGGTCTTCCATATCCGAGGCGCTCTTAAGCTGCATATTTCCCCTGCGGTCGATCAGCGCGGCTGAGAGAATCTCGTACATTTCGTTTTGCGGTGGATATTTGATGTCGACCGACCACCAGCGCGACAGGAACGCAGCATCGAGTTCTTCCCTCCTGTAGCGCGCGGATTTGACATTGCCGGTGGCAATTACACAGAACCCGGGTCTTACAGTCATCTCTTCTCCGCCGGCTTCCTGTATGCGCACCCTGTCGCCGGCTCTCCTTGTGAGCGCGTGATTAATCCTCATTAGAATCGAATGCGGGATGCCGTCCATTTCATCGATAATGAGGGGCTTCCCCTCTTTCATCGCGCGCACAAGCGGCCCGAACTGGAAAAAGCTGCCTGCCTGCGCCCGCACAACAATTGCCTCATAGTAGCGTCTTTCCGCCTCTCTTATGTCCTTTTCGCCCGCATCCGGGTTCATTCCCCTGTAGTCGGAGATTCTCTTTTCAAACTCTCTCAGCCTTTCCTGTTCATCCGCCGTGCCTATCTGGGTTTTGCCGTAAATATCGTATTTCGTCGCTTCTTCGGAGCCGGATATGAATTCCGGTTCGGCTTTCAGATACTCCCTGCATACATGCAGCGCGAGCTCTGTTTTTCCCACGCCGAGATGGCCGCGCAGGAACACCGGGATCCCCAGGTGGAGATGGATCAGTATCTGCATTATTTCGTTTCTTACGCTTGCGGTTTTGACAAACCCGCCTTTCATAAGCTGCCTGCGGTATTCCAGCAGTCCGCGTCTTTTAAATTCATAATATATTTCTTCATCTTTAAGAAGGTCGTCTGTTTTTTTATTTATACTCCCGGCAGCAGCCCTGTATGTCTTCAATGTTTCAATATCGGCGGAACTTACTGAAAGATCATTGCTGTTCCTTCGTGCGACCAGCTTAAGACCCGCGATCTCATATTTTTCGGCAAGTGTTTGAAGCGCGGCGGCGTTTCTCGCGATCCTTATGTTGCGCACGGCGCTTTCTTTTTTCTTCATGTAAGCATTTTCAATGAGCGGATCGGACAATAGCTCCCTAATTTCCGCGCAGATCGAATCAAGGCGTCTGGCAGCTTCGTCCGCGGAATCCGTTATCGCGCGGTCTATATCCATAAGAGAAACACTGCTTCTTATGTTTATACCTTCGATATCCGGCAGAGAGCCGAGCAATTCTTGTATATTATCCTGCCAGGACGATACGCCTCTATTGATATGGGTTTCATCAAGGGTGATCTGCCTTAAAAGGTCCTCCTTTTCGGCTGCAAGATCGCTGAGCCTGCTCAGAATTCCCGCGATTTCAACAGGGTCCGGGCTCTCTCTTCTTACGCGTGCGCTTTTAGCCGCAGCATCTGCATTTTTGATCTCATCGGACAGCTTTTGTTTTTTTGCTCCAAAGTCCGATCTGAGGCGGTTTGTTAAATACCGGGCTATCTTTTCATTTGAAAATATTTTTTGTGACATGATATCTGTATCTCTCAATTAAGCTCCGTCTTTTTTATACAATTGTTCTGCTGTTTTTTTATGATACTGCTCTTCTTCTGCCATTCTTAAAAGCGTTTTTTTCACAATGCCGTAAGGCTGAATTTCCGCCAGTTTTGAATAAAAGTAATATAGATCCGACTCGCGCCGTATTGCCGCGGGATATTCATCTTTATCCTGCATGTCAGCTTCGGCATAATAGTCATCAAGATGTCGTCCGATGCCCGGATCTATCATTTCGTTCATTTTTAAGGAATTCATGGTATAAATTCCATCCATGTACCCGGTTAAAAATTCCATATGGACTTTTTCTTGTTCTGCGATGTAGAGCAGGATATTTTTTGTTTTTTTATCCTTTGCGGCACCGGACAGCTTTAAATAAAAGTTATACGATTCTTTTTCGTTTTCGAATGCTTTTTCCAGAAGAGTTTTAAGATTTGTATTTTCCATGTATTAATCTTTATCCGGCCTTGTCCAGTCAATAGCTACAATAATTTTTTTTGCCAACTCTTCAACTCCACTGTCATCGTGATATAAAAGACCCGCATTTTTATCGATTATAATTTTACCGTTCTTTGCCCTGACGTATCTTCTCGCGGCGTGGTGAGCCGAAACAACCGTACCGCCCAGTTTAATATCGGATGAACCATTGACAGTGATTTTTCCTATAATAGTCGATATGCTGGCGTTAATACCCGTATCTTTCTTTTTATTGCAGCTCAATAAAGCCGTTAAAATGAATAAACAACCGGCAATTATCAGATAATTTCTTTTTTTATAATGCCTCTCAACTTTAATGAATTATTATATAAATTAAAAGATTAAATTTTCAAATAAAAAAATTATTGTTCAGAGCCCTGATTTGAAGCTTTTTTTACCCCGTACATGTCAACTGATTAAGCGATAGGACCACTCATAAATTGGTAATGGTATACGGAAATATTTTGCTTTTTTAAAACTATTCCTGAATATCAAAAACTTTTTCTATAAACCAGAATGTTCAATTTTATAGATTAATATATTATTTAAAAAAGCCAAGGAAATATCAATTGACTTTTTAAAATATATCTTTTGATATTCCCTTAAATCACCGAACATCTGCCCGTAGTCCGAAAAAATAATATAACTTTCCAATATTCCGATATAATGGCAAAAATAGACAAAGGATTATTTCTTTATCCTTACCGGACCGATCCCTGGATACAATTCGGGAAACTTCCTCCCATCGGGCTTGAAATTGTTGCTGCTTCGGTAAAGGATCTTTTCAACAGTATAGATATCGTAGACATGCGGTTTGAAGATGACTTCATGAAGTATATTGAAGGTACGGATGTCGTATGCCTTTCGATGCCATGGGGCAGGGATAAAGGAGTTGCTGGCGGCATCTCAAAAGGTTATGACGTAGAATATATACATAAATTAATACAAAAAATACCGGATAATAAGACCCTTGCCATCGGCGGTACCTTTGCCTCCGAGAGCGCAGATTATCTGATGAAAAATTTTCCCAATATTGATATCGTGGTGAATGGCCAGGGAGAAGAAACATTAAGGGACTTCCTTACCGGCGGTTCGATTCCAAATATAAGCGGGATTTTTTATAAAAATAACGGAAAGGTCATAAGGACAAAGGAAAGAGAGCCGAATATAATACCTTTTCTGTATCCTGACAGGAAGCTGAGAAAATATAAATATTATCTCTTCGGGAACCGGATTGACTGCATCTATACATCGCACGGCTGTCCTCATAAATGCGTCTATTGCGAATTTGAGGGATCAAAGTGGAACAATCGCAGCTCCGAGGATATATTCCAGGAACTTGAAAGCATGGATAAGGATGTAAAATTTGTTCTTATAAATGATAATAATTTTTTTGAAAACACACACAGGGCCGAAAAATTTCTCGATCTTTTAAATGAACACAAAATCCGGAAGACCTTCTGGGCCCAGTCCCGTTCCCTGCCGCTGGCTAAAAGAAAGGACCTTGTGGCAAAGCTCAGCGCAGCCGGATTCATTCTGGCAATAGGCGTTGAAAGCCCGCAGGATCATGTTCTGAACTGGCTGAAGAAAGGCTATATGCGTAAAATTAACGATGAAGCCTTTGAAAATATGAAAAGAACCTCCATAGTGATCCAGGCTTATTATATTATCGGGAATTATAAAGAGACAAAAGAAGAGATTCTCGGTATTACGGATTACAGCCATGAAAGCTGGATCGATTTTATATGCCTTAACAGATTAAGATGTTATCCGCATTCGCAGCTCGCAGACATGATTGATGAACTAGATGGTATTTATATCGATAAATCCGACCTGAGAGTTTACACGGACGAAGTGCAGAAAAAAGAACTGACAAAGCTATGCAAAACAATCGTTAACCGGTTTTATCTGTCAAAGACGATATTGCGGACAATGTGCAAATTAAGCTTTATTATGAATGTCCCCTTTGTGCTCAGATATTTTATTTTCAGTCTTTTTAACCTGTTCCTCTTTAAACGAAGCAGAAAAATGATCGCTTTTACCGACGCGATTTTCAGATTCAATATATTTCTTCCCTTTGATCTCTTAATAAATTCTTGCTTAAGACTTTTAGGAAGGATGATATACGGTATCAAACCGCGATAAATATGCAATTTTTCAAAATTAATTATTATGCGACGGGCAGAATGCCTTAATTTAATCCGTATC
>CAZVDF010000068.1:0-15100 GCA_964626055.1 uncultured Leptospirales bacterium
AATCTTTAGAGAATTAAAAATCAGATTTTATAAGGTTTTTCAGGAAACTGCTAAAAGCTATCAATATTAAATATTATCGATAATTACATATACGAATCTATAATGCTGAGATGACTGCAAGGTTCTCTTGTCGACTACACCTTAAAGAAGTTTACTTTGTTTTTCAGATTTACAGCCATGCCTGCCAATCTGTTAGAATTAGCTGTCATCTGCTCGGTCCCTGACGCGCTCGACTGGGTTACTTCGTTTATTGTTGTAATGGTCTTCATTACGTCTGCAACGGCATTCTTCTGCTCGGCTGTGGCATTTTTTACTTCATCGGATCTGATTCTTAGTTCATCTATACTCTTATTTACCGATTCGTTCGTAGTCTGCTGTTTTTCCATTTCCAGATAAATGTTATGCGTCATCTCATCGATTGATTTTAAACTGCTGATAATCTTCCCGATACTTTCAATTGTATCGACGACGTTTTTCATCCCGTTCCCGATTTCATTGTTATTCTTTTTTATAAGCGTGTCGATTTCGTTGATGCTGGACGCAGTCTGATCGGCAAGTTTTGATATTTCATCTGCAACTACGGCAAATCCTCTGCCTGCCTCGCCGGCCCGTGCAGCTTCAATAGCGGCATTAAGTGAAAGCAGATTGATCTGATTGGATATATCGTTTATGATTTCCACAATATTCGCCATGCTGTCGGAACTTTCGGTAATCTCTGTCATACTTTTATTCATCAGATTTAAGGAATCGTTCCCGGCAATTGCCTGTTCCGAAATATCTTTTGATAATTCCTGTGCTTTGGTGACTCTTTCGGCCATTGATTCTATTATCTGTGATAATTCGGCGATTCTCTTGATAACATCGTTAAGCTTATCGTACTGGAACTTTGCGTTTTCAGATACATTATCCACACCCGCCGAGATCTCTTCCATGGTAGCGGTTATCTCTTCAGAGGACGCGGCCTGGCTCTGAGAATTCTCGGAAAAGTGCGTGATTGTCGCAGATAATTCATCAGATGCGGTGCTGAGTTCGTTTGAAACATCAACGACTTCCTTGATTGTGTTCAATATTTCAACTATAAATGTATTGTATAAAGCTCCAAGTTCGTTTATTTCGTTTTTTTTGTTCTCCGTCACGGGATATCTGGCTCCCAGATCGCCGGACGCCCCTTTTGAGAATATATCTTTAAATGCTGCCAAAGGTTTATTTAAAAAGGTTTTTATAATTAAATATGTTATAATACTTAATACAATCGTTAAAAGCAATGTCTGATTAATTGTCTTTTTTATAAAACCTGAAAGATTTTCTCGAATAGGATTGTCGGTTATATAGAGAACAACTTCCCCGATTTCCTTGCTCACACCGCTATCCGCATAATTTATTGTTTCTTTTTTTACCATGAAAGCTTTTCCCAGGTTGCCGGTTTCCTTTGTGATATCTACTATATCCGTTATCTCACCTTTTTCGGATTTGATTTTTCCGGTTAAATATTTATCTCCCTGATTTAAAACCAGGGCATATAAATATTTATCTTTGATTTCCTGCGCGAGGATTTTGTCATAGCTGGCTGAATCGAAATTCCATAGAGGCGCTGACAGATTGAAAGCGATTCTCTCTTTTATCTGATCGGTTTGTTCCGTGAGTTCTTTAATTTCCTTGTTACTGCTGCTCATATATAAGAATAATCCAAATATGATAGTGGTTACAAGGATTGCGATAAACTGGATTAATATTATTTTTTGATATATCAATAATCCTTTCTTCATAAATTCATCTCCTGCGACAATAATCGATATTTACTCAGAATAGATCGCAAAAGAAAAAGCAGGCAATTACTCCGGGGATGAAAATAATTATCGATTCCTGTCAAATAATATATTTTGTCTTTAATGGTACGCTTTAACAACGTTATTATTTTAAACTTGATTTACATTTTCATTTGTTGTTATGCTGCAAATTTTGGAATATCAGCTTTATTGTAAACCATATTTTAAAAAAATCAAACATTATTGTTCACCATATTAATGTCGAACTTTTTTAAATATTTTCATTCAATTATTTCTAATCGAATTATAAAAAATTGATATTGACTCTCCGTTTTTACTGTTCTTTAAAAAAATATCCGCTTGTGTAAAATTTTTTGAGAAATTCAATCCACTTCAACTTTAACGCGCTATTCGGGCGGCACTTACATTTTTTAACAGGAAAAAATTAAAAAATTAGTTGACTTTACAAAAAAGTATTGATTAATGTGTGACATTAGCAATCAATTTTCTAAAGGAAGGAGAAATCATCCAAGCATTAGAAAATATTAATTTGTATATAGTGAAGAAATAGAATTCGATTATCGACTTCAACATGTAAAAAGATGAATAGTTGAAAATAATAAATATTTATTTGAGGTAAAGAAGCCTCCTTTGTCCTTAACGGGCAGGGGAGGCTTTTTGTTTTTAGGGGCTTTTTTAATTATAAACAGGTGAATCCTTTTAAAAAAGCAGGTTTATCATAATAATTTTAAAGGAGGCTAAACTGAAATGGCAAGAGATTTGAAAATGTATGTTAACGGCGAATGGGTAGATTCCCTTGACGGCAAATTTTATGACGATCTCAACCCTTACACCGGCGAGGTCTTCGCGCGGGTTCCAGCGGGGAAACGCGCGGATGCACAACATGCTGTCGACGCTGCATTGGCAGCTTTTCCGTCATGGTCGCATACTCTTCCTGCCGAACGCCAGGCACTGTTTTTGAAGGCGGCCGATATTCTTGAAAAAAAGCAGAAAGAAATAATGACTGTTCTTACGGAGGAAACCGGCTGCACCTTCGGCTTTGGGATGTTCCAGACTATGTTTACTCCTTTTTTGCTTAGGGAAGCAGCAGGACAGGTTCATCTGGCCGTGGGTGAAATAATTCCGGCAGATTTACCTAAAGCTTTATACATGGCAATAAGGCAGCCTGTTGGAGTCGTCGCGGGCATCGGACCATGGAATGCTCCGTTGATTCTGTCGCTTCGCGCGATATGCATGCCCATTGCATACGGGAATACCGCGGTTCTGAAACCTTCTACGGAGTCGTCATGCGCGGGCGGAACTGTAATTGCGGAAATTTTTCATGAAGCCGGTTTTCCTAAAGGAGTTTTGAACGTAGTCACAAACGGACCGGGATCAAGCAGTGAAATAGGAGACGAATTTATCGAAAATCCCAAAGTCCGCCGTATCAATCTTACCGGTTCAAGCGCGGTCGGACGCCAGCTTGCTGAAAAAGCCGGCCGCCATCTCAAGCGTGTAGCCCTGGAGTTGGGAGGGCAGAATCCTCTAATTATCCTTGGCGATGCTGATATTGATTTAGCTGTAAATGCAGCTTCATTCGGAGGCTTTCTCCATCAGGGGCAAATCTGCATGTCTACCCGCAGGATTATTGTTGAAAAGAGCGTTGTTAAAGAATTCACGGACAAATTTGTGAAAAAAGTTTCCGGATTCAAAGTCGGTGATCCCAGACAGATGGACACAATTATAGGACCGATCATAAATAAGCAGCAATTAAAGCAGGTTCAAAACAATGTGGATTCAGCCGTTCGAGATGGCGCTAAAATATTGTTCGGCGGAAAAACAGAAGGGCCCTGTTATCATCCTACAATATTATCAAACGTTAAAAGAGGCAGCTCTTTTGACCGCGAAGAGACATTTGGCCCTGTAGTTTCAATAATACAGGTTAAGGACGAGGAAGAAGCAGTAACAGCGGCTAATGATACAATGTATGGTCTCTCGGCAGGTGTATTTACACGCAATATCGAGAAAGGACTTTCAATTGCAGAACGTATTGAATCGGGTATAGTCCATATAAATGACCAGACTGTTCATGACGAACCGCAAGTTCCCTTTGGAGGCGTTAAGGATAGCGGCTGGGGCCGTTTTGGTGGAAGGGCTGCGCTGGAAGAATTCACAGAATTGCGCTGGGTTCATTTGCAGCGGGCTCCCCGGGAGTATCCTTTTTAATATACCGGTTTCTGCCGATGGAACAATACTGATTCAGAAGAATAAGTATTATTATGCTATTGTACCGTAATTTTGCACAAGATAATATCGGGATGATCAGTTTAGATTAATTTTTTAAATGAAATATAAGATTTCCAATTCATTTTATAATTAAAATAATCAGGAGGCTTTTATGCAGGAACAAGGCGGAATAAAACAACCAGTGTTGGGTATACTTGCCACAATAATTGTATTTATAATGTCGCTGGGTATTATTGCGTGGTTCACTACAGATACCTTCCTTACATGGACAGGATTTCTTGTAATGACGTTAATACCAATCCAGGTAATAGTTGGCCTGGCATGGCAGAACAATTACCCGAAGCCGGCAGATAAGCTGGAACAGCCATTGAAAGGCATATACCTTTTTATCTTTACGCTTTTGATCGGCGCGATAGTGGCATCACTTTCATTAAAAACAATTGGAGGATACGTATTGCCTCCGACTCCGATGATCACCATGTTTACAATATTGTCTGTCGTAATAACATTGTGGCTTGTTATAGTATGGCAATGCTGGCCAATGACAGCAATAAATCGGCATCCGGCTTTTATCGGTTTCGGCACGTTCTTTCTTGTCTATATAATCGATGTGATACTCTACAAATCGCTTATGAATTTCAGCTTTTTAAAGGATGCTTCATTCTATTCAGCTCAGCTTGATCCCGGCGGACCTGTAAACGCCTGGGTAGTAATCGCATTCGGCGTAACTACAGTATCAGTTATTCTTGCTATGGTGCAATTAGATTTCTGGCCGCTTAGCTTAATTCCAAAAAAATCTCCGGCATTCGGCAAACAGCCTTTATTTGGGATTATAAGCACAATATGGATATTTATAATAGCCTACATTATCTATTCTATCTTTGTGAAAAGCCTGGGGATGGACGTAGTAATATATGCAGTCAGGGTGCCGATATGCCTGATTTTCGGGGAATTTATAATGCTCCTTTTAATGCAGACTTCTCCTTTCCAGACTGTTAAGCAGCCTGTCAAAGGATTTCTACTCATTGTATTTTGCATTATACTGGCAATTCTGATGTATTATCTTTATACTTGGTTCAGCATACTCATAACAGGCAGCGGAGTGCCAAGCGGACCTCCGACATATGCACACGAGCTCTGGATTGCAACATCGCTCCTCAGCATAACATTCCCGATGATATCGGTTTATACTGGCTTTTTCAATTTCTGGCCTTTGACCGAAAAAAAATAAATACCCTGAGTTATGCAAGAATTAGTAAAAAGAAGGCCTATATAACATAGGCTTTCTTTTTACTTGAAGTGATTAATTATAATGTATTTGCAAAATAGCCGGCTGTCGCCTTTAATACCAGCTTTTTCTAAGATTGATTGACAACGTATTTTAATAGTATATAAATTTGCTGTAAATCTTCTGTTCTATAACAGTAATGAAAAGATTATGGGCATTAATATTGAAACAGGCATTGGAAAAGCAGTAAGCGGCAAAGATTTTGAAATGGGCAGAACGGCCGCAAATGACGCTCTTCGCCAGATTAAGCATTTAAAATCCGCGCTGGCAATAATTTTTGTCTCTTCGGAACTGGATATAATAGAGGTTAACAGGGGAATAAACGAGGTAATAGGCTCATGTCCGGTTATAGGCACCAGCACTGCGGGTGAGATAGCCGATGGGCATTTGACTCATAGCGTCGTAGTTGCTGTAATTGCTTCTCCTCATTTGCGCGTACGCACAGGCCTTGGAAAAAATGTAGCGTCCGATTTTAAAAAGGCGGTCGGTCAGGCGTTGAACGGCGCCGGCGCTGCCGATTTTTTCAATTCGGCGCATCCGTTGCATCAGATGCTGCATATGTCGACATCGGTTAGAGCAGGCCTTTCGCCTGTATTGTTGATTGTTTTTTCACCGGGCGCCACAAGAAAACAACCTTCTCTCAGTCACGATATTCATACAGAACTCAGGAAAGCTTCAGAGAACCGTATCCCTATATTCGGCGGAAGTTCTTCCGATAATTTTCATTTTGAATCGAATTACCAGATCGTAAACGGCGCGGTGAGCGATGACGCGATAGCTCTTGCTTTTATAGAAGCCGAGATACTTTTCGGCATTGGCACTGCCCACGGATTCTCCCCCACAACAAAACGCGCTCTTATTACAAAAGCTTCAGGGCATATCGTGCATGAACTTGACGGCAGGCCGGCTAATGAAGTCTGCGCGGAGCTTCTCAACATGCCAGTCGGGAAGCTGGGCGACGGCGTTCTATGGTTCAGCCAATATCCATTTGGAACTACCGATCTGTACGGTAATTCACTTTTGAATGTTCCGGAATGTGTTCTTCCCGACGGGTCGATTCAATTCGGTCCGATCATGAGAAATGATCAGATTATTACGCTTATGCGCGCAGACAGAAACGATATTCTCAACGCAGGTGTCGATGCCTATAGCAAAGCAGTGCGGCATGGAGGATTGAACAGACCGTCTTTAGCCATGATGTTCTCATGCGCATTGAGAAAGCGATTAATGGGGGACGAAGAGTCAAAAGAGATGGAGATCATTCGAAAAAAAACAAACATACCGTTTTGCGGATTTTATACCTTCGGCGAGCAGGGCATCTCTGACGACGGTCTTCCTGTATTTTTTAACCAGTCAGTTTCAACATTGGTATTTTCCGACGAGCTCAATCCCATCACTGCATTGATTCACAAAGGAAAGCGCATTTATCATGAATTCACTTCGCAGGTGAATAAAAAAGAAAATCAAATGAAGATGATAAGCGGGATAAGTCAGATTATTCAGGAAGAAAGCGATGCGAGGCACCTGTTGATTACCCTGCAGGAGAAACATAATCTTTTTCAATGGGCCGACTGGAAATTTTATTTATCCGCAAACACTCCAAATACATTTTCAGCGTTATCTGGCCACGGTATGAATGAATTTCCGTTACAGATACGTACCGATGACTTACCTTCCGGATTTATTCCCATCTCCCTTAATAGCCAGGGTACGCAGTTCGGGATGTTTCTGCTAAAAAGAAAATCCGCTAAGATCTTACCGGATAAAGAGGATATCGCCCTGGCAAAAATGATCGGCAGACTTATAGCCAGAGGGCTTCAGCGAATAGAGATAGACAGAAAATTAAACGCAAAACTTATCCAGCTGGAGATTCTGAACCATCTAAACAATGAAATCTCAAAATCAATCACCTCCGATGCACAGCTGCAGAACATAGTGAGACACATCAGGCGAATCCTTAAACTATCAGCAGTATCTCTCTGGCTGACTGATGATGATTACAGGTTTATTGTCAGAGAAGCGGCCGACGAAGATGAAAAATCTGCCTGGTCGCCGATAGATGCGAAGAACGACGAAAATCTCGCAAAATGGCAGACTGAAAATTGCGTAGCCATCTCGATTGTCGATATGCCTGATAATGCCGCGAAAAAACTTTCTGTTTCCAATACTAGCTTTATATCTCTGCCGATTTCGTATAAAGACAGACTCAAGGGCATTTTAAATCTTTTCTGGGAAGCCGATTGCAGGTTTTTTTTCCAGTATAAACAGATACGCGAAAGCATGGAATTTCTTACCGGTATCGCCAATCAGCTCGCCATATTCATTGAGAATAAATATCTGCAAAAAAATACGACATTCTTAAAAGAAATCCATCACAGGATCAAGAATAACCTCCAGAATATTGCAAGTCTTCTGAGGCTTCAGATAAGACGTCTGGATGGCATCTCTGCCGAGCAGGCATTAAGCGACGGAATATCGCGTATAATGAGCATTGCCGTCGTTCATGAGACTTTATGTCATGGCGGAATAGGTATAGTAGATTTGCGTAAGCTTGTAGATAACGTCGGGAAACTGTCTTTATCGGGCATTAACTCCAATGTAAGTATTGATATATCGGGGCCATCGGTGATGGTGCCTTCTAAAGAAGCTACATCGATAGCCCTGATAGTAAACGAACTGATCCAGAACGCGGCGCGGCACGGTTATAACGGATGGCAATGCGATTGTAAGATTTCGGTTGTTATCGATAAGACGGCAAAGAATATTACCGTGTCAATCCAGGATAATGGCATCGGCTTTCCGGAAAATTTTAATGCAAATGAAGACGGCAATCTCGGTCTTTCGATTGTCCGGACCCTCGTAAAGGATGATTTGCACGGCAAATTTCTGCTGAACAGCGGAGAAATTACAACTGCAAAAGTTGTGTTTCCTTTCCCAAAAGATTATTACGAGTTGAGAACATGAGCTTCAGGATATTAATTGCAGACGACGAGTCTCTGATACGAATGGATCTCAAGGAATTACTGGAAAGTATCGGCCATAAAGTGGTCGCAGAAGCAAGCGATGGTATGGAAGCGTTTGATTTATTGAATCAGACAAATCCTGATCTTGTAATACTGGACATTAAAATGCCGCGTTTAAGCGGGCTTGAAATGGCAAAAAAAATATCAGATAAATATCCGGTAATAATTTTGACTGCGTTTAGCGAAAAATTTCTGATTGAGCAGGCGAAAGATGCAGGCGTTATGGCTTTTCTTTCCAAGCCATTTCAGGAAAAAAGTCTCTCTCCTGCAATAGAACTGGCTGTGAGTCATTTTTTAGAAAAATCAATACTTAATGAGCGGATTCTTCACCTGAAGGAAGAATTGGAAGTACGCAAGCTGGTAGACAGGGCAAAAGGTATTCTGATGGATTCTGAAAACCTTTCCGAGGCTCAGGCGTACCGAAAGATTCAGAAGATCAGCATGGATAAAAATAAACCGATCAGGGAAATTGCAGAAGTTATTATAAATAGGAAATAAAATTAGTCGTTCCGACTGACTTTTTAATCAAAAAAAGCACGGACAAGTTGATAATGAGGAAGTAAACGGCCATGTTACCGGCTATTAATTTCTCCCGCTTTCTTCAGCCTTTGCTTAAAGCTCCTCCTGAATATTTGTACTAATACGGATTCTGTAACCGACAAGACAGTGCAAAACCAGATCTATCAGCTATATAACACTTGTAATAATACTGATAGCGGGGATCGTCAACAGGCTGAATATTGTTGTAATGAAAATTATCTCTGTTGCAAAACTATCGTCCGAACCATAGATATTCGCCAGCATGGCAATTGTCGTCATCGCCGGGAGGCCGACGATGAAAGTTAGGATTGACCTTGGGACTTCCGGCAGGAAGAGACCTAATAAAAAATATATAAGAATCGGCAATAAAAGCATTTTAACTGCGATTAATATATAAGTGCTTGGATTCTTTACAGCTTTTCCCAGAGAAACATAGGCAAGAGCGCCGCCTAAATATATCATAGTCAAATACCTGCTTGTATTCCCTATGCCGATTATTGTATTCATAGCTAAATCCGGGACAGGAATCTTTAAAAACATAATTATAAAAGCTATAATTAGCGCGATTGTCATGGGATTAATTATGTTTTTTACCGCGCTTAATTTGTGAGAGTCCTGTTGATGCCTGCTGCATAAATAAGTCCCGAATGTCCATAATAATACCATGTCAACCAGGCTATAAACCGATATACATACATTTGCAACCGGATCCGTGAATACGGCTTGTATCAAAGGTATTCCCATAAATCCCATATTGCCGAACGTAGCAAGTGCGATAAAGATATTGGAGGCTTTTCCTTCCAGGTTGCAGAATTTACTGATAACTATACCTGTAAGCACCATAAAAGTATAACACACTATTACACCTAACAGGAATCTGCCGCTGATAAGGAATTCTTCTATCGTGATTCCGCTTCCGGCAATGACTCCGAATATAAGCGCCGGAAGGATGACCTTGACAATTAAGTTTGATAGAGAGCTTAAGGCTTCTTTTGTAAGTACTTTCGATTTTGCAGCAATAAAACCGATAAACATTAATAGCGTAAATATAATTATCTGGTTTATTACCGCGGTTATTTGACTGTTCAAGACATTATCCGCTATCGATTATTAAAGGTGATCTATTGCTCATGAATTAAATAGCTGATAATAATGCCAGCCGGGACGAGACCAAAAAATCAACTTGTGTATACCATTTTTGAAAAATAGATATTGCAGTCAACATAATATTGCAGATTACGGAAAAGAAATAACCACCCGGCGAAGAAAGAGTTACCTCGGGTTCATTATGCCTTCTTTATACTTGGAAGGCGTAGTCCCGGTCTTGTTCTTGAAAACCCTGTTAAATGTTGATTTGGAATTAAAGCCGCATTTGAATGCGATCGTCAGTATGTTTACAGGTTCATCTTTCGATTCATTTAGAATATTCATTACTTCCCGTATTCTGTATTCATTTATCAAATCGCAGAAATTTTTTTTAAGCAGATTGTTAATGATAATGGAAAGGTGATAATACGGCAAATTAATACCTTCGGATATATTTTTAATAGTGATCCTCTCATTCAGATATGGCTTATACTTTTCCATGTATTCATCCAATGACTTTAAATATGATTCCTGCGTTTGTTTATCCAGGTGGATTGTTACGTATCTTTTTACAATAGTATTGCAATGCTTTTTATTTAAATCATTTAATATCGAATACATCTCCACGTTTTCTTTTCTTATTTCCGGCTGGTTAACGATATAATATGCGAGTATGAAGAGAATAGCTATAAATACCAGAATATCGATTGAAACAACATACACTAAAAGAAATACGCTAAGAAAAAGCCAGTAGCATATTACGAATACAATTGTAGATAAAATTGAAAAATATATTATCTTGTTAAGCCAGCTGATGTCTATACGCTCAATATTGGAAGTATAATTTTTTATGTCTTTGGAGTATTCCTTGATTTTAAAATAAGATAATACGGTATAAACGAGAGAATTTATTATCCCTAATTGAATCATTATAAAAACAAATATAGAATCTGTTGTATATCCTGTAAAATCATAAGAGAAAGCATTTACTATTATGAAAACAATGCCAAATATGAAATGAATAATGTCATTTTTGTTGAGCTTGTCGGCTCTTCCTGTCATGAACAAAGCGTAATAGTAAATGAAAACACCGGTTAATGAATTGGCTGGGAATGTGAAAAATGTTAACCAATAAGCAATTTTAAAAAAATGATTTCCGGCTAAAAATACTGGTAAAAAAGATACGGAATGGATAATAATAAAAATTGCAAGAAAAATGTTCGCGTTTTTATTTCTTTTAATGACTATAAGAATAAAAGCGACCATTATAGCCAGTAGAGTTTCGGCAATAACCAGGCTGTTGAAAATAACTGAAAAATTGTCCGTTATGATTTGAACAGCCAGCATTTAAGCCACCCGATACATTTTTCTCTTTATATCCATTTTAACCATATGGATTTTAATTTTTTTTCTGCGATCTAATTCCCGGCAGTCAAAGGTTCGTAAAAGGTTTAAAAAAATTTTATGCCATAAATCCGGTTTATTCGACCTGATTTGCAAATTGAGACCCGCAAATCATATTATTCTATATAATTAGACAAATATATTCAATTAATTTCACGAGTTACCCGCGTTATTTTCTTTAAAATACTTTTAAATGCAAATATTTTCAATCACCAGCCTGCTCCTTATTACATAAAAGCGGGATACTCTTTTTAAGTCCCAATTTGCAAAACAGGTCGAACGGAATGCAAGCTTTGTTGTAATTATAAAAATTAAATACGGCCGCGAAAATCAACAGATATTTAAAAATAACATTAGCGAAAAGGAGGTGAATAAACAGGGATTTTGAGTTTTACGTATAATTAAATATATTTTCCAGATTAATATTGGATGTAAAATATTTTAAGGGAGGTATGGAAATGAAATTTATTCAAAGATCTTGTTATATTGTTCTAATACTGACTGTAGTGTTTTGCGGATGCTTTGAGAATTTAAAACCGCATGCCTGTGAAGAGATCACCACTGAAAACATTGAAATGAAATATGTTGAAATCACCAGCAGTACATTGGTTACCGATGATGCCCAGAACTGCGAATACTGTAAAGTATCGGGTAAAGTAAATGAAAGAAAGGGCATAGACGGCATGAATTACGCAATCAGCTTCGAACTCAGGCTTCCCGTACCTGAAAGCTGGAATAAGCGTTTTATGTATCAGGCCAACGGCGGCAATGAGGGATCGGTCGTAGCGGCTGAAGGGGGTTCGAATGCTACAGGCACCGAGAGCTCGCTGAAACGCGGCTTCGCAGTAATTAGCACTGACGGAGGCCATAACGCGAACGATCCGCAATTCGCGAGTTACGGACTGGCTGCGGGCAATGCTTTCGGATTAGATCCTCAGGCGAGATACGATTACGGATATGCAGCCACAGGTACCATGGCGCCTATTGCGAAAGATATTATAGCATACTATTATGGGGAAAAACCTAAATATTCCTATATGATAGGATGTTCAAACGGCGGACGGCACGGTATGGTGGCTGCCACGCGTTATCCGGATTACTTTGACGGAATACTGGCCGGGAGCCCCGGATTCAATCTGCCGAAGTCAGCCGTACAGCACGCGTGGGACGTTCAAAGCTTCCAGATCGCGAATGCGGATTTCCGCCAGGCATTTTCTGAAGATGACATGGCTCAGGTCGGGAAAGCAGTATGCGATGCATGTGATGAACTCGACGGCGTTAAAGACGGTATGGTTGCGGACATAGCAGGTTGCCAGAAGGTTTTTGATCTTTCCGCCTCGGGATTATCGGAAGTTCAGGTACAGGCTTTATCAAGGGCAATGGGAGGGCCTAAAAATTCAGCCGGTAAACAATTGTATTCCGAATGGCCGTATGATCCCGGTATTGCGAATTCGGACTGGAGGTCCTGGAAACTTACAATTCCATTTCCATGGTGGAATAATTATCCTTTAATAGCGATAATGGGCGGCGGCTCGCTTGCATATATTTTCACCACTCCTCCTACGGCAACGCCCGGGACACCTGCTGATCTGGTCAGCTATCTTTCAAATTTTAATTTCGATACGGACGCGCCCAAGATCTATGCAAGAAACAAAACATTCAAACAATCGGCCATGGATTTCATGACACCTCTGGATGTAAATAATCCCAGAATGAAAGAATTCCGCAAAGCCGGCGGGAAACTCCTGATTTACCACGGACAGGCAGACGGAGTCTTCTGCGTTAATGATACGATTAAATGGTATGAAAAGCTTCAGACCAACTACAGAGGCAGGGCAGGCGATTTTGTTCGTCTATTTTTAATACCGGGAATGGGACATTGTTCCGGCGGCTGCTCAACCGACCAGTTTGATGCGCTTACAGCACTGATGAACTGGGTGGAAAAGAACAAAGCACCAGATTATCTGCTGGCACAGGTAAGCGCGGCAAATTTCGAACTGCCTGCGGACTGGAGCAACACCCGCACGCGTCCGCTGTGCGTATGGCCGGAAATTCCGGTTTATATCGGCGGCGATATTGATTCAGCCGACAGCTTCAAATGCAAATGTCGGCGATAGAAACTGTAATGGACGACTGATGCAATAAGACACATGTATCCGTATCAGCAATTTATCAAAAAGGATGAGGGTTGCGAAGAAACCGATACTGCCGTGTGTTTTAGCTGCCATTAAATAAAAAAAGCTTCCTCCCCGTTGGAAATATTTGATAAGGCAGGGTCTCTCCAGACTCTGCCTTTTTACTGCTTAATTATTTTTACATAGAGCTAAAATTCCGGTTTCCGAAATATAATACACCGCCGACACTGAAGGTGGCGGCCGGTACGTCGGTACCGGGGGCTTGCCCCGGGGAATTTTATCTCGTTATCGCGAATATCAGGTCAACTCTTACCTTATCCCTGAATTCCGGTTTTACCAGATAATAAATATAGTATTCGATTACTTCGTATCGATTTAATTTTCGGCCTTCTATCTTGAATTCCCTGAAGCCTGCGGGAACATATTTCCCGTATAAATCCTCTACGGTTACAAAGGATTTATTGATCTTCATGAGGTCGTACATATTATTTGTTAAAATCTGATCTCTTCCGTGCGGGCAACGGAAAGGCTCAACTTCCTGCTGAAGCTGAAGTTTCGCCAGGTAGCGGTAATGATCCTGCCTCGACTGGCAGTTATCTGCGCAGTACGTATTCAGAAGGATTTCGCACCTGGCCCTGTCCGGGATATTGAAAAGCTCTTCTTTATTATTAAGCGTATAATCGGCAACGACTATCGGATATTTTTCGAGCTCACGGTTGAGCCCCTCAACGGTTTTTATTCCTTTTGTGGTGGATGATATTATTTTGTATTTCGGATATTTTTCACGTATGTATTTTTCAAGCACGGGTGAATTGACAAGAACTTCGTTAAACCCGTTATCTGCCAGTTTAAGACATTCGTTGCAGTAAGAATCGTAAACGTGCTCTTCCGTCAGAAGAGTGTTAGTGAAAGTAAACCTGAGCGCAACTCCCATGTCATTGAAGTTGCCGATAGTGGCTTTTATAACGTCTCTCTCGACAAAATCAAAAGACATTGTCCTCCCGCCGTTCCATATCGAAGGAGGGAATGCTCCGTAAACAGCTTTGATATTTATATTGTCATAAAAATATTGAGGATAATTCTTTATATATTGTACGGCACTGAAGTTAAGTTTAAAAAGATAGAAAAAGTCCGGTAAATAAAAATTAATAATTGAATCCTTTATCATAGATCATTCCTTATGCGCCTATTCCAGTAAATATAAAGTTACATTATCAATTATCCGACTGAGTAACATCTATGGAGCCGGCGATATGGATGTCGCCAAAACCGCGTAAAACAGGATGTTTTTTACACGGCTTCGTAACAGATGTTATTCAGTCGGATAATTGATGAACTATCTGCTGAAATAAACTTTTATAATCCTTTCTTGACTTTGAAAACTTTTATGTCTATAATTTTTCATAAATTATTATTGACTTTTTCCCCGCGTTTCAATAAAAATTCGAATTAGATATAATGTCTAATCATTTGATATAATATCTAATTTTAAATAATAATGACTATCAAAAATTTATTTAAATTTTTAAAAATTCAAAAAGGGAGGCCGCATATATAATGAAGAATATTGTCAATGGTTTTGAATACTTTGCTCCTAAAACAGTGAAGGAA
>CAZVDF010000069.1:0-14032 GCA_964626055.1 uncultured Leptospirales bacterium
TGCATCCGCTTCAGCAGGCATTTATAGACAACTGGGCGCTGCAGTGCGGGTTCTGTACCTCAGGTCAGGTAATGGCGGCTAAAGCTTTGCTTGATGAAAATCCGGATCCTACAAGAGAAGATATAAGATTGCAGATGGACGGCCATCTTTGCCGATGCACAGGATATAATATGATTGATGAGGCTATTGAGGACGCTGCAAAGAGATTAAAAAACCAAAAGTCTAAGTAAGGGGGGCATTATAAATGGAGACAAAATTTTCAATAATTGGCAAACCAACAGGAAATTACGATGGCGCTGCAAAGGTTACGGGCGAAGCCAAGTATACCTTTGACATGACTCTGCCGAATATGCTTTACGGCAAGCATGTAAGAAGCCCGTATGCACACGCGAAGATAATAAGCATAGATGCCAGTGAAGCACTTGCGCTTCCGGGTGTTAAAGCAATTATAACCGGGAAAGACGTCCCGGGCGGCAGATGGGGTCTTTGGAGACGTTTCCGCGAACTCTGTGACCAGATCGCTATGGCTGAAGACAAGGTTCGTTTTATAGGCGAGCCGGTCGCATGCGTAGCCGCTACAACAAAAGACATTGCTTCGAAAGCAGTTGATTTAGTGAAAGTAGAATACGAAATTTTACCAGGAGTATTTGATCCGCTTGAAGCAATTAAAGACGATGCTCCGCGGGTTCATGATGAATTTGAAAACAATATCAACGCAACGCGACATATTGAATGGGGAAACCCTGATGAGGCATTTAAAAAGGCTGATTATGTAAGGGAAGATAAGTTTACAGTTTTTCCACAGGCTGTTACCACAATGGAAGTTCATAACAGCCTTGCTCATTATGATAAAGGCACAGGCAAACTTACAGTATGGTCATCCACGCAATCGCCGTATTACCTGCAGCTTGGTTTGGCGGATGCCCTAAAAATGAGAGAAGGCGACATCAGAGTAATTAAGCCCCATGTAGGCGGAGGATTCGGAGCCAAAAATTCTACAATGCCAGATTCTACCAGCGCCGCCCTTCTTTCCATAAAAACAGGAAGGCCTGTAAAAGTGCTATTTAACAGAGAAGAGGAATTCACATCAACCGAACACCGCACCGGAATGCATGTTGCTCTCAGAGCCGCATTTAGCAAAGACGGAAAAATGATCGCAAGAGAGCTTAAGGTTATTACCGACGGGGGCGCATATACAGGATTGGGTGCCACTGCTCTTTATCTTGCAGGGATTTTCAATACTTTCCCTTATAAAATACCGAATTACAGATATGACGGATTCCGTACTTATACCAATAAAGTATGGGGCACATCCGTTCGGGGATTCGGAGCCGCCCCGACCGTATACTGCACTGAGTCACAGATTGACAGAGCTGCAAAAGATCTCGGTATACATCCGCTTGAAATACGCCGTATCAACGCAATGGATCCAGGTTATGAAGCTCCGGGACAGTATAAAGTTGAAAGCTGCGGTATTATACCGTGCATCGACAAGATGAAAGAAAGAATAAAGGATAAATGGCCAAAACTGGAGAAAGACGAAGGAATCGGGTATGCAGGTTTTGCATACATGTCCGGCGGTATTTTTAACTGGATCGATACTCCTTATGCTTATTCCGGAGCAAGGGTCCAGGTAAATATTGACGGTTCTGTGGATCTTTTCACACAGGGCGCGGATATCGGTCAGGGCCACAATACCGTAGCAGTAATGATATGCGCAGAGGAACTGGGCATTGGCATTGAAGACATAAGGCTGCATGCCGGCGATACCGCAACCGCTCCTGTTGACCTTGGAGCATGGGGAAGCAGAGAAACTCTTATGAACGGCAATGCTATTAAAATGGCGGCAGGACAGATAAAAAGCAAACTTGTCGATCTTGCGAGAGCGAAACTGGGCGAGAATATAGCTTATGACCTCGTTTGTAAAAATAAACGCATATACCTTGAATTGCGTCCCGAAAGAGGATATACATATTATGAGCTTGTTGAAGCCGCAATAAAGATGAACGACGGCGAACCTCTGATTGGAACAGGTCACTATACCCCACACAATAAAGGTATGATCTCTCCTGCATATGGTATGGGGATAATGGCTATGAAGGTAAAGGTCGATAAAGAAATAGGTCATATCGATGTTAAAGAGGTTCTTGTAGTGCACGACTGCGGCCAGGTAATAAATCCTTTAGGCGCCCGCGGTCAGGTAGAAGGTTCTGTTCACATGGGGCTTGGCTACGGTTTATGCGAGGACATGGCCAATGATAACGGGCTGGTACTTAACCCGTCACTTAACGATTATAAGTTAGTCAGACAGCGGGATATGCCGTTCATTGAGATTCTGGATGTTCCTACCTATGAACCCGATGGTCCGTTTGGAGCGAAAGAAGCTGCAGAAGCAACAGTTGCTCCCACAGCGCCCGCGCTTGCGAATGCAGTTTTCGCTGCATGCGGAGCCCAGTTTGACAGTAATGTTTTAAAGCCAGAAAAGGTTTTAATGGCTCTACGTGAAGTTGAGAAAAAAGAAAAAAAAGGGAAGAAATAATATAGGAGGAAATTACAATGTCAACATGGTATAAATGTCCGGTATGTCGTAAAATTTGTCTTGATCATCTGGATTTGGCAAGACATTACCTGGGTCAGACTGACAGAAAACATAAGGATTGGTTAAAAACTCAAAGCCTTTCTTACGCAAAACTCATTACACAGCAGGTTACCGAGTTCGGCAATAAAGGTTATGAGGCGCTGGCTAAAGTACTCGAGAAACAGGCACAAAAAGTTGAGGTTGATGTTAAATAAGTCAGCCGTAAATTTGAAGGAAGTTTTACAGAGTTAAATATATTCAGTATTTTAAAAATCCCCCTATTATCAGGGGGATTTTTTTATATATAACTCATCCGGCCTGCTCTTAATATTTAGAATTCGAGAATATGAACATTCTTGCTCTTAATTTTTCTTTCCGGACAAGAAGCCGACAAGGATGAGTTAATTATTGTTGATATTTTAAAAAGTAAACTGCAATTGCCAGAACAATCAATATTACGGCGATAAGTAACGGCATCATATTTTTTTTTCTATTCTGACCGCCGGTTTTCCATTTTAGGTCTTTGACAAGAGGAGCATCGGGATTTGCTACAGGCCGGCCGCATTTTGGGCAGTCACGTACCCATTCGTAAATTTCTTCTCCGCAATGAACGCATTTTGATTTTGACGGCATATTAACCTCCTTAAAATTAAAATCCGCAAATCTTATTAAAACATATTAATAAAGTCAAGTTAATTAATTCACATACGAACTAATTAGGCTGTTGAATAATATTCAATTTCATTTTTATTAGCTAAATTTTCAATTATAATCAGTAATGAGTATTTTACTGCTGATGTTTACTATTTATCCAGAAAAGTTATTAAAAATGAATTATTTTAAGAGAGATAAATATTATCACATAGAGGATCAAATGATCCTCTATGTGATAGAATTGTAAGGAGGTTATTTTGGTAAATCAGAAGGAGATTCCCAATCTTTCATGTTGTGCATCCACGGTGCGCGTTCAACAAATACATCGTGAGCCAGCGGAACCGGAGGATGAGACATCCACTTCGGATCGAATTCATCCTTAATTTTAAGGAAATAGATATGATAATTCGGTCCGTATTTCGGCCCCGTTAAATACATAGGCTGATGAGGTCCGAGCAGGGATGTATAGAACCTGTGTTTTATGTTCATCTTGGATGTGTCAAGATAGAACTGGTCGACTTTATCGGTATCGTCATCCTGATCCCAGTAAATAAGGAATTCGGAATAACCCTGGTGCCCGCATTCGAAGCTCTGGAACCAGCCGGGATCTCCGTAGTCGGGCATTAAAGGAGGCGTATATTTCTTTTTGAGATCTGCGTAAGTCGGACCGTGTTCGACCGACTGTGACAGAGTCTCTATGATGTAATCGACCGAAACGTACCCGCCGCACATGAGCCACATGCCCGCGGAGTCGGCATTCTTAATCCATGATTCATCAGAGGGCTTGGTGCGTGTAGCTTTTCCGCCAAGTTCTGTCATAATATCATTCAGCACGCGCTCATCGTATTCCATCTGTTCTTCAGAGGTATAGCCGATAAGAAGCACGCGTACGATAAAAGTATTGGCTACTGTTTTTTCGTTTTCCTTTTTCCAGAGTTCCCAGAAATGCTCTTTGTCTTCAGCTTTAGCAATTGCTCTCCAGAATAGAGGTACTTTTGTAACGGCACCGCCTATTTCAGCTCTGCCGATCTCGACCATCGCTTTTACCTGCTCTTTCTTTGAAGGCATAATAAAATTTACCCACTTAACGCGTTTTTCAGGCAGGGCAAGCGCCGTATTAGGCGAAATGCCTGTAGGAACAAGACGCTCGGGCTGGAACGGAAGGGTTTTTATTGCCATCCTGGTGACTATTCCAAGACACCCGCGGACGCCTGTAAAACCTCTAAGAAGTCCTCTTAAATCCGGACCCGGGCATTCTCCCCAGAACGGGTCATCGCCTGTAGCAAGCGATCCCATTTTTACAAGTTCGCCGTCCGGTAAAACCAGTTCGGTACCGAGAATTCGCCTGTGCGGGAGACAGATCCTGTGGCTTAGGGGCGACCAGCCGTCACCAAGAAGATTAGCAATGGCTGACGCCTGCGCTCCGCCTCCCCCGATTACTACATAAGCGCCGTGTTTCATAGCTTCTTCCTGTATTGGTGAGTAAACCATACCGGGGCCGACTTCGATATAAAAATGTTTTTCATCTATAATGAAATCATTCATTCTTTTCATGTCGATTATTAAAGCATCTTCTACATGCGGGTGCGAGCGAGGGCCGTAAAAGCCGGTGCTATAAGGCACATAAGGAACTTCGTTACGATAGCAGACTTTTACTATTTTTTGAACTTCCTCGGTTGTTCTCGGCAAAATAACGCATCCGGGAATTGTCGTCATAACGCGTTCGTAGCCCAGTCCGTTCTCGTATCCGCCGGGGCCGCTCCTGTAAGATTCGCATATGACAGGGTCATTCGATATATATTCGGGACCCACTATTGTTTCAAGTACTTGATAAATATTGTTTGATATTGCCATTTTTAGCCTCCTTTGAACTAAGCATCAATGGATGCGCAAATGACTTCTGAAATATCCAGAACCTGCACATCATTTCCGTTTGATTTTACTGCCTGAGCAAAATTGTTTTTGCACCATGGGCAGGATGATACTAATGTTTCTGCACCTACATGTTTAACTTCTTCAAGCCTTTGTTCTGCCGCCCATGAGGCGAATTCAGGGAAAGCTTCTTTTGTGCCTCTGCCGGCGCCGCAGCAGAATGTATTCTCTCTGGTTCTCGGCATTTCGATCAGATCAACTCCAGGGATTGCTTTAAGTATATTCCTGGGTTGAGCGTATAGACCTTCTGTGCCGCGACGTCTTTTTAATCTCGGTTCAACGCAACCCATCCATCCGCGTTTTCCTTCCCATGGTGTCCATTTGTCGCTTAAGCGTGCGATGCTGCATGAATCATGGTATGTCATCCGCGTATTGAATTCTTTTTTCATTTTAAGCTTGCCGGCTTTCATCAGATCATCTACGAACTCTACCAGATGAACAACTTTAAAACCCAGGTCATCGGTTGAGATGTTCAAAAGCTTGGGATAATCGACTTTCCACATTCTGTAGCCTTCAGCGCAGCTCAAAAGGAGTGTCTTTACTCCGGCTTTTCTGACTTCTTCGATGTTGCGTTTGGCAAGTTCTCTGGCTTCATCCAGCATTCCTACTGAAAATACGGTATTACCGCAGCACCATTCCTCCGGCATAAGCATAAATTCAGTACCGGAAGCTTTGAGAATCTTTACGGTAGACTGTGCTATTTCAGTATTTACGAATGAGGCTGTACAGCCGACAAAATACATTACGTCTGCTTTTTTTGCAGGCGTAATTCCTTTTGGCATCCAGTCAGTGCGTTTTTTCTGATCGGCGCCGTACATGTTGTGCTTTTTCATAATAAGATCAACAACCTTTTTATGTGTAGGCATGGGTCCTTTGCCGTCTTTAACGGCTTTAACCCTGAGCGATTCAAGGGTCAGCTCGACCTCAAGGTCAAGATTACGCTTGCATCCTACATCACATGCGCCGCAGAGAGTGCATGCATAAATTACCTCTAGCGCTTTTTCATTCCAGTCAAGAACACCTTCAGCCATAGCATGGCCGATGCGCATTTTACCGCATGCCTGGTATGCGTCGAACTCGTATCTTGTGCCGCTCGGGCATCTTGTCATGAATTTGGCACCGGGCATATATGTATGATCTACCCAGTGGCATCCCTTGCATTTAATGCATCGGCTCATATCATAGACAAAATTCTGGATATCCGAAATATCAAGTTTGATATCCTCTTTCGGTTTATAGTATCTTACTTTTAATTCATTTTTTGGTTCCTTTGCCATTCTATCCTCCTTAGAAACACAGTCTGCCCGGATTCATGATATTGTTCGGGTCAAACGTTTTCTTTAGTCTCTTAAGCGTCATAGCATATGATGCTGCTTTTTCATAAACGATCTGCGCAAGATCACCGTAGGGTCTTGTGAAGACAGCACCGCTGTTTAAAAGAGCGGTTGCAGCTTCGTAATAAAGTGCGCGTACCGCGGCTACTTCATTTTTATTTTTTGGATCGTAGAAAAAGTTGAATTCAGGTCTGCACGCGCGATTGTGCTCTATCGGCTGAATGTACATGCCGATATCGCTGATCTGGTATCCGTAGCGAGCCGCTATTTCCTCGACTATATCGATGTATTGCTGGACGAGATTAGGCCTGGTATGGAAGAAAAGACTCTGGCAGGCTCCTTTATAGCGGTTTTTCCAGTAAGTCTTGTCAGACGGCCATGGACTGCGAAGTATTGGCAGCAATTTTTTTCTTAGACCTGGGAATCCCGGTAGGTTCTCACCGAGGTGAAGATCCTGGAATTCTTGCTTGATAACCTGCGAGAGAAAGTTCTCTTCGTAAGCTATTTTTTCTTCGGGTCTTCTTAATAGCCCGCTTATTACCAGGACGAGAGTCCAGGGCGGGAGAGTGTCGTTTAATTTTAACAGATCGTTTGTATCTTCCGCAATAATTGCAGCTAGATCGGAATTATTTAAAATCAGAACTTCCTGTCCTATTCTTCTGGGTAATATTCTGTACAGAAAGTCGATTCCATAATTCAAATCATTGAGAGGAGCAAATAATATTTTGTCTATTTTTGGAATTGATTCGATTTTCAGGTTTGTCCAGGTAACGACTCCCATTGTGCCCTGTGCGCATTCAAAGAATCTGTAAAAATCAAGACCGGGACCTGAAGGATTTCCGCCTTTTGACATTGAATTTGGATACCCATCAACGCTTGCGGATCCCATTCTGAAGATTTCGCCTGTCGGCCAGACAATTTCGCTGGCTTCAAGCGGTTCTCCGTAATCGTAAACCTGATTAGTAGGAACTTCGCGTTCGAAGAAATCTGTTAATACCGAACGCTCCGCCGGCGGACAAAGAGGCATGATTACCCTGAATTCTTTCTTTGCAAGTTCTTCAGTTAATTTTTTCCATGTTACTCCTGCTTCAAATCTGACGCGGCGGTTATCGGCGTCAATTTCGAAGATTTTGTCCATTCTGGACATATCGAGAACTACTCCTCCCTCTTTAGGTATTGTAGCTCCGTAAAAATGAATTTTAGAACTGCACGGTATTACCGGTATGCTGTTCTCGTTGCAAAATTTGACAACTTCCGATACTTCCTCGGAACTTGCAGGTTTTACAACATAATTTGGCATCCCCATAGGGGTGTAGCTCATATCAGTGGAATAAGCCTGTAACTGTGACGGGTCGTCAGATACATTCTTTGCACCGACTATTTTTGACAATGCAGCTTTTATATCCACGTTCATATTTTAACCTCCTGACTGTTATTATATGCTTTTCATATAAGTCTGAGCAAGACCAATCAAGAATCTGCACCTGGAAAATCTGTGTTTTTATAAGTATTTCTTATAGATTTGCTTTAATAACTTATATGAATAAAAACCAGTCTTTCTAAAAGAGTTTACCGGTTCGACTTAACTCACCATAAGTGCAAAAAAATGATTTTAATACTCATTTTAATGATTGACATATAATTTATTTACATGTAAACTATTTATATCTAAACTATATATATGTCAAGTAATTTTTTACCGGCAGTTGCAGTTCGAATCCGGAACATTTTATTCATATTTGGATTTTATTAGACTTTGAAGAATATATCAAGAAAAAGAATTTAATTAAAAAATTTTATTTTATTGAGGATACGGTTTGGATTATAGCAGTAATATATTCATCCTGGCCGATTTTTAAATTAGCGCTGATCATCCTGTCGCCGATGTTTGCAATTCAGATATAAAAGTCAGCCGGCTTCAAGATTTAATTGAATAAATTGTAATTGATTAAAATCGATGATAATATATATAATATTCACTTAAAAGTGTCAATTGGTTTGACATGCATATTATTAATTTGATAATACGCCTACTTTTAACAAATTTATAAAGCGGGAAGGATCTAAACTTGCTGGAGTATATGAGTAATTACAGTATTGATGAAAAAGTAATGATGGGTATTGTGAGAGTAGCAGAACTTTTTAAAAAGGAATCCAGCGCTATTTTCAGTAAATACGGTCTTACTTTTTCCCAGTATAATATTCTAAGAGCGCTGGACAGATCGGAGAAGGGCCAGGACAATATATCGAATATCCGCAGCAGAATGCTGGTTTCGGGTTCAAGAATAACCGGTCTGGCAAAGAGACTGGAAAAAAAGGGTCTTCTCATAAGGAAAAGCGATACAAGCGATGAACGGAATAAAATTCTTGAAATTACTTCAAAAGGCAGCCAGACTTTAAAAAAGATCTACCAGGTAAAAGAAGAAAACCTGAAAAAGTATCTTTTAAAATATACGGAAAATGAAAAAAAAGAATTTTTTGAAGTCATCAGATCAATATTGCAGAATTAATATTTTTTCTCGTTTTGGGATGTGCTCTTACTGGCTTTCTGTTAAAAATTTACCGCGCACTTTACCCGATTATTAACACTCGTCGTTTTTTAATAACTCAGATTTAAATAGAAGTATATGTTTCGAGAATGTATATTTTTATTTACGACTTAATAAAATGAGTTGAACTAATGGATAATATTTTTAATAATTGCACACCAAAAAATATTCGAATAAAAAATTTCAGGAGTTCGTTTTATGACGAAAGTATACGTTTTCCCAGGTCAGGGTTCCCAGACAATCGGTATGGGAAAAGAGCTGTTTGACCAGTATTCTTTTCTTGTTAAACAGGCGGATCAAATTTTAGGGTATTCAATAAAGCAGTTGTGTCTTGATGATCCCGGGAAAAAAATGAACAGTACAGACTATACGCAGCCGGCATTGTATGTTGTTAATGCGCTTACATATTTAAAAAAAGTGCAGCAGGCAGGCAAGCCGGATTTTGTCGCGGGGCACAGCCTCGGTGAATACAACGCTCTTTTCGCATCCGAGGTTTTTGATTTTGCGACCGGATTAAAGCTGGTTCAGAAGCGGGGCGCAATTATGGCAAAGGCGGAAGGCGGAGGGATGGGCGCCGTTATAGGTCTTGAGCCGGAGAAAATAAAGGAAGTTTTGAAAAATACAGGAATGGATTCGATAGATATCGCTAATTACAATGAGCCCGCTCAGACTGTTATTTCTGGTCCGAAGGCCGATATATCAAAATTGACAGGCGTATTTGAAAAAGCCGGGGCCAGATTATTTGTCGTATTGCCGGTAAGCGGAGCATTCCATTCCCGTTATATGAAGCCTGCTAAGGAGGAATTTGAAAAATTTATTGAGCAGTTTACATTTAAAGCTCCTAAAATACCGGTAATTGCAAATTATACTGCAGAAGAATATGAGGAAAATGTCATTAAAGATAATCTGGCAAATCAAATATGCAATCCGGTAAGATGGGTAGAAACAATTAAATTTTTAAAACAGCAGCCAGATCCTGTTTTCGAAGAAATCGGGCCGGGCAATGTGTTGACCAAATTAGTTGCCAAGATTTAAAATTACAAATATTCATCTTGATTTATGCAGATTTTTTGTGTGAGTTGATAACATTAACGATATGATGATCATTTTATCGAATTATTGGTGTTAATTTTAATTTAAAAATCAACCAGGATGAGTAAATAGATTCTTTTATTAATTAAAAATTCCAGAGGGGCTGTCTATTTTGCATGGGAATTTTGAAGAACTTTATGAAAAGATATTAATCGGCCCTGAATATCCGGAAGAAGATTTTATTGTATCCGGATATTCATTTAAAGAGATCTACGATTTAGCCGCAGGTTTAACTTATCAATGCAACTGCAATGATATTCATTCAATATGTTTATGCACCGAAAATAAAGCCTACATTGCAGCCGCATTGCTTGCCTCTGCAGGAGGCGGAGCGTCTGTGATCCTGCCTTATTCATTTAATGATGATGTTATTAAGGAAATATATAATCTTGTCGGTTTCGATAGCGTATTTACCGATATATCCGAAATAAGATCGTATGGGATTGATGTAATAATGCCTTCCGGGATAAAACCATTGGGCAGTGGTATATTGCGTCCATGTTTACCAGATTCCGTATTTATTAAAATATTTACGGGCGGTTCAACCGGGAAGCCAAAAGTCTGGGAAAAGACATTAAAAAATATTTTTTCAGAAGTATTTTATCATTCACATGCATTTGAGATTACGAAAAAAGATATATTCGTGTCTTCGGTCCCTCCTCAGCATATTTACGGCCTGTTGTATTCGATTCTCGTTCCTTTTGTATCATCCGCCAAGGTGATCGGCAGGACCTGTTTATATCCTCAGGAAATATTATCAGCCATAATAGATAATTCTGCCAGTATTCTGGTCAGCATACCAATGCATTACAGAATTTTAAAGGCCGGCTCTTTTGACCTGCCCTCACTCAGGCTTGCTCTGTCGTCCGGAGGTAGCCTTGACTTTCCCGATGCAATGCATTTTTATAAACAGACCGGCATTGAAATAGCCGAGATATTCGGATCAACTGAGACAGGCGGGATCGCGATCAGATATAATTCCGGGAAGGATAAACCATGGAGAATATTTAATAATATTGAATGGAAGGTCGGAACAGGAAAACTCTGTGTCAGATCCGAATTTATATCTCAAGATCTGTTAAAGGATGCGGACGGTTATTATATAACTGAAGACCGCGTTGAGGTTAAGGACGGCAATAGTTTTAATTATCTTGGCAGGGCTGATGGGATTGTCAAGGTTGCCGGCAAGCGCGTCGATCTGAAGAAGGTTGAGGATAGGCTTAAAAAGATCAATGGAGTAGCGGATGCTGTTGTAGTTTCGATGCATTCTCCCGGCGGCAGGAAAAACATAATAGCAGCAGTTATCGAGGGTTGTGCAGATAAACCGACAATAATGAAATCGGTAAAAGACCTGCTGGAGCCGTACGAACTGCCGAGAAAAATCAAGATCATTGATAAGATTCCCGTAACTTCAACAGGCAAGTACGACAGGCAAAAGATTTTAGCTCTAATTCATAACGAGCATTAATCTATCGATGCAATAAACCGGAAGGTTTACAACGGATTGTCCCTGGTTATTTCCAGAATATCGTGGATATGGCGGTTGTTGTATTTGCTTTGTATATGGCTGATTGAAAACACGACAGTTGAATTTGTATTAATTTTCGTTAAAACAGCGGCATTTTCCGCTTTTATCTTTACACCCGCAAGATCGATTTTGCTGTTGGAAATCAATAACCCGAAATCCGCATGAAAGGAGCACCCGGTCACTGTGACGATAGAATCAGTCACATTCATCGCAGTATTGTCGCATTTAATAAGAGTATTTTCGATCTCCACCCATGAATTCATTATTTTTATATTTTGCGCAGATGTATTTTTTATTATAATATTGCGGCAATTATTCAGCTCAATATTTTTGTAACTGCCTTCAATAGTAATATTTTCTTTTCTATTTAATGTAATGTTCTTTTTATCGATGTCCGGTTGTTTCTGCTCTGTTTTTTTCGAGAGTTCCTCAGAAAGACATTTAACGACAAGATTGTTGAAATCTGCCGGGCGATCGATCATCGGGTTGTGGCTGAGACCGGGCATTATATTCAATACGGAATTCGGAATAATATACGAGAGCATTTTACCTGTTCTCAGAGGCGCAACTGCATCTTTTTCACCCCATATTATAAATACTGGAATATCAATATTGTTTATTTGCCTGTTGAGATCGGTATAAATTAAGGCAAGCGATGCTATTTTCTGGGGACTATTAAGAAGTTTTGATCTTAAAAATGAATTTTCCAGAATTATGGAAATATCCTTCGGAAGGTACTGCTGTGTCTCACCCAGCAAATTTGTTTCGATAAACCTGCTGAGCAGGTCAATTTCGTCCTTAAATAATTTGAATTTGCCGATTTCAGTCTTCTGTATTGATGCAAGACTTGAAGTAAAAGCCGTTCTGTGCAGAATGCCCGCAGCATCTATGATGACAAGGCGTTCCAGTGTCTGCGGATAAGTCCCGGCATAACAAAGTGAAATTGCTCCGCCCATAGAGTGCCCGACCAGATACATCGGGCCGTCGACATATTTATCATAGACCCATTTTATTAATTCAGCATAGTTTTTAGGAGAGTAAAGAGCGTCGGTTTTATCGGATCTTCCGAAACCCGGAAGGTCGAAAAATATTACCCTGTATTGTTTTTCGAGTTCAGGAACAGACTTCAGCCAGATTTTGGAAGCATCTTCGCCGACTCCGTGCACCAATATTACAGTTGCTCTGTTTCCATTTTTTGAATCGTACAGATAAACTTTTCCGTTGAATACGGGTTCAGTAACAAAAACGGTTTTCCCGGAAAGTTTGTTCGGATTTTTGATCTGTTCAGAAAATCCCTGCGAAAAATTAAAAAAAATTAAACATGATGATAGTAATAAAATTATTATGTACTTCATAAATATCAATTGATCGGATGATTTGTCCGGTAATTATATTCGATAATATTTTTTTTATGATTTAATATAATAAAAATAACAGTAAGTAATGTGACTGACAATGCAACCACATTATATTCATTTGCTTTTATTACCGCATAAGCGAGTACAATTATCATGATTATTGAGGCGATAAAAGCGACTTTTTTAATATTATAGACGATCAGCCATATTGCCGCTGCTGCGGCAGCCCATAAAGGCGAAATAACGGCAGTAAATCCGAGATAATTTGCGACGCCTTTTCCGCCGCGGAATTTATGGAAGCAGGGAAACCTGTTTCCGAGCAGCATGCCAAGACAAATAACAGGCGCATATTCAGGCTCAACCAGATGCAGGCATAGAAAGGAAAGACCTATTGCTTTCCCGAAATCAAGCAGAAAAATTACAGCCGCAAGAAATAAACCGGCCTGCCTGTAAATGTTTACCGTCCCGGGATTTCCGCTGAATTTTGTCCGCGGATCTTCTTTTTTTAGTATTTTAAATAGTAAGATCGAAACGTTGATTGATCCTATGATATATGCAATAATGATTAGTATAATAATTTTTATCATAGTATACTTATTATAAATGATTGTACCAATAATATTTGAAAATATTTATAACTTACTCAAGTTGACTGACTTTTATTACACTATTTCTTGATTCTATCGCAGATGTTTATAAAAAAGTCAGTCAAGATGAGTAACTTTAAGCTTATTTTAGTAAATTGGATTTTTGTCGTTCCTGCGAAAGCGATAATGACGTTTTTATGTCTATCATAATAGATTTTTATCTAAAAATAAGTAAGATTTCCAGATACTAAAAGCTATCTTAAAATTTTGTGATCTATCCAAATTTATCATTAATCGTCCATATGAATCTATAATTATAACTCTTTCCAGAAAATTGGGAATTGCCTTTACTCCCCCCTATCCCCCTGAGGGGGCACCATCGCTGAAACTTATGTTTTAGTATTTTAAAAACAGTATTAA
>CAZVDF010000070.1:0-13674 GCA_964626055.1 uncultured Leptospirales bacterium
AAAATTGATAATAATCTGATCATTCTATCGCAGATGTTTATAAAAAAGTCAGTCAGGATGAGTAACTAAATAAATCCTTATTATATGTTTAAATTTTTAATTCGCACAGGAAAAAGATACATAGAATGGCAGTAAAAAAAAATATCCTTAAAAAAACTGCTAAGAAGAAAGATGATCCGTATGATTCTGAATTAGCGAAATACGAGGGACAAGACAACTCTGCGAATGAACGCGGCGATAAATCTATGAGCATTGTCGGGCATCTCAGCGAACTCCGTTCGAGATTAATCGTTTCCCTCATTAGCATAACTATTGTGACATTCGCGGGCTTTTTACTTTTCTCCGACTATATCCTTGCAATAATCAACAGGCCATTTCTTGAGACCGGATTGAAACTGAGCGTGTTCTCTTTAAGTGAAGGATTTATCATTAGAGCAAAAGCTGCGCTCATTGCCGGAATATTGATTTGCTTTCCCGTTATTATTTATGAGATCTGGAGATACATCGTTCCAGCAATCGGGAAAAAGGAAAGAAAGTTCATCGGCTGTTCCGTAGTCGCATCCGTTTTACTCATGTACACCGGTATTTTACTGACTTATTTTTTCCTGCTTCCTATCGCAATAAAAATGCTTCTTAGCTTTACGCCGGAAAATATGAATAATATTATCGAAGCCGGAAAATATTTATCCTTCGTATTTTTATTTTGCCTGGCAATTGGATTTATGTGTGAATTGCCAATATTCATAATGATACTGACAAAAGTAGGAATAATAACGCCGAAAATTTTAATTAAAAAAAGAAAATATGCTGTTGTCCTTATCTGGATATTCGCGGCAATTCTGACACCCGGCCCGGATGTGCTGAGCCAGGCGCTGGTCGCCGTTCCAATAATGCTGCTTTATGAAATTTCGATCATTATATCAAAAATAATCGTAAAGCGTAAAACATAATAATAGTAAAAATTTATTGCAATATAATGGGATACATCTCAACATTATAGATCCATATAAATAATTAATTCGGGTTGAATGAGTTTTATTTCATAAATCATTTTATTGATTTCTCAGCATTATTTATTTAAAAAAGTCAGGCATGATGAGCAATTAATAATAGATTATAATTTTAAGCTGACTTCCAGTAAATTTAATATCAAATCAGGAGAATTTTATGGCAATAAAGTATATCGATCAGTTGGATTTAAAAGGTAAAAGCGTTGTTATCAGAGTTGATTACAACGTACCTTATGACAAAGAAATGAACATAACCGATGATACAAGAATAACGGCCACGCTCCCGACTTTAAAATACTGCTTTGAGAACGGAGCGAAGATTATTTTAATTTCTCATTTAGGAAGACCGGACGGCAAAGTCGTTCCCAGGATGAGCCTTAAACCGGTGGCAAAGCGTCTTTCAGTTTTAATAGGCAAAGATGTAAAATTTATTGAAGATCCAATCAGTGAAAAATCCCGTGAGCAGATAAAAAAAATAAAAACCGGAGAGATAGCGCTTCTTGAGAACATCAGGTTCTATCCGGAAGAAGAAAAGAACGACATGGAATTCGGCAAAAAACTCGCTTCTATGGGTGATGTTTACATTGACGATGCTTTCGCGACAGCCCATAGAGGACACGCTTCAAATGAAGCCATCACTAAATCAATAAAAGAATGCGCCGCCGGATTTTTGCTTAAAGAAGAGATCGAATATTTTAAAAGAATAACATCAAATCCGTCAAGACCGCTTGTGGCAGTAATCGGAGGAGCGAAAATTTCCACAAAGCTTGATGTGCTAAAAAATCTGATAAATAAAGTCGATTATTTGCTGATCGGCGGCGGTATGGCCTTTACCTTCCTGAAAGCGAAAGGATATAACACGGGCAAATCGTTACTGGAAAAAGATTTAATTGATAATGCGAAGGAAATATTAAATTCAGGAAAGGATAAAATAATCCTCCCTGCGGATATGGTTATCGCCTCTGAATTTAAAAACGATTCGCCGTCAACAACGGTTTCAATTGATAAAATACCGGATGATAAGATTGGACTTGACATAGGACAGAAATCAATTGACGAATTCAGCAAAATACTCGGGAAAGCCAAAACCGTGGTCTGGAACGGTCCGATGGGCGCTTTTGAAATGTCCAATTTCGCAAAAGGCACGATTGAAATAGGAAAAGCAATTGCAAAATGCCCTGTAAGCATAGTCGGGGGAGGAGACAGTGTAACAGCCGTGAACGAAAACGGCCTCGCAGACAAGATATCCTATATTTCAACCGGCGGCGGAGCTTTCCTTGAACTCCTGGAAGGCAAAACGCTTCCAGGTGTGGCGGCGCTGGAAAAATAACCAAAAAATTAATTGCTGAAACATGAATTATTCAGCAGGAGCTAATTAAATAATCTCTTAAAGAAGGGGAGAAACGACAGGTCGTTGAATATTACGAAAACGCCAAGCAGAATAAGCATGCCCATTCCAACATACTGAATTTTCTGCATGACCTTTTCATTAATCGGCTTTCCTCTTATCGCTTCAAAAAGAAAGAAAAGAATAAAGCTTCCGTCTACAACCGGTATAGGAAGCAGGTTCATCACCATGAGTATAATTGAAATTTTAGCCATTAAAAGAATAAAAGCGGAAATTCCTTTGTAATAAGCGACATCCCCTGCTATCTTGGCTATCCTTATCGGCCCGGATAAATTCTCCCTCACATCCAGTTCGCCCGAGAACATCATCCCCATACCTTTTATATTCATTACTACGAAATAATATGGCTCTGTAATAGCTCTCTTAATGCCGCCGATAAAACCGTATCTCACCGGTATCATATCCGGAGCAATACCGGTTTCAATGCCGATAAAACCATAGACATCATATTTTATTTTACCGTAATAAGTTCCGCCGCTGTTACTGAGCTGCACAACCTTATCCTTATTTTTTAAAAGCAGCTGCCGAAATTGATCGAAAGACGTAACAGTTATATTATTTATCTTTAAATTTCTCTTGAAAATGGAATTTTTCACGATGTCCATTTTATCAATGACAATATCGTATTTTGCTCCTTTAAACCTGTTATCCTCAAATTGATTGATCGTAAGCACCTCTCTAAGCCTCGGAGAAATTTTTATTTCAATCTCTTTGCCGGCGCGTACTATTCCGAACTTCAGCTCTTTGCCTGTATTTGCCCTTACAGTATCCGTAAAATCTTTTGAGCTTGTTACGGGTCTTCCGTTTATCGACCTGATCTCGTCATATTGCTCGATCCCGGCTTTACCGGCGATATCATCGCGCAACAGGCCCATAACAAGAACAGTTTTACCGTAAGGAATTATTCCAATGGTATAATGATCCTTTTCACTGTATTTTTTCGGATTTACCTTGAATGTCAAAATCTGATCATCTCTTAATGCCTTAATAGTTGTTTCTTTACCTTCAGAAAAAAGAATATTGGTCTGGATTTCAGAGAAACTGATAATTTTACTGCCATTTATTTCAATGATCCTGTCTTTATCCCTTAATCCTGCCGCATAGGCCGGTGAGACGTAATCGCCTTTTTGAAAATATTCAGGTATGTTTATCTGGTTGGTTTCGGTCGTATATCCAATCAGGTTCATCAGTAAAAAAAGAATGATACCGAAGAACAAATTAAAAAGCGGCCCCATAAGAACCGTAACAACCCTGCGCATCGGACTGGCGCTTAAAAATTCATACTCCTTGCCTTCTCTTTTTTCCGACGGATCTTCGCCATAGAACTGGCAATAACCTCCGAACGGAATGGGTGTTATCTGGTAAGTGGTATCCCCAATTTGTTTCTTCAGAATACCTTTTCCGTATCCTATTGAAAACACCTTTGCTTTTATCCCAACCATTTTCCCGCCCAAAAGATGGCCGAGTTCATGTATAAAGATACATAATCCAAGTAATATTACTGCTGCTAAAATATAAGTAATTGTAATCATTGTCTTCCCTTAAAGTAATTTGAAATAGAAGGATTTATTATTCATGATAAAATCTATAATTCAGAAATACGAATTGATTTTGTCAATTTCCAGCAAATTATACCAGAAGTCATCTTAAAATTATTGATTTTATTCATAATTGATTTACGATGGATTGAAATAAATAAAATTTTAAGATGACTTCTTTTACTTAATCATACTGCCGGCAATTTCCCTCGCCCATTTATCTGATTCAAAGATATCGGATAAGTCGGGATTGTCGATTGTTTTATGGACATTTATAGTCTTTTCAACTATTTTAATTATATCCGTAAATAATATTTTCCTTTCTAAAAATGCTAGAACTGCAATCTCATTTGCCGCGTTAAGCACCGCCGGCATTGTACCCCCTTCCCTGCCTGCGGAATAGCACAACTCTATTGCCGGAAATTTGTCAATATCATATTTATAAAATTCAAGTTTACTTATCTTCCCAAAATCCAATTTGCCGAACGGATTTCTTCTGACGTCAGGATGCATAAGCGCGTTAAAAATCGGATGAACCATGTCCGGAACTGTCATATATGCGTATACGGCTCCATCAACCGTTTCTACCATTGAATGTATTATGCTCTGCGGATGGATTATAACACTGATAGAACCATAATCAAGATTAAAAAGATGGTGCGCTTCAATTATCTCCAGTCCTTTGTTCATCAAGGTTGCCGAATCTATAGAAATCTTTTTCCCCATGTTCCATGTAGGATGGTTCAAAGCTTCTTCCGGAGAGATATTCTGCATTTCTTCCAGAGTCTTGTTCCGCATACTGCCGCCTGATGCGGTGAGAATAACTTTGCTGATCGTGGATTTATCAATATCATTGGTCAATGAAAATATTGCGCTATGTTCGCTGTCGACCGGTATAAGCTCGACACCTTGTTCTTTAACCTTTCGTATAACGATATCCCCTGCCATTACCAGGGTCTCTTTATTTGCCAGTGCAAGACGTTTCACATACGCAAGAGAAGCAAGAGTCGGCATAAGACCTGCAGCTCCCACTATTGCAGAGAGGACCACATCCACATTATTCTTTACAAGTTCGAGGACTCCTTCCATGCCTTCAAAAAATTTTATAGAAGGAAATTTTTTTTTCAAGACGGTATATTCCCAGGATCTCACGGCATCTTCTGATGCGACTGCCGCAATCTCAGGATTAAATTCCGATAACTGTTCTTCAAATAATTTAAGGTTGCTATAGCAGCTTAAACCGAAAACATTATAATTATGCTGTGTCGATCTAAGCACTTTTAAAGCGGATACTCCTATGGAGCCGGTAGAACCAAGTATTGTTAGATTTGATGACATGAACGAGTTTTTAATTTATACCTTTTATAATTAAATAATAATAATAAAAAGGCAATGAAAATATCAGCGCATCAAACACATCCCACATGCCGCCATGTCCCGGCAGAAGAGAACCGGAATCTTTTTTTAAGGCATCTCTTTTTACGGCCGATTCGACCAGATCACCGATATGCCCAAGCATGCTCAGGAATATCCCGAGAAATATACATTCAATGAGCGAAAATAAATTTTTGTTTAGAAAAGCCGAATAAATAAAATTCGTTGCTGTCGTGCCGATTATGCTGAAAATAAGTCCGGAGAAATATCCTTCCCATGATTTATTCGGAGAAACCGCGAAATTCAGCTTATGCTTGCCGAAGAGACTCCCTCCGAAATAAGCGGCCGTATCATTTATCATTATTACAACATTTAACAAAAGAATATATAAAAAACCGTCACGGAGAGCTTTTATGAAAATGATGTGGGAAAAGAAAAAAACAATGTATACGACGCCAAATATCGTAACCGCTAAAGAATAAATTCCTCCCTTAATAGGCCTGCCGAATAACTGAAGAACGAGAATTAAACCCAGGAAAATCGCAACGAACGCGAGTAAAATCTTTACTTCGTATATACTTGAATAATAAAATCCGAATCGTTCACCGAATGCAAAATAATAAATTATTATATTCATCGCAGCGCCGGCAAGCATTCCCCAAATGATGAACGGCCTGCCATCCTCGCCTTTATCGCTCATCCTGTAATATTCATAAAGGGTTAGAAGACTGACCGCCAGAGAAACTATCAAAATAAAAATCGAATTGAAAAAATCCGCGGCAAGCGCAACAAAATAAATCGGAAGAGCAACTATTCCTGTTAGAACCCTGTATATGGTTCCCTTTTTAAAATCATTACTCATGCTCCGTATCTCCTGATCCTGTTTTGGTATTCGTAAATCGCTTTTAACATATGAAGGGATTTGAAATCCGGCCATAATACATCGAGAAAGACCATTTCAGTATAAGCCAGCTGCCAGATTAAAAAGTTGCTTATCCTGTACTCGCCGCTAGTGCGGATCATTAAATCGATACGGGGAAGTCCTGCAGTTAACAGATATTTCTCAAGTTTTTTCTCGCTGAGGATTTCCCTGTCCGAACGCACATCAAGCCATCTGTTAACTGCATTAATTATATCCTGCCTTCCTCCGTAATTAAAGCACATATTTAATATTATTTTTTTATTATTCTTCGTTAACGCCGTTATTCCATCTATATTTTTGATCAAGGATTTAGGGAGTTTATCATATAAGCCGCAAAACCGTATCCGGATATCGTTCTTCATCAGAGCATCTTTTTTTAATTCAATATATAAATTAAGAATATCCCATAATTCCCTTATCTCGCCTTTGCTTCTTGTCCAGTTCTCTGTGGAAAACGCATAAAGCGATAATACCCTGACGCCCAGATTATATGCGCATTCGGTTATTTCATCAATAACATCGGCACCTTTGCTGTGACCTTCGTATCTCTGGACAGAACGGCTATCCGCCCAGCGCCTGTTCCCATCCATAATAATGGCGATATGCTTCGGTACTTTTGCCGGATCAATTAAACTTTTATAATCTTTCATTATTTAATTATTTTTAAAAAGTATTGCCGAGACAATCATCTGATTGATTCGCCGGGAATAGAGTATTTTTTTCGGAAATGATTATAAATAAATTCAGATATGACGGATATATAAGTGCCTTCCGGCCGGAATGACAGGCAAAATAAATTCATGTATTTAAACGTTCAATATCTCTTTCTCTTTGTTATCGGTAATTGTCTGCACTTCTTCCGTATAACTATCCGTAATTTTTTGAATTTTAGCCGCAGCGACCTTGGAATCATCTTCCGATATTTCTTTTTCTTTCTCGAGTTCCTTTATCATTTCATTGCCGTCTCTTCTGATATTTCTTATCGCTACCCTGCACTCTTCGGCTTTCTGTTTTGCGAGCTTAACATATTCCTTCCTTCTCTCTTCGGTCAAATCCGGTATCTGGATCCTTATCAGGTTGCCGTCGTTTGAAGGATTTAACGAAAGATCGGACTTAAGAATGGCTTTTTCAATCTGAGAAATGTTCCCCTTATCCCACGGATTAACTACTATAAGCCTGGGTTCCGGGCATGAAATCGTCGCGACCTGGTTTACTGGCATCTGGCTTCCGTAAACATCGACTCTTACATTATCGAGTATGGATGGCGTTGCCCTGCCGGTTCTGATGGCAGTAAATTCCTTTTGAAGATTCTTAACGCTTTTCTTCATTCTTTCTTCGACATCGGAAATAATTTCACCAGTCATACATAACCTCTAACAATATTAGTAAAATTAATTGTCAATACACTCTTCACCGCAGTGCCGTGACATATCAATTATGTACCATCGTCCCGATTTTCTCTCCCATAACGGCCTTTTTAAAAGAACCCTTTTCGAAAAGATTAAATATCTGTATGGGCAAATTATTGTCTTTGCACAATGAAACAGCCGTAAGGTCCATTATCCTGTAATTATTTTTAATGATATCCAGATAAGAGAGGGAATCTATTTTTTTTGCATTTTTATCTTTTACCGGGTCTTTATCGTATACCCCGTCTACTTTTGTGGCTTTCATTAAAATATCGGCTCCGATTTCAACTGCGCGGAGACTTGCTGCCGTATCGGTAGTAAAGAACGGATTACCTGTCCCGGCAGATAGTATTACGATTCTTCCTTTTTCAAGATGACGAATGGCTCTTCTGCGTATGTATGGCTCGGCGACAGAACGCATTTCAATGGCGGTCATTACTCTTGTGGGCGCGCCCAGCTTTTCCAGCGCATCCTGGAATGCAATTGAGTTTATAACAGTGGCGAGCATGCCCATATAATCGCCTGTAGCTCTCTCAATCCCGAGTCCTTTTCCGATCTCGCCCCTGAATATATTGCCGCCTCCTATGACGAGCGCTATCCCGATTCCTGTTTTATAAACTTCATGAACATCGGAAGCAATACTTTTAATAGTCTCAATATCAATGCCTGAATTTTTTCCGCCTGCAAGCGCCTCCCCGCTTAACTTTAATAAAACACGTTTATACTGCGTTTTGTCATTATTACGACTTTGCATTATGTGTTATTTACCTATCTTAAAACGGGCAAACCTGGAAACTGAAATATTCTCGCCGTACTTTGACATCTTTTCCTTAACGAGATCTTTAATAATTACTTTTGGATCGCGTATATATTCCTGTTCCATAAGACAAATCTGCGAATAATACTTTTTCATTTTGCCTTCGATTATTTTTTCAAGCACGTTCGCCGGTTTTCCGGAATCCTTCATCTGTTCCCTGTGAATATCTTTTTCGCGTTCGAGTTCGTCAGCAGGTATCTCATCGATGTTTACATATAAAGGCGCGCTGGCTGCGACCTGCATACAGAGCTCTTTCCCGAACTCTTTAAAATCCTCGTTCTTTGCCACAAAGTCGGTTTCGCAGTTCAATTCAAGCATTACACCCAGCTTGCCGTTCCCATGGATATAGGTCGCGATTATCCCTTCCTTCATCTGCCTGCCTTCTCTTTTATTCGACGAGGCAATGCCTTTTTTTCTTAAATAATCGATGGCTTTTTCAATATCTCCATTGCATTCAGTTAGCGCTTTTTTACACTCAAGCATACCGGCCTGAGTCCTTTCGCGTAATTCTTTTATCAGTTCACCTGTTACTTCTGCCACTTAAAATCTCCTGAAGAATAATATTTACGGCCGGCAATATGTTAAAATATCAATTTTTCCGGCTTATGCACCATCAAAGTGTTGAAAACGCATAATGAAGTCAAGCAATTTACTGGATTATAAAGTATATATTTTTTTTGTTGAAATAAACATGCCGGCAGTATAATAATAGCCGGAAGCTTTCTTAAAACAATTTAAAAAGGTCACAATAATGAAAAAAAATTCAACGGCAGTCACAGCTGTTTTCCTATTATATGTTACATTAGTAGGATATAAAGCCGGCGCTGAAGCCCAGGTTAAAAAAGCCCCCGGCATAGCGCTTGAAGATATTAAAGGAAATTTTACAATGCTGAGTTCCCTTCTGTCGGCAAACAATGTCGTCATATCGTTCTGGTCTTATGACTGCGTCCCATGCAGAAAAGAAATGCCCGAACTGCAAAAAATGGCCGATTCCGAAATCTTCAGAAAGAAAAAAATAAAAGTTGTGTTCGTTTATGTTGAAGCTACTACAGAAAAAACAAAAGAAGGAACTGCGGACAGACCGGCAAAGGAAAAAGCGCTGGAAGTTATTCAATTGCTAAATATAAAAGAAACATGTCTCATGGATATATTCGGAATGGCGTTCGAAAATTACAGAAAAGCGTATAATATAGGAAAAGCGACATTGCCTCTTTTATTCCTCATTAACAAAGAAAAAAATATAATTTTTTCCGCTATCGGTTATAACGAGACTAATTTGAAAAATCTGGAAAAAGCCGTTAAAAATAATTTGTAAAATCAAGCGCCAGCTTATTTGTTAAATCGACTACCTTTTCCGCGATTTCTTCACTCAGGCTTCCCATACCGCAGGCAGGAGTGAATATCGCTCTCCTGAGCAGCAGCTCTTTTACTACTCCCCTGCCAACTAATTCATTTATTGCATTCTTCAATTTACCCGACACCAGTTCAATATTTACGCTTCCATCGTAATCCGATGTCGGTACGGCTCCCCAGGCAATTATGCCGCCTCGCCGTAAAAATTGTTTTATGGCTTCGGAGTATAACACGAAATTTCCGGCAAAAGCGAACGAATCAAAATTAATAATATCAATATTTGTATTTAAAAGCAAATCCCAGTCGGAATTTCCGCAGCAGTGCAGGCCTATGACCGCATCTTCGTGTTCTTTAAAGGTTTTAATTAGGTTATTAAATATTGTCGTCGCTTGATCTTTGCCAAGAGGCATAAAAGCCGAGCCGAAACCCGACATGGCGGGTTCATCGAAAAATATTACAGACTGTTTTCCGAGTTTTCGTATTTCCCTTGCCTGCCATACTCCTTTCATAGCCAGACCGCGTAAAATCGCGTCGCATAGAATCTCATCGAAAAGGATAGCCTTCCCATCTTCTCCCTTTATTGAAGACAGCAGGGTTACCGGACCAACAACCTGACCTTTTATAAAATCCGTTTTGCTGTTCTTTAATTTATCGAGCAATTTATAAAATCCGCCGGCATATTCTTTGCTTATTTTGAAATAATCGACGTCGCCCGCGGTCAGATGTTCAAAAAATTCGAGAATATCTTTATCCCTGTCTGTTCCGTTATATGTGACTTCATTTTTGCTATCCAGTTCCAAGCATGGCAGATTTTCAGTATATTGAACCAGCATCGCCTCTTTCGGATTAATGTTTGCAGCCTGCGGCCAGTAAGGTATATCCGGACAATTTTTAATGATATAATCCGTAATGGCGTTTATATCGGTATGCGGAATGCTTCCGATGCCTGTCGCTTTGCATTTCAGATTAAGTAATTTTTCTTTGTCGCTCATTCTAAATAACCCTATTTTATAGATAATATCTCTTCTGTTCTCTTACTGTCGATTTTGGATATCTGCCGTAATGATGCCCCGGCCATATTACAGTCTCGTCCGGAAGCTTGAGAATGATATTTCGTATAGAATTCATTATCTGTTTCTCGGAGCCTCCCAGATCGGTTCTTCCCATACCTTCGGTAAAGAGCGTATCGCCTGTAAATACATGTCCTTCTGTGTATAGACATATACAGCCGTTACTGTGGCCCGGCGTATGCAGCACTTTCAGCTTGACAGAGCCGACTTTTATAATATCGCCGTCTTTTACATAGGCAACAAGTTCAGGATAGCTCTTTGAACCGTTAAACTTGGTTATTACCTTTCCTTTAACGCTTTCAATCATGTGCGCATCCGCTTCATGAACAAGCAATCCGGCGCCTGTTCTTTTCATTATATAATCATTGCCGCCTGTATGATCGAAATGGCCATGCGTATTTATTATCCACTTTATATTCACATTATGCTTTTCTATTACACTGAAAATAGTCTCGACATCGCCTGCCGGATCGATCAGCACGCCTTCGTGAGTATTCTCATCAGCGATCAGGTAACAGAATACCGCAAAATTAGTTACCAAAGTTTGTTCTATAATCATTTTCACTCCTTAATAGTTTCTTCATGAACAAAAATTCGTATAATTTATTTTACCAACGATAAGAAATTATTATTATGTTAAAATTTGTAAAGATATATTTAAAGATTTGATAGTTGACAAAATCAATCTAAATGTATTTAATATAATCAACTCCTCATGAATAAGCAATAAATTTATAATAGATTCTTGATGAATAACAGCCAATATCCAATAAAATAATTTTTTGGCGAGAAATTTAACCTGCTGTAACAAGAAATGGAATGCCTGAAAATATTAATATTAGAGATTACAACCGGAAAAAAATATTTTATAAAAATTCCGATATTGGACCAGTTGCATTAATACTGGCAGGATTTAATAAGATCGATTCCGAGAAAAAGAAACGGAAGCTAATTGAAGAAATGCAGGAAGCATATGAAGGTGAAATTATTTACATCGGGCAGAATAAATTCCTTAAAAATCTCGCCGGGAAACCCATTATAAAATACATAATAGACGCAGTATACAATGCAAAAAAACAAAATGCACACAGTAAAAAAAACGATAGATTATATAAAAAAATTTTTGTTTATAACGACATTAAGAGCCTCAGCGAGACAATAGATTTATCAAAATACGAAAATCTTGTAATAAATCAGATGAAGGATTCCGTAGGCGGCCATTTAAAGGATTTCTGCAAAAATTACATTGATTACGGGCAAAGAGTCGACATTTTTTTCGGTGATACTCCAAGAATTACCTCAAAAGATGTGGAGATGATTCATAAGGAATATGACGGCATTTTAGGCAAAAAGAAAGATCACAGAGACGTGCCCGTCTCGCTCATATACAGTTTTGTGGATTTTAAAGATATGAGCGACAACTGGCTGGAGCACAGACTAAAATATGTTAAGGTAGGAAAAAATAAAGGAAAGCTGAAAAGTTTTATAGGTTTCAAAAATTCCCAGTCAAGGATCGCCAACTCATCGGCATTTATAATGGATAAATCACTTGATGGATTAATTAAAAGCGAAGCCATCAATCTCTTTTATGATCTTCGAAAAGCATTATCCCCGAGCAATATTTCAAAAATAATTTATCTCTTCTGGAAGACCAGACATTTTAATATTATAAAGCAAATAAAAAATAAATGCATCGATGAAACTGAATTAATAACAGCTTCAATTGATATAATATCGAAATTATATAAAATCGACCTCTCTAAGTTCGCAATGCTCACTTATCATATTAAAAAAAACGCGTCCCGTTGGGAGAACGATATAGACAGCCCGGTCGATCTGGAAGCGATAGACAAAAAGTTCCGGGAAGGCAAGCAATAATAAAGCAATGTGAGGTTCCGTGCCGGATTTTAGATTGGAATATCCTGTAATCACGATCGATAATAAGGAGTTACTTTCTACAGGAACTATAGTATCCGAAGAAGCCGTAGAATCCCTTGTTTCAGGCAACGCCGGTGAAATCGCAACAAATTTTCTTCTGAAATACGGCTCAATAAAAAATGACATGACCGAATTTCTTAATCAGGAAATTTACAGCATTGTTTTCGGCGACAGGAATATTAAAAATTCGATTTTAAAGATTATTGGGAAGGTCCGACTGCCGTTGCCTGTACTTGAATCTATCCATTATTTTAAAACTTATGATTTTTATACTTACCGTCATATCCTGATGGTCTTTGCTTTATCGGTTTTGCTTGCAAAAGATTTGCTGAAAGACTCGCGTCATTTAATGGAAGAAGTAATTTCCTCACCGACACATGATATCGGCAAGATAAACATTCCGTTAAATATTCTGGCCAAGAAAAGCCCATTGAATAAGGCAGAGCAAAAATTATTGCATCAGCACACGCAGGTCGGATATGTGTTATTGTGCTACTATTTCCAGGATACAAAAAATCTGGCTGCAAGAATAGCCAGGGATCATCATGAAAGAAAGGACGGATCCGGATATCCGTCAGGAATACCTATAAACGACCTGATGGTGGAAATCGTCACGGTAACGGACATTTACGATGCGTTGATCTCGCCGAGATCGTACAGGCCGACCTCGTATGACAAGCGAACAGCTCTTGAAGAGCTTACTTCAATGGCAAAAGACGGCAAAATAAGCTGGGATATCGTAAAAACATTAATAAGCCATAACAGAAAAAATAAATCACATGTCAGCGATTGCGTCATATCGGAGCAAAAAAGAGGCGTTCCTCCTGCGAATAAC
>CAZVDF010000071.1:0-13252 GCA_964626055.1 uncultured Leptospirales bacterium
GTTATGAAAAAGAATCCGGGCATAGCCCGTATTCCCACCGTTGAAAAGACCGGTGGACCACCGCCGAAGGCGGTGGTTTTATTTCATAATAAAAAAGTAATTTAAATATATTATTGCATACAAATCAATTTTATAGTGCTATTTAATGAGAAAGAATCCCAACATACTTTCTTTCGAAATGGATGACGCACTTTTGCGCTTTGATCCGGAATCTTCGATACTTTTATGCCAAACCAGGTTAAGCGGTAAAAAGAAATGGGTTAAAAAATTAAACGAACTGATTGTTTCCGACATTTTCGAAGATCATAAAAAATACTATATCGTATGTGATTCCGGCGAGATAAACGGACAGTTTCTTGCTGTAATAAAAGAAAACGGTACAACAAGCTGGTTCATTCCCGGGAAATCATTTCTGCATGTGCTGTACAACGGATCCCTTTTTCTAATTTTCGCGGACGAAAATAACCGGTTTTATTTGATTAAAGCATATGTCAGCAACGGGAAACCGGCATGGTTCCATCCTGTCGATCAGGATTTATACGAATATAATTTTACAAATGACAAAATCAAATTAAAATATTCATCCGGTAAAGCCGAATCGTTATCGGTTAAGACCGGCAAATTACTAAATTGATGGACATATTTGAATTATCGATATTTATGGAATTACCGATATATAGTATATAACCCGCAAGATTATGTAACATTAAAGCTTTAGCATATATTGAATTTTGCTGGTTTTATCCGCAAGAGGAGGACTGACATGACCATTTCCGCAGTACCTATCGAAGTATTGAATATTTATAATAAAGCTCTCGATTATTCGACGAGGGGAGACCTGAGCACCGCGATAAATGAATACAAGAGGGCGCTGGATATATATCCAAATTTTATTGAAGCCTATAATAATATAGGCGAAATATACTCCAGAACCGGTAAAAACGAACTTGCGATTTCCATTTACGAAAAAGCCCTGAGGATAGACAGAAATCCGAGACTGCTTTTAAACCTCGGCGTTGAATACTACAATCATCTGGATTACAGTACCGCCCTTAAATATTTCCAGGAATCCCTGATAAAGAAGCCGGATTTTCTTGAAGGAAATTTTTATACAGGCATGGCTTCGTTCAATTTAAAAGATCAGGCAATGGCGGAAAACTATTTTAAAAATGTCGTACATCTGGATCAGAGACATCTGAAATCAAATTATCTTCTCTCATATATTTATTATGACCGGAAACAATACGAGAAAACCATATCGCATCTCAACAATATCAAGGATATCGCGGATGATAAGGTTTTCTTAAACAAGTACTTCGGTTTCTGCTACTACCATCTCGGCAGGTACGATGACGCATTGAATTATTTAAACATTGCTGTTAAATCAAGTCCCAATTATGCCAAATTCAAGGATTATCTCGAAAATCTTACATTCGAAAATAAGCTAAAGGAAATAGGCGATATTGACGCCATGATACGCGAAATGGAAAAGATGATGATGGATAAAAAACCGGAGCTGCGGGAGATGACCAGGCTCAGTCTATTATATACCTACAAAGGCGAATATAAAAAAGCCGAAGATATTCTGAGCTCATATAAAAAGCAGATAAATACATAATATCGCTCCAAGAGGCAGCTTACAAATTATTAATTCGGGTAAATTATTTACCTCTGCTTTTGACTATTTCAACAACCTTCCTTACTTCCTGATCATTGTTTTTATTTATTACAAGTATGTTGTTGCCGGACTCAACGACAACAAGATTATCCACGCCAACAAGTGCGACCGTTTTTCCTTCCGAGAACACGGAGCAATTATTCGATGAAACAAAAATATGCTTTGCGTCTCCCGGGCATCTGTTGCTGCATTCGTCCGGATTCATTATCTCATCAATAGAATTCCAGCTTCCCAGGTCCGTCCATCCGAAATCCGCCGGTATTACGGCTTTATTTGCAGCTTTTTCCATAATCCCGTAATCGACGGAAACAGGATTGATGGATGAAAAAATTTTTTCTTTTAAAACGACGGATTTTTTGTCTTTGCTGGATGATATCTTTTCGGCATTTAATTTCATTAAAGGAAGAAAGGCATTATAGAGATCGGGCATAAGCTCCTTGAAGCAGTTCAATATAACAGATGTCTTCCAGATGAACATCCCGGCGTTCCAGAAATAATTTCCTTCCTTCAAATATCTTTCAGCCGTATCCCTGTCCGGTTTTTCTACGAATTTTTCGACTTTTAACACGCTGCCGCCGTCCCCGGCCCTGATATACCCATATCCGGTTTCCGGGGCAGAAGGTTTAATGCCTATTGTTACAAGCAAGCCTCTTTCCGCTTCTTCGATTGCGATCTTAATTGTCTCGATAAAAATGTCGCTTCTTTTTATATAATGATCCGCAGGCAGCACTACCATTATGGAATCATCGAACATTTTCGAAAGGTACAAAGCAGAAAAAAGAATAGCAGGCGCAGTGTTTTTAGGGCCGGGTTCGACCAGGATTTTTCCGTTTATCCCCGTCCTTTTGATTTCATTTTTACTCATGGATTCATATCTGGCAGAGGTTGCAATAATGCAGATATCCGGGTTCAGAGGGAGTAGCCTCTTTATCGTCGCTTCCAGCAATGTTCCTTCGCCGGTCAGATCGTGGAATTGTTTCGGTTTATCATCTCTGCTCAGCGGCCAAAGCCTTGTGCCTGCTCCGCCGGCTAAAATTACGGGTGCAATTTTCATGTTTATTACCTGTTTAAGCCAACATTAAGTCAGCCCGTCAATGATGCGGCCGCATCATTGATAAATTTTTACAGAAATAAATTCCTTATGAATTCTATCGAATTTTATTCGGTAAAATTTGATTGTCAATCAAGATAATATACAATTATTCTTTTCTTCCTTTACTGCTTGACATTGTAAATAAATTCCAACTTATTTTTAAAAGTTTTATTTGTTTTTTCAGGAGGTGCGGTGATAAATAAATTTTTTCGGATGGCGAAAGACTTTTTTGCCCGGTTGAATATGAATCCCGACGTTATCGGCACAAGAAAAAAAATTTATGCGCCGGATAATAAACCCGAACGAAACCGCGTATGGATAAATATTCTGCTCTTTGTTATAACTGTCATCACCACCGCGATTGCCGGAGCAGAGTCCGGTGAAAGCATCGGTGCGATTTTCACGAGCGGCCTTCCTTTTTCCGCGACAATCATGTTTATTCTGCTTTCTCACGAAATGGGTCATTACATGGCTGCGAAATACTTCGGCGTAAAAGCGACACTCCCGTATTTCATCCCGTTCCCTTCGATAATCGGGACTATGGGCGCCGTCATTAAGCTGAAATCGCCTATATACAGCAGGAAAGCTTTGCTATATATAGGCGCGATGGGACCGGTTGCCGGTTTCATTACAAGTCTGATCGCCATAACAATCGGCGTATACCTGTCCGAGATTAAACCTATCCCGGTCAATCCGGGTGAATTTAATATTTTTTTCGGAGACTCCATTTTAACCGCTTTTATTATAAAAACAATACACGGCGAAATGCCGCAGGGTCATGATATCTTTCTGTCTCCCTATGCATGGGCCGGATGGATAGGCTTTCTGGTAACCAGCCTCAATCTTATGCCTATAGGGCAGCTGGACGGAAGCCGCATAATTTACGCTCTCATCGGAAGAAAACAGCTTTATGTCGGATGGACCGCATTTATCGGACTGATTATTCTGAGCATAATCTGGCCGGGTTGGATCGTATGGATAATTCTTTCACTGGTATTGCTGAAGATAGGGCATCCTCCCGTAGGAAACGGAGTCAGACTTTCATTTGGGGAAAAGATGCTAGTTTATTTTTGCATTCTTATATTTCTGATTACCTTTATTCCTATGCCCGTGAAAATATTATAGACCAAAAGGTTGCCGCGATACATGCGGGAAGAATGAAAATCTTAAATCGCTTTCTCGATTGAAACAACCTGCAGGTTCTTCGTCTCTTCCCCTATTTTAAATGTTACGGTATCATTGACGGCTTTCCCGAGAAAGGCTTTAGCGATGGGCGAGCGATATGACAACACACGCTTGCCATAGTCCGCATCCCACGGACCCAGAATGACATATTCGTCCCGGGTGTTCGAATCGGGATCCGCATAATGCACTTTCGTACCGATATTCACCTTATCTGTGGAAATAGTTTCGGGATTTATTATCTCAGCCTTCTTAATTTCATTGTCCAGACGGTTTATCGCAATCTTTAAAATGGTCTGTTTTTCCATCAAGGCGTTAAATTCCACATTTTCTCTTAAATCTCCGGAAATATCCGATGATTTTGCGAGTTCTTTGGAAAGAGTAACCATCTCGACATTAACCATCCTGTTTAATTCGGCCTGCATCCGGTTATAACCGTCTCTCGAAACAATCAGTTTCTCAGGCTCGACTTCCCATTCTTCATCGCTTATCTTTTTATCCGAAGTATTAAAATCGGGATATTTAACTTTAATCAAAGACAGCAGTTTTTCAACCTGGGATTCTTCGACATAGCTGATATTTTTGAAGAGATCGTAAATCTTGTTCAAAAGGGACGACGAGCTCTGGTTAACAATGTTTTTCATTCCCTCAAATTCGTTGCCTGTAAGTATTTCAAGCGCGGTATTTTTTAACCGGTTTCCCTTCGTTTCGATCTTCTTAAGCTCATTTAAAATGCGGAACAACGTGAGAACAAGCCTCTCTCTCGAATAATCGAGCCAGTAATAATCCCATGTATTGCTCAAAATATTTTTGGCAACCCAGATGAATATTTCGGGATTCTGTTTTGCTCCTGTAATTATTCTGTCAATAAAATGATTAATAATGTTAAAGGCATTGGCTCTTATCAGATTATTGATGATATATTTATGAATCCTGACCGGAGTTTCGAATAAAATCTCGGAGACGACCCCCGGCCAGTCTTCCCTGGACTCTTCTATCAGATTCACAAAATCTTTCTTGTAATCATAGCTGCTGATCTTTATCGAAATCAATGGGAGCTCATTGCTCGATTTTATAAACTGCAGAATCTTTGCGCGTATCGCATCGAGCTTCAGCTTCTGCGAATCCGTATATTTGGAGAAGCCGTTAAGTATAAAAAAAGATAATATCTCCTTTGTAGGGGAATCCTCTTTTGTTTTCGCGCTGAAATAATCGATGAAGTATTGTATTATCGTCTTCCCTTCTTCAATTTCAATATTATTAACAAATTCAATTGCTATATCCAATTTTTCACTGAATGATCCTGATTTAATAAAATTGTTGAGCAATTCATCCGCAAATGTCAGGGGCTTGTCCCTGAGTGTTATTATATCTTTCTTCTTCAGCGATACCCCGAAATGCGGATTCTTTTTAATTTCAGTCCTTGCTTTGCCCCACCATTTAGCCCAGTCTTTCTGAGCCACATATTTCGGAACCAATTCCTTTTTTATATCATTTAAGGATATATTTCCATCGTAAGACTTAATGAGTATCTCGAAAAAATCAATGAAGTCGTCTTTGAAAAGAGCCTGCAGAGTCTGAGGGTCCTCCTGCTCTACGGCATAAATATGATTTTTACTGACAGGCATCAGGGATTGAAGCGCCATCTGGATAGACATCCTGTGGTTTACTTTTTCCTTAAAATCAATTACAATAAACTCATTCTCGATTTCTGTTATTTTCCCTACACCCCATGCCCTGTGGAAAACAAAATTACCTTTATCGAAAACAATATTTTTTTCAAAATCCTGAATGGCGTGTTTAACCGGGTATTTAAAATTGGTCAGTCTGGACAGCTTTAAAAACTGTTCATACTGGGAATGACCGCCGTATTTCTTTTGATAGAATTTTATCAGATCCTTTCTGGCATTTATGTCCTCGGAAGTGTAATCCAGTATCTTTTTAAGTATTTCTATCGATTGATTGGGATTTTCGTCATCCTTATGTTTTTGCAGAAGGGATTTGAGAAGCGTCGAGGCCAGTTCGTGACGCTTTGCTTCAACAAGCATTCTCTCTATTCTTTCAAAGAACTGGGCGTCCTCGGATGAAATGGATAGAAGTTTATTCCACAGAGGCAGTATCTCGCTGAACTCCCCGTTTTTAATAAATCCTTCAATCGAAAGCTTTAAATATTGCGTGCTTTTATCCGGATCCTCTTCAATAATAGCAAACGCGAGTTTTTTTGCCACTTCCGTGTCGAATCTGTCTATCTTCAAAAGGCTTTCCCATACAGGCGTGGCTTCTCTGTTCCTCCCGAGTCTTTCGAGACTTGTCGCCAGGGCTTTCAGGGCGATCCTGTTCTCCCCGTATTCGAGCACCTTTTCCGCCAGTATTTCAACAATTGCCCATTTATGATTCTTTGTAAACAGATCTATTAGTAATCTTAACTGGATGGTATCTTCTATCGTACCCAGGTGGTGCCCGATGCAGCCGATCAAATACGATGCAATTATAGAATCCGGATGCTCATTAAGATGAGCCTTACACTGGGCCGACGCATCCTTCAATAATCCTGTGCTTACAAGATTGTTAAATATATCGTCTAATATTTTGAATTTCGAAATACCGATATCCTTGGGATCTATTCTGCCCCACTGTTCTTCCTTAAAAAGCGAAGTTAATCTTTCCAATACTTTTTCTTTTTCCATAGCCGATCCATAAAGATTTTTTCGTAAATTTAAACAAATTTAATCTATTTTAGCTGTTAAATAAGTCAACGAAGAAAATTCCCGATACAATTATAATAGAATACCCATCGCAATTTAAGGATGGGTATTTTAACAAAGAAAAAATTGAGAATATAAAATACTACAGCTTACTGCTTCCCTTTAGGTGCGGCTCCGGGTGCGGCCGAGGGCGCTGTCCCTTCTTTGAATGCTTTATCAAGTTCCATTCCGTCAAAATTAACTTCATAGATTTCCGTTAGCGCCTTGACCTGGTCTAAAAACAAATAGGTATCCTGTGCCAGGGCATCCGGAGTGGATCTTATTACAAATCTGACTATTTTTAAAAGTTTAGTCTGGGGATAGGTCTCCACTTCCTGGGGAATATAGGGAGGGATTTGTACAGACATAGGTTTCCAGCCCACAAAATTAATGGACCCGAATTTCAGTATATGAACTTCACCTTTCCAGTCTTTCACCCAGCATTCAAGATAATAATCATCCCCTCTTCCATGAACCCATAGCGATATTCCTCTGGACTGGCCCGGGATCTGTATTGCATTTTCCTGGATATACTTCCCTGTCCTGGAATCATATGTGGTTATCTTTCTGGTCGAATCGTCCCATTGAACTTCCGGCGGAGGTATTATATGAACGGAGTTATACCCCGCATATTTGAACCTGAAATGGACACCTAGAAGCTTCTTCTTTTCCATTCCTTTTTTATCAGCCGACCATCTTTCCGTTTTCAGATCGGCAGGTCCGCCTTCAATGTATTTTAACTCCAGCGTCGGTACCGGGTCTTTTTTTGGATCGGGATTTTTCTTGGGAACTGATTCCATGGTCCATTCGCCCGGTGTTTCAAAGTCCTCAATAACAACCGCTCTTAATTCCTTGGCGCTTATATCCGGGGGAACACTTGTAATTATCTTTGACTCAGCCGGCTTAACCCCGGTAAATCCGAAGATAAATACCGCAATCAAAACAGCTGCTGCCGAAAAAACTTTATACTTTATTTTCATATTTTTAATGCCTCCATTTCGATTCATCAATAGATGTTTATATTAACAGCTTTTACCATGTATCTTTGATAAATTCATCGCCGGTGTATTCAGACATATCGGTTACTACCCTGAAATTATCCAGATATACATAATATGTTCCGGGCGCTTCATACAAATCGCTTTCGACAAAGAATGATACGAAATGCAGATTTTTATCCAGCATAGCATAGGTCGGCGACTGCGGTATCCATCCGGGAATATTTACTGAAAGTTCTCTCCATCCCCAAAAATCCAGTCTGCCTATTTTTATTTTATGCAGCTTCCCTCTGTAATCCCTGAATTTCACAAAAAGCGTATGCCTCATCTTTCTTCCCAGGGTCCAAACTTTCAATTCCTTTGCTTTCCCGCGTATTATATATTCATTCGGAGGAAGGACTTCAACCCTGTCATAGCCTCTGTCGACAACATAAGATTTGATCCCAATTACATTCTCATTTTTATGAGTGATGCCGTTATCATCTGTGGTTTCATTAGGCGTTTCAACAGCGTTTCCCTTTTCATCAAGCGGTCTCGGTTTTCCGGGGATTTTCCGTATTTTTGTATCGCCGATAGGGCTTGTAGAAGTCGCTCTCCAGTCTTCACACGCTTCAAAATCGCTCATCCAGTCCTCGACAAGACCTGTCGGCTGTTTTTGAGCGGTCTGGGCCGGAGTCGCCTGAGCAGTCTTGGCTGTGCCTCCGGCAGCTGGCGTTTGGGCTTGAACTTTTACGTCGCCAATTCCAATTAATAAAATTAATAATCCCAGTAAAAATATCGGCAGTATTGATTTGACCTCCCTTTTCATATTTTAACTCCTTAATTTAATGTTTTGACGGCAGCAAAAATACTGCCTTAAGTTAGACTTATAATTTTTAAATTTATTCCTGAATTTGTTTATTATATCAGGCGGATTGATAATTACATTCAATCAGCAGTCCCTAAAATAAAAAAATTAAAAATTATTGTTGCCTAATATGGGATAATTATCTAATTGTCCTTATTATCTGTATCGGAATTATGGTTAAATAAATTAAGTAAAAATAGCTCTCTTCTGAAATTATTTAGTTATTTAAAAATTATATAATATAGTTAAATATCTCTTACGGTAACAGAACCGGTTGATAATAATTCAACAAATTGATTGACATTTATATTTTATTACAAATATTCGCAATGTCAAGAAATAAAAAAATTTAAAAAAAAACAAAATATTCCGATTAATTAGTAAATCAGTAATATTTTTCTTGACTAAATATTTACCGGGTGTTAACTTAGCAGGTAGGTATATATAATTCCATTTTTTATCCCCAGTGTCAAACTGTACTATATTGAATAAGTATATAGAATTTGATTTTCCAAATAAATAATATTCTGCTTTATGACCTTATTCAGTATATATATCAAAATTAGTTTATAAAATCAACAACGGGAAAAGGGATAATAATATTTTATTCGTCTTCTTTAACGATAATGAGGCTATTTCTTCTTTAATATTTTAATGATCTTTATTAAAATCCTGCAAGAGAAAAATAATTATCTAGGAACTCACAATAATTTCTTGAGTTGAATAGACAAGTAAGGGTTTATCTAAAGTTAATCACGATACCGATAAGATGAGATTTAACATTACCATAACGCAAATTTTATAAAATTAAAATTACAAACTTAAGATTTAATCCGGGTTTCAGATATTTAAGATTATGAATAGAATTCTGTGCAGGAGTACCAATAAAATTACTCTTATTAAATAAGCAAAAGGGGAATATTATAAAATTATAAAGGTGATTTATGAACAAACCAGGCGAAACCGTCAAAGCGGAAACAAAAACCAACGGCGGGAGCAATAACGAAAATAACGGCAGCGCTTACAATAACTCAGGCAGCAACAATAATTATGAAAAAAAACACGCTTCCGGAACAGGGAGAAGTTCATCAAGAGCAAAAACGGAAAACCGCGCCGAGCGTCCTGAGCGCGGCGAACGCGGAAGCGACCGCGCAGAGCGTACCGACAAGAAAAAAGTGTTCGGCAACGGAAGCGAAACAAAACTGGATTTAGCGGAACTTAAAGATAAGACCATAAGCGAACTAAGCACTATTGCGCGCGAAATGGGGATCGAAGGGGTTTCCGGGCTTAAGAAGCAGGAAATGATCTTTGAAATCCTGAAAGCACAGACAGAAAGGAGCGGACTGATTTTCTCAAGCGGAGTTCTTGAAATATTAAGCGACGGATACGGCTTTCTCCGTTCACCGAATTATAATTATCTGCCGGGCCCTGATGACATTTATGTATCTCCGTCCCAGATCAGGCTTTTCGGCCTGAGAACGGGAGACAACGTAACCGGGCAGATAAGGCCACCAAAGGATAATGAAAGATTTTACGCGCTGCTGCGCATAGAAGCGGTAAACTATGAAAATCCCGAGAAATTGCAGAAAAGAGCGCTTTTCGACAACCTGACCCCGCTTTATCCGCAGAACAGAATTAATCTCGAGACGGAAGCTCACAATGTCAGCATGAGAATTGTGAATATTTTCACTCCTCTCGGCAAGGGGCAGAGAGCTCTGATAGTCGCGCCGCCGAGGACCGGGAAAACCATACTGCTTCAGCAGATCGCCAATTCCATTACAACCAATCATCCAGAAATTTATTTAATCGTACTGCTGATCGATGAACGTCCGGAAGAGGTGACGGATATGCAAAGATCGGTCAAAGGCGAAGTAATATCTTCAACTTTTGACGAGCCGGCTTCAAGACACGTTCAGGTTTCCGAAATGGTGATGGAAAAGGCAAAAAGGCTGGTTGAGCATAAAAAAGACGTTGTTATTCTGCTCGACTCGATTACAAGACTTGCCAGAGCATATAATCAGGTAGTGCCGTCTAGCGGCAAGATACTTTCCGGCGGCGTAGATTCCAATGCCCTCCATAAGCCGAAAAGATTTTTCGGAGCCGCAAGAAATATCGAAGAAGGCGGCAGTCTAACAATTCTCGCGACCGCGCTTATCGACACCGGCAGCAGAATGGACGAGGTTATATTCGAAGAGTTCAAGGGCACAGGCAACTGCGAAGTCAACCTTGACAGAAAGCTGGTTGACAGAAGGGTATTCCCGGCCATTGATATCAATAAATCCGGCACGAGAAGGGAAGAACTTTTGCTTGACGAAGAAGAGCTTAATAAGTTATGGGTACTCAGAAAGGCAATATCTCCGATGAGCCCTGTGGAGGCTATGGAATTGCTTGTTGAAAAAATGAAGTCGACAAAAAATAACAAGGCATTCTTTGGAGCAATGAATTCCGGGTCATAACCTGGAATGATAACGGAAATATTAATTTTAATGTATATTATTATAAGCGTAACAATTTAAGGAGAATATCATGAAAGAAGGCATACATCCCGTATATGAAGAGACAACTATAAAATGTGCCTGCGGGCAGGAATTTAAAACAAGATCGACGGTTAAGGATCTGCATGTTGAAATCTGCTCAAGCTGTCATCCCTTTTACACTAAAAAGCAAAAGCTCGTTGACAGCACAGGCCGGGTTGAAAAATTCAAGAAGAAATACAAAATTAAATAATTCAATTCTGCAATTTCATTCCCAAAACTGGAACAGGGGGCTGCAGCCCCCTGTTCTATATACCCTATTGTCTTTATCCTATAGCAACGCCTCCCCTTTCGCCTGAACTTAACCTGATACACTCGCTTAATTCAAGAACAAATATTTTACCGTCTCCGATTTCGCCGTCGCCGGCGCCTCTCGATATGGCTGCTATAGTTCTTTCCAGAAAGGCATCGTTTACAGCGATCTCAAGTTTTACCTTCCGGAGCAGGTTGTCGACTTCCTTGACGCCTCGGTATACCTCCGTTATCCCTTTCTGGCGGCCGCAGCCGAGGGCATCGCTGATTGTCATTAAATGCACTTCTTCCTTTTCAAGCTCAGCTTTTACCGCTTCAAGCTTATGAGGTTTTATAACAGCTATTACATATTTCATATTTCATACTCCTTATTCCATCAGTGTATAGCCGGCTTCGTGATGCTGTGTTAGATCAAGTCCGATATATTCGTCCTTGACATCCACTCTTAAACCTATAACCGCGTCGACAACCCTGAATATTATATAAGTCCCGACAGCGGCGAATGCGATGGCTATAAGAGCGGCGATAAGCTGGACAAAAAACTGACCCGGATTCCCGTAAAAAAGCCCGTCTGCCGACCCCGGGTTTATGCTCTTTGTCGCGAACAGGCCCGTCAGCAGAGCTCCCGTGATCCCGGCAATACCGTGAACCCCGAATACGTCAAGGGAATCATCATATCCGAATTTCGGCTTGATCTTTGAAACGAATAAAAATCCAAATATGCTGCCGCATGCGCCGATTATAATTGAAGACATCGGCGTCACATAGCCGGCTGCGGGCGTTATGGAGACAAGCCCTGCGACAAGCCCCGTAATGACCCCGAGCACGGTCGGGACTTTGTTGACAATCCAGTCGATTATCATCCATGTGATTGCCGCCGCTGCTGCCGCGGTATTGGTGTTCAAAAATGCTGATATCGTCACTGGCCCGACCGACAGCGCGCTGCCCGCGTTGAATCCGAACCAGCCGAACCAGAGAAAGCCTGCGCCCAGCACGGCGAACGGGAGATTGTGCGGCGATTTTCCGCCGTTGACTCCTGCGCGCTTGCCGAGTAGAAAAGCCATCACCAGCGCGGATATGCCCGCGCTTATATGAATTACAGTGCCGCCCGCAAAATCAAGCGCCCCGAGTCTGGCCAGCCAGCCGTCCGGGGACCAGACCCAGTGAGCCAGAGGATCGTATATGACCGTTGTCCAGAGAAAAATAAATATTAAAAAACCGCTGAATTTAACTCTCTCTGCAAAAGCGCCTATGATCAGCGCAGGCGTAATAACGGCAAACATCATCTGGAAAAGCACAAATAGCTGATGGGGTATCGTCTGACCGGGAAGAGGAGTCATGCCTACGCCGTTCAAACCGGCAAAATCAAGTTTTCCGATAATTCCACCGAAGTCCGGGCCAAAAGCAAGGCTGTACCCGAACAAAACCCACTGCAATGATATAAGCGCGAGTATGGCAAATGTCTGCATAAGCACTGAAAGGATATTTTTTTTACGTACAAGTCCACCGTAAAAAAACGCGAGCGTCGGAGTCATTATCATTACAAGAGCCGTAGCGATCAGCATCCACGCGGTATCCGTATAGTTTATCATATTAGTATCTCCGATATTAAAGAACTCTTTTAATTTTTATACATACTCGATATCTGCGAAATCGAGGGATTACTTCTTAAAAAAATTATCCATAATCGATTATGTTTTATGATTTACAAGTAATTCTGATAATATGGCCGGTCAATAACAGATTTACAAAAGGCGCGTTTTAAGGGGTTAATTTACTTTCAGTTAATATAATTGTAATATGTTTGTAACAAAAAGAAAGGAATGCCGTTAAACAGCAGAAGTTATTTTAAAAATAAAATATTTAGAAGTCATCTTAAAATTATATTTTTTATATTGATAAATTGGAATACATTACAAAATTT
>CAZVDF010000072.1:0-13071 GCA_964626055.1 uncultured Leptospirales bacterium
ATCGATAGGCTTACATCCTCGACGCAAGCGTCGAGGTATTACGCCTTGAAATAAAAAATTAATTTAAAAAGGCCTTGACTAATACAACTTGTATATTTTTTATGGTTACAACACCTGCCATAAATGTTGCCGAGTATTGACGTCATTTCCATAGCCCATTGGGGAATGGGGTGTAGGGAGTACAATTTGATGGAAACCGGTAAATCAATCCTAAAATAACGGACGGATATCAATTATTTTATAAATAAGAAGGGATAATTTTATAAAAATACGACCAATAAAGTTCCGTATTTTAGTATGGCTTTATTTAATTCGGGCGGATAAATTATTAAAAAATATATGAAAACATGTACAATACCAGAAGCGATTGAAGAAATCAGGAACGGCAGGATGATAATCCTTGTCGATAACGAAGACCGCGAAAACGAGGGCGATCTTGTGATTGCAGCGGAATTCTGCACGCCGGAAGCGATAAATTTTATGGCAACTCAGGGACGCGGCCTGATATGCGTTCCGATGACGCCGGAAAGGCTTGAAAAGATAGGCCTTAAACTTATGGTACCGGAAAATTCGGAAAAATTCTGCACCGCATTTACAATTTCCGTCGACGCAAAAGAGGGCACGACTACAGGCATTTCCGCTGCAGACCGTTCTCGTACCGTAAGCGTGCTCATAGACGAAAAATCGGTGTCCGAAGATCTCAACAGGCCGGGCCATATGTTCCCGCTGGCTGCCAAGAGAGGTGGTGTTCTTGTGCGCGCGGGCCAGACCGAAGGCTCGGTCGACCTTGCGAAATTCGCCGGGCTTAAACCGGCAGCAGTGATCTGCGAAATAATGAAAGAAGACGGGACAATGGCAAGAAGATCGGACCTGGATGCCTTTGCCGAAAAACATAATCTGAAAATTGCCACGATAAGCGATCTTATAAAATACAGACAGCACAAAGAAAGACTGATCAACAGGGTTTCCAGCGCAAATCTCCCGACAATATACGGCAACTTTAAAATAATAGCATATGAGACCAGCATCGACGATGCCCTTCACCTCGCTATTGTAAAAGGTGAAATAGAAGGAAAGGAAAATGTCCTTGTGCGCGTGCATTCCGAATGCCTTACGGGCGACATGCTCGGCTCATTAAGGTGCGACTGCGGAAGCCAGCTCCACAGAGCCATGGAAATGATCGAGAACGAAGGAAGCGGCGTTGTGCTTTATATGCGGCAGGAAGGCAGAGGAATCGGCCTGGGCAACAAACTGAAAGCATATCATCTTCAGGACAAAGGAATGGACACAGTTGAAGCCAATCTTAAACTCGGATTCCCTGCGGACCTGAGGGATTACGGTATCGGGGCACAGATACTTGTCGATCTGGGACTCCATAAGATAAAACTTATGACAAATAATCCGAAAAAGATAATCGGCCTTGAAGGATACGGGCTTGAAATAACAGAAAGAATTCCCATTGAAATAGAACCGGCAAAAGATAACATCAGGTATCTTAAAACTAAAAAAGAAAAAATGGGACACCTAATTCTGAACAATAAATGCTGAGGAATACCGTGATGAATAATTTAGATGCATATACAGTTGCGGTTGTTGACGACGAAGAGGAGATCCGCAGTGTCCTTCACAAAAAACTTTCCAAACTCGGTATGGACGTAGTCACTTTCGGAGAAGCGGAAGATCTCCTGGAAATTCTTAAAAAGAATGAAAGCTCGGTAGACCTGGTCATCTCGGACATCAAACTGCCGGGGATCGACGGCATAGAACTGCTCCGCCATATCGATAAGCTGGAAAATCCTATGCCCGTTCTTCTGATTACCGGTCATGGAAATATTGAGCATGCCATACAGGCGTTGAGATACGGCGCTTACGATTTCATAAGAAAGCCTTTTGATCTGAACGAGATTACTTCATCGGTAAACCGGATTTTACGCGGCAAGCGTGAAGAAAAATTAACCGATAATCTCGGCCAGTATATTCTTTATGAGAAAAGACTTTTCGAAATACCCTGCGATTCGACCGCCTGCAACGTTATTACATACATTCTTACAAAGGATCTGACCGCAGCCGGATTCTGCAACAGAACGACCGCCGGGAATATTTCGCTGGCGTTAAAAGAGGCCATAGATAATGCAATTATTCACGGCAATCTGGAAATTTCTTCCCAGATAATCGAGGAACAGGGAATAAAAGAATTTTATAATGAAGTAAACGATAGAAGAAATTCGAAAAAATATTCTGGAAGAAAAGTCACGGTATATTACGAGCTCGTTCACGACTATGTCGAATACATAATTGAAGACGACGGCCGGGGCTTTGATTATGACCTGCTGCCGGATCCGCGGGATCCAGAAAATTTCTTCAAAAACAGCGGCAGGGGGCTTCTTATCATTCGGACGCTTATGGACGAAGTGGACTGGAATGCCAAAGGCAACACAATCAGACTTCGGAAGTACAGGGCGAAGGAAGCGGTAGAAAAGAAAGAATCGGCAAAATCCTCAACGAAAACCACTGAGAAGCCGTATCAGGAAAAAGCCGTATAATCAAGCGGGAGAAACAAAAAAATACAGGCCATTCCGGCAAATTGGGGAAAATTAATAGATCAGAAAAAATTCGGATATTACGAATGCACTTACCCCCCCTATCCCCGTGCGGAGCCTCCCCTTGGGACAAAGGGGGCACCGGTTTGGATAATGCTACATTTTAACTTACTCATCTAAACTTTCCACAACTTACCCTCTGAATCGAATATAAATAAGAAAAAATTTATAAATAATAATAAATCATGGATAATAAATTATGAATAAAAAAATTACTCCCGAATTAATTTATAGAATTATATTCAGTAAAATATAAATTTCAGTGATGGTGCCCCCTCCGGGGGATAGGGGGAGGGATGGCAATCCTCAACATTCCTGAACGATTCACAAATATTGATTTAGATAGACTCTCATTAATAAATTGTAATCTATAATTTTGAGATAGCTTCTAATAAAAAATCCTGTAATACACCAGAAGGATATCCCTGCCGTAAAGCAGCGAAACCGACATACCAAAGGTAAGAAAGGGAGCGAAAGGCATTTTGATCCTGAATCCTCTTTTCGATTTGATCGCGTAAATTGCCCCGAACACGGAGCCGGTTACCAGCGCAGCCTCGAGCGCGACAATCGAAAGGTCGAAGCCCAGGAGTATTCCCATCGCAACCGACAGTTTGACATCCCCGCCCCCGAAGCTCCCGGGGAAAACCAAAAGCGCCGTTACAAAAAAAATACCCATCAGCAAAAAACCGAAAATGTTCTCTTTTATGTTGTTATTGATAATTACGGGATAAACACAAAATATCAGAAATACAACGATAAGCGAATCCGGGATCGTCAGCATTTTAACGTCGATCACGGAAATGCAAATCGAAATCCCGATGAGCATAAAAACGATTATTGAAAATATATTAAAACCGAGCTTGTAGTATACTATGTATGCGAGCGTTCCGAACAAAAATTCCATCAACGGATAAATTCTTGATATGCCGCTCCCGCATTCCCTGCATTTCCCCCGGAGAATTAAAAAACCTATTACGGGAATTAAATATACCGGATTTATGCTGCGCCCGCATTCGGGGCATTTCGATCTGCCGAACAATGCGTCAAATCCGTCCTTTCCAAACGACCCGTCAATAAAGCGCACGGAAAGCGTGTAAAAAAAACTACCGAGTATTGCGCCGGAAAAGAAGATGAGGAATAAATTCATATGGAGATATAGTAATTTACGCCGAAAAGAATAAAGTCGCCCTTTGCATTAATTACTCTCTTGGGAGAAGTTATTTTCGCGCCTGTGCCGTCAAGGCCGTCATTTGTCATCGGATACGAGCGGCCTTCCTGATGCACCCACTCAACTGACAGGGTATAGCTGCTGTAAATCGGCACTTCAGCGCCAATAATAAAATGCCAGCCCGCAAAATTGCCGGAGTAGCGCACTCTTCTTTCCATGCCTGTCACGCTGCCTTTGATCGGTATCGGGTATCCTGCATCGGGATTTGACTGCGTGATCCTGACATATGCGTTGTAATATGTCATGCCTCCGCCCATATAAAAATATGTTCTTTCCTTGACAGGCAGTAAAAAGGCCAGGCTCAACGGGAAAGCGGCCTGGTATGTGGATATTCTGATTTTATTTTTTGGCCCTCCGGGAGGAGTAATGCTGCCTTTAACGCCCTCCCCTGTTTTGGTGAATTGCCCGCCTATCCTGAATAAAAGATAATTGAACTGATACTTTAAATTGCAACCCGTGACGAAGGAGTACGGAACGTCTATTTGCTCTCCTCCGGCACCTGCGGCCCTGTATGACACGATATACTGATTGATCAGATCTATCTCATTTTCAAGCTGATTCGGATCATAAGTAGCTCCGGAGTTTACGCCGATTGAAAAATTACCGATCGCAAATAGATTGTCCGTTCCGGGAAATATGAAAGTTATCGAAACTATCGCTGTTATAATTACTATTTTTACTATTTTAGACATTTTGCTTACTTAATAATCTTATAGGATCAATTCTAAACTCATCCACTATCTCCAGGGATACCTTATGCTGGATATATGTCAGATTCGATACCTGGCAATTATATGTATTGTTGCAATTCTCATTTCGTCCCACTAACCCTAAGTTTGCCCCCTCGTCCCAAGGGGAGGCTTCGCACGGGGATAGGGGGGCATTTACATACTGAAAAAATAATAAGATACTCCAAGGCTGAACCTGTAACCGGTAAAATCAATACTTGCGTAATCGACATTCCCGTCGCCGTCCGAGCTGTCCTTTATTACTTTTGTCCTTCCCTTGTAATATGAAATCGTCGAAGTCAGCGCTATATCGGGAGCAATAAATAAATCACCCTGCAACAGGATCACAAGCGGAAAAGCCCAGCCTGTGAATTTTCCTTTTATCGTACTTTGCGTTGCCGAAAACGGAACCGCGGTCGAATCGGACTGGAATTTATTCTCGTAAACGGCATAAGCAAACGCAGTGCCGCAGCTTACGGATATTCTGAAATCCTTCCAGAAAGGGACAGATACCCCGACAGTGAGCGGAGAATCTAACTGTTTCATGGAATAATTGCATTTTAAATAATTTGCACCGCCATTAATGAGCGTCTTTCCCTTACCGCCCGCTACGCTCATTCCGTAATTAATCCCCAGCCTTGCCATAAAATAATCAAAAAATACCGCTTTAATATCCATACCGGCAAACGCACCGCTCAGCCTGTCAATATTACTCGTATCTGCCCCGTTTGCCGATTTATTAATGCTGTCAATTCCCGAATTTGAATCAAAGTACGCAACCTGATTATATGAATTCAAATTGCCGCCCATAGACGGCATATAACTGCCGTATATCCCGCCCGAAATGTTAAATCTCTGCGCGCCAAGCTGCGGCTTTATTACCAGTAAAAAAATAATTATAGGAATTATCTTTTTTATCATATCAAATAATACCTGATGCCCAGAATAAACCTGTGCCCTGTGAAATCAACGTAGAAATCATCCCATGCCGTTGAGCCGGTCTGGATAATCGTTTTTGATCTTCCGTTCAGATAAACCCATTCAAAATAAAAATCAATTTTATTCGATAATCCGTATTCTATACCGGTTATAAAACCGTATCCCCATCCGGTAGCGTTTATATCCTCAGCGTCTCCGGCAGCGGAGGATGAAACAGTGCCTCTTGCGACAAAATAAGAAGCGCCCGGGCCCATATAAAAATTCCCCAGATCAAGAATTCTATAATTTAATCCTATAAATAGAGGGAGTGAGAGATAATGTACCTTTGCGTAGGCAATATCGCTTGAGTTTTCGAGCGACTCCCCTCTGTTAATTAAAAAAGTAGTGTCCGCCCCGAATCTGGCGAATAAAAATGAAAAATTGGTCTTGAATGAAAATCCTAGAAAATAATTGTTCTGCGGATCTATCTGTGTCCTGGAATTCTGGGATTCGAGATTGCCGACGTCATGATGATACCCGATGTGAGCTCCAATGCCGATGTAGTCCCCGGCAGATAAAAGACTGCAAAAGCAGATTATTATTGCTGCTGTGTATACAATAATTTTTTTTATCATTTGAATTTAATAATTATAACCGCATTTGTGCCGGGTTTCAATTTACGACAGCCTGATAATAACATCGGATAGTTTTATTATAAATTAAAGATTTAAATATCGCAACAATTATATCCCGCTAAACAATCCCTGGGCTTTCTTCTTTCTTGTTATATATTCATAATCGTCATAATCGACGAATGTAAGCCCCGGCAGCTTTCTCATAATCCTGGCTACAAATGCGATCCCTTTTTCCCCGCCACGCGCTTCTCGGGATGTAACATACCTGAATTCTCTTTTGCATTTGGGACAGCTTTTCAAGCCGTCAATTCTGATGCCCAGTTCCTTGCATGCGGGACAAAATCCGAATTTATCATCAACGACAAGGATGCTTTCCTGTATCTTTTCAGTATCTGCTTCTGTCCATATCCTTAGAAATTCCATGATTACCTCCGATACTTTTCACATGAATTTACTAAGAGTGCATCCCAAAACCTCGACTACAGTAATAGGCCGGGATAATAAATATCAATTTTCAGGCGGCACGGATGCCGCCGAACGCCGTTTCTACAGGATGTTGCATTAACGGCGAGAAAATGGATATTCATTATCCCGGACGACATATACCTATAAGAAATGTTATGGGACGCACTCTAAATAATAAATTGAAATACAGGATTAAATTATTTCAATAAAAATAATTGCACTATTTTAAAATATCTTCCGAATTATAAAACATGTCAATCAGAGCTGCCGTGAACGTGGAGATTTAAATCGGATATCATCTGCCGCCCTACCATTTTCACACCAGGCCTATTATTTACTTGACTTGACCGGATATATTATAGTAATACTATATGTGCAATACCATATACATAATAATATGAAAGAATTAAATCCAAAATAAGGAATTTAATGATGGCTAAATGGGGAATTATCGGCATCACAGCATTAACACCGGACAATAAAATTGATAATTCGGCAATCATTATAAATGGAGATAAGATTGAAAAAGTTACAAGGGAAAAAACCAACACCCCTATAACAATAGATTTTGAAGATGCGATATTAACCCCGGGACTCATAAACGGCCACGATCATTTGTTAGGCACTTATTATCCGAAAGTCGGCAACGGGCCGTATGAGAACTGGCTTCCGTGGGATAACGACCTTAAAAGCGCGCCGGTCTATGCGGAAAGACAGCAGATAGAAAACCGCGATCTTTACCTTCTCGGCGCATACAGAAATCTCATTTCGGCAACAACCAATGTTTCCGATCTTATACCGCATTTCGTACAGGATCCGTTTCTGGACATACTTCCTACGAAGGTCATAAGCAAATTCACAATGGCGCACTCGGTGGCGTCTTTTGCGCTGCCGTGGGGGGACGGCATCGAAGCGGAGCACGAGCTGGCCCTGAAAAACGACATACCCTTCGTCACTCATTGTTCCGAAGGACTTGACCCGGAAACAAAGCAGGACGTTAAAACACTCGAACGCAAAGGTGCGCTTTCCAGCCATTCCGTGCTCGTTCACGGCCTGGCATTTTCAGAAGAAGATATTAAATTAATTAAAGATCGCGGCGTTTCCGTTGTCTGGTGTGCCGACTCCAATATGTTCATGTATAACAAGACAACCAACATTAAATTCCTTCTGGATACGGGAGTAAATGTCTGTATCGGCACCGATTCACCCATGTCCGGCGGACAAAACCTGCTTTATGAAATGAAGTTTGACAGAGAATTATATAAAAAATTATATCATAAATCTCTATCGGAAGATGTAATTCTAAAAATGGTTACTGCTAATCCGGCCAGGGCGTTCAGATTAAAAAATTGCGGACAGATAAAACCCGGATATACTGCTGATTTTGCTGTATTTGCCAGGACGAAAAATAATCCGTACGATTCCGTCGTATCGGCTCAGCTTAAAGATGTCCTGCTTGTGGTTATCGACGGGAAACCGGCTTACGGAGACAGAAAATATAAGTCAATATTTGAGGCTTTAAAAATAAAACATCAAAAGATTATAATTGACGGCGTTGAAAAAGTCATAATCGGCGATTTAAAGGGCGTTACGGACAGAATTAATAAAGCCGTGGGTTTTCATAAAAAATTCCCGTTCCTGCCCGTGGAATATAATTAGATTTTTTTCGGATGAGCGTGTAAAATTGTCTGATATATACCAAGTACTTTAACGGAGATAGAAAATGTCAAACGGGGCTGCTAAGCCGGCAACGAATATAATCACGAGGAGTTATAAGCACGGCTCCATCATCTATTTCGAGGGTGACAGAAGCGATGTTATATATATCCTTAAAGGCGGAAAAGTCGTATTAACATCGATTAAAATCGACACGGGGGAAGAACTTAAGGAGAATATCAAGATAGGCGAATTCTTCGGGGTAAAATCGGCGATAGGGAGATATCCCCGTGAAGAAACGGCGCAGACGATCGGCGATACTACGGTTCTGGTAGTGAGCAGGGCGGACTTCGAGAAGATGATGATAAAGAACGTCTCGATGGTGACGAAAATGCTCAGAGTGTTCAGCAACCAGCTCCGGCGCATTACCAATATGCAGAGAGAAATTCTCGGCCAGGTAGACAGCATAAATCCCGCTGCGGAACTCTTTAAAATCGGGGAATACTATTTTAAATCCGGAAATCTTCAGCAGGCCAAGTATGCCTTTAAAAGATATCTGGAACATTATCCCGGCACTAAATTCTCCGATCTTGCCATGCAGCGGATAAATACTATAGATACCGGCGGCGCCAATACCGATTTCCAGCCTTCCGCATCCGCCGAAACGGGAAAGGAAAAAGTTTCGGAAGAAGCGGATGAAAGCAGCGCCGATCTGTCGGATTTCAGCATTGATGACGACGGTTCCGACAATGATTTACTGGGCGTTAAAGCGGCGCCTCCGTCAAAGGATACAGAGGATTTTTTTTCGGACGGGGACGAAGGTCTTCTGGATGACGCTTCTTTCGGCGAAGCGGATAAGAAACCGGCTATCAGGCAGAAAGATATTACGGAGATGTTTTATGAAGCCGTAAGTCTGTTCTCACAGGAACGTTATAACGAAGCGCTCGCAATATTCCAAACTATTCTCAATATAAAAACGCTTAAGAACGAATCGGAAAACAAAATTTTCGAGAAAGCTCATTTTGAAATAGGACGATGCTATTTAAAAATAAATAATTTCAAGGAAGCGGTTAACTATTTATCCGCAATGATCAAAAAATTCCCAAAATCCGACAATGTGAAAAACGCTTTCTTCCATATCGGAATGGCTTTTGAAATAGCAGGCAATAAAGATAAAGCTGTTGCTTATTACAATAAAGTTGTCTCAATTGAGCCTAACGATTCGGTGACCAAGCAGGCTTCCAAAAAATTAAAAGCAATCGAAACCACGGGGAAAAAGTAGCTACTATGTTATTAGATGATCGTTTGTTCGAAAAATTCGGAGTTGAATTCGCTCCCAACGAAATAATATTTTGCGAGTTCGAGCCGGGCAATGAATTTTATTTTATTCAGAGCGGGCAGGTAAAAATAGTTAAGATTATTAATAACACGGAAAAAACTCTTGATATACTTGAAGCGGGAGAAATATTCGGCGAAATGGCGATTCTGGAAGAAGAGCCCAGATCGGCTTCGGTTATTGCACTCGGCAATGTTAAGCTCTTCAAATTTCACAGGGACAATTTCGAAACAATCCTGCACGGCAACCCCCAGCTTGCTTATAAACTTCTCATGATATTTGCAAAAAGAATTTACGATCAGAAAAGAAGACTGATGATACTTCTGCTTGAAGAACCCCAGCTGAAGGTCATGGATGTTTTCAACATGCTCGCGGAGCAGGATCCGCATCTGGATCTGCAGGAGGCCGTTACTTTAAAGGCAACAGCGCAGGATATCTCAAGCTGGGCAGGCATGCAGCTTAAAGATGTACAGAAAGTCCTGCACAATTTAAATCAGCTAGGTAAAATAGAGCTTTTCAACGACAAGGTAATCGTTAAAAATATCCGGGACTTCCAGAGAGTAGTCGCTTCCAAACGCAAGAATCTGTATGCCTGATTTCCCATTATTGCACAGCCATATTTATCCGCTTGTTAAAGCACCGGAATATTAAGCAAAATATTCACACCTGCCGACTTTTTATTTCAAGGCGTAACATATACGGAGCAAATCGATAATGCCTTGAAACATAATACTCCGTTGGCACCGAAGGTGGCGGCCGGTACATCAGTACCGGGGGCTTGCCCCGGAGAATTTTATTTACAAAATTACCATCGAACGAATAAAATGACCTGATTTCACCGGTGATTTCAAATAGAAGTAAGTCAATATGAGAAATTATATATGATAAAATTTTTCCCGAACAGAATTAATCCTAAAAAAATAATGCTGATATTTTGTCTTATGATCGCGGTTTCAGCAGTTATATATTTTTTATGGAAAGCATTTATTTTCCTGCCGGATGATTTTAACCTTTCGAGGGAAGAAGCCCTGCTTCCGGGTGAAAAAGCAATACCTGAAGTCATCGATTTTTCCATGATAGAAAATATCGACAGCGCCGCATTTACCGGTGATTACAGCCGGCCGAGAATCGCAAAGATCGTCGATAGCCTGAAAAAAACCGGATTTCTTGTAAAAGACGAGTCATTCATTTCCGCGGCAGTCAATTATACCATCTTCAGGTTCGGAACCGGAGCCGACGGGATATGGGTTGACGAACGTTCTTCCATAATTCTTCCTGCAGGATGTTCTATATCGCATTACGCGGACATTAAAAAGAAATCCCGGCTTGAGCTGTCGGTGATTTCGCCGAATTCAAAGAATACTTTGCTTGTTGAAGTAATTAAGGGCAGTTCCCTTGTTTATAAAAATGAATTTAAATTGCCGGGATATAAAATACCGTACAGCGAAAAAGATAAAAAATTAAACCTGAATAATAGGGGATATCCGAAAGCAGTAGCAGATCCCGGCTGGCGGGATATCAGCTTCTATCTGCCCGAAGGAGGCGGCAAGTATATAATCAGGTTTTCGCTGTTAAATAAGGAAGGCTGCGTATTTCTCGGAAATCCCAGGATTTTCCGCGAATCCGGGAAAAAACGATATAATATTATTTATATAATATTTGACGGCATTGCGACTTCCTATTACAGCATTTACAACAGCAGGTCGGATCTGACGCCTGCCATGAAAAAAGCGGCAGAAAAAGATTTTATTGTTTTCGAAAACTTATTCACTCTCGGGGACAAGACAAGGATCTCTCTTGCCGGGCTTTTTGCCTCCGTAATGCCTCCTGAAACGAGACACGGCATAAACAGGAATTATATCCCTGAAGAGGAAAAGGAATTTTTTTACGGGAATGCCAGAGCCGGAAAGCTGGCCAGCCTTCCGGACGTATTCCGCAAAGCCGGATATATCAGCACCCAGATCGGCAACAGCGGTTTTACCGTTCACCTCCTCAGCACAGGTGTCGATTACGGTTTCGACCGCTCATTCGAATTCTCGGCAGAGCCTTATAATTCCTACGGGCTGTCCCGCAGGCTTTTCGAATTTATAAGAAAAAACGGCAACCGCGAATTTTTTCTGTATGCCCATTACAATACTTCACATAAACCTTTTTACGCCCCCGTAAAGTATTACTTGAAGGGAATACTGGACAGCCCCGGAGAGGCCTGGTGGAGGCCGGATTTTGTCGCCTGTATACGATACGCCGACGATATTTTCAGCCATTTATATGAAGCTCTGAAAAAACATAAACTGCTGGATAATTCCATTGTTATAATCACTACGGATCACGGCGCCGGATACGATGTAAGCAAATTCGACGGGGGAACCCAGTATTCGGATTACACGCGGCAATCATTTATGATCCATATACCTGATGAATTGAAAGCCGGATTAGGGATCAGGGGAAACAGGGTGAAAAATTATCTCTCAGCCGTGAACATCTCGCCTACCCTGCTTGAGCTTACGGGAATAAAAAAGCCGGACGCTTTTTCCGGACGCAGTTTCATCGATCTTATGAACGGAAAATACAAAAAGGAATTCTTTGACAACGAAATCTGGACATTCGGGCGAAAACAGGTGTCGCTCATTACCCCGGACAGCTTTAAGTACATTATAACTTTCCCGGACGCGGACCGGTATGTGCGCAGGGACTATCTTGCTTTCGGGAGCGAAAAAGAAATACCGTTCGAGCTTCTTTACGATTTAAAAATCGATCCTCTGGAGAAAGAGAATCTTACCCACGCAAAAAGAGACATCCTCGGAAAGATGAGAAAGATATACCTTGAAAGGGATTTCCACCATCCCGAAAAGACCGTCGTTTCGTTTTTCCCTTCATCTCCGGATAAAAAAATCATCGAGGTTCTGGTATCCTGCAAATCTCCGTTCATCGGTTATGCCCTGTACGACTTAAATTTAAAATCAGTTAAAAACAATCTGAAAAGGGTGAACTCCGGGGATGGGATGCATTTCTCTTTTACGCTCGCGGAGAGACCTTTACATTTTATTTTCGAGAACGAAAACGACAGGGCGCAGATACGGATATCGTTAAAAGAAAACGGGCGATTAATAAGCGCAAAAAATATTTTTACGACATATCTGAACGCAAATATTTCCGGGAACCCTGTTGCGCTGAAGGATAAGACCGATTTTCTGGTTTTAAATGATACAAAGCTGCCCGCGCAGGAAGATTTTTATAATACAGCAAAAGAGCTCAGAGTAAAAATCGTCCGCATCGACCTTCACCGATGGATAGATATCGGGAATCTTGAAGCATCCGGGATAAGCGCGGGGATGAAGGAAACCCTCAAGGCATGGGGCTATATACAGTAATTTTCAAAAAAAAGCTTGCAAGAAAAATGAAAGTTAAGTGCACTATCAACAGAAAATACGACGCGATTCGGCTTGACTTGCTCCCGTAGCTCAGGCGGATAGAGCAGTAGTTTCCTAAACTATGTGCCGGAGGT
>CAZVDF010000073.1:0-12955 GCA_964626055.1 uncultured Leptospirales bacterium
GCACGAGGATAGGGGGGAGTGAAGGCAATTCCCAATTTTCTGGAAAGAGTTAAAAAATCAATTATAATAACTGAATCTGATTATCATTTTAAGGAGATTTTAATATAGCGATTAAAAGCGGCAAAGGGCAGGGGGCCCTTTGCTGAATTCTACTTGAACACAAATCCCTTACCGTCGAAGTCTATCTTGACTTTCTGCTCGCCTTCGATGCCGCCTTCGAGCAGCTTAACCGAAAGCGGGTTCAGAATATATTTCTGTATCGCCCGTTTAAGCGGGCGCGCGCCGAATTGCGGGTCAAAGCCGACATCGACAAGATGATCAAGGGCTTTTTTGGTCAGCTCAAGATGTATCCCTTTCTCTTTGAGTTTTTTGCCTACTTCGTTCAGCTGCAGAACCGTTATTTCTTTAATCTTTTCCGCGTTAAGAGGATTGAAGATAATTATTTCATCTACCCTGTTAAGGAACTCCGGCTTAAAATTCACCTTAAGTTCCTGCTCAACGCCTCTTCTGCGCTCTTCCATGGGAATCGATTCATTGCCGATGTACGAAGTGCCGAGGTTCGATGTCATTATTATAAGCGTGTTCTTAAAGTCGACAACGCGGCCTTTGTTGTCCGTAAGCCTGCCTTCGTCCAGTATCTGCAGGAATATATTGAAGACGTCATGATGCGCTTTTTCGATCTCGTCGAACAGGACGACAGCGTACGGACGCCTGCGGATCGCTTCCGTGAGCTGGCCGCCTTCGTCATAACCTATGTATCCCGGAGGCGCGCCTATAAGCCGCGCGACCGCGTGCTTTTCCATGTATTCCGACATATCTATTCGGACAATAGCTTTCTCGTCGTTAAAAAGAAATGCCGCGACCGCCTTTGCCGTCTCTGTTTTGCCGACTCCCGTAGGCCCGAGGAATATGAACGAGCCGATGGGCCTGTTTGCGTCCTGCAGGCCGGATCTCGATCGCCTTACTGCGTCGGAAATCGCGGTTATCGCCTCGTCCTGGCCGACGACCCTTGCCTGTATTATCTTTTCCATCTGAAGGACTTTTTCTTTTTCGCCTTCGAGCATTTTGCTTACCGGGATGCCGGTCCATCTGGAAACAACCGCTGCGATCTCCTGTTCGGTAACTTCTTCCTTGAGCAGTTTTCTTTCTTTCTGAATGACCGCGAGCTTTTTGTTCATTTCTTCAATGCTTTTTTCAAGATTGATTATCTTGCCGTACCGAAGTTCGGCTACAAGATTAAGGTTGCCCTCTCTTTCAGCTTTCTGTTCTTCAAGCTTGAAGCGTTCTATCTCTTCTTTTGCTTTTCTTATTGATGTAATGACGTTCTTTTCATTTTGCCACTGACCGACAAGCGTGTTCTTTTTTTCGTTCAGGTTCGCCAGCTCTTCTTCAATCTTTGCGAGCCTTTCCTTTGATGCTTTGTCTTTTTCCTTTTTTACCGCCTGTTTCTCAATTGATAGCTGCCTGATTTTTCTTTCTATCTCGTCAAGCTCGAGCGGCATGGAGTCTATTTCCATTTTAATTAGCGATGCCGATTCGTCTATAAGGTCGACGGCCTTATCCGGTAAAAATCTGTTCGTTATATACCTGTCCGAAAGAACCGCCGCAGCAACAACCGCGGAGTCCGAAATGCGGACGCCGTGGTGAACCTCGTACTTTTCTTTTAGCCCGCGGAGGATAGCGATAGTATCGTCTACGGTAGGCTCGGATGTATATACCGTCTGGAACCTTCTTTCGAGTGCTTTATCCTTCTCAATGTATTTCTGATACTCGTTAAGAGTTGTTGCCCCAATGCAGCGCAGGGTTCCGCGTGCGAGCGCCGGCTTTAGCATGTTGGAAGCGTCGATGGCGCCCTCTGCGGCGCCCGCTCCGACAAGAGTATGAAGCTCGTCAATGAAAAGTATGATCTCGCCTTCTGAATTCTCCACTTCGTCCACGACGGCCTTGAGCCTTTCCTCGAACTCGCCGCGGAATTTCGCTCCCGCGAGAAGCGATCCCATTTCAAGAGCTATAATGCTCTTATGCTTGAGGTTCTCGGGCACGTCGCCGGTCACTATTCTTAACGCGAGTCCTTCCACGATCGCTGTTTTACCGACGCCCGGCTCGCCGATGAGAACCGGGTTGTTCTTGGTGCGCCTGGTCAGCACCTGCATTATGCGTCTGATTTCTTCATCGCGGCCTATAACCGGGTCGAGCTTGTTCATTCTTGCAAGCTTTGTTAGATCCCTTGAATATTTTTCAAGAGGGTTGTATTTTTCTTCAGCGTTTTCGTCGGTCGCTCTTTTATTGCCGCGGATATCCTTTAAGACTTTTAATACATTCTCCCGGGTAAATCCGTGCGTGTTCAGGATTTTTTTAGCGTGATTCGTCCCTTTTGATGACAGCGCGATGATCAAATGTTCCGAGGATAGATATTCGTCCTTTAATTTGACGGCTTCGTTCCATGCTTCGTTTAAAATATCGTTCAAAGATTGCGATAATGCCGCTCCGCCCGGGCCCCCGCCTGTCTGTCTCGGCAAAGATGATATTGCTTTATCTATTTCATCGTTTATATGATGCACGGAAGCGCCGATTTTCTGCGATATTGTTTCAAATATGCTGCCATCCTGAACGACCAATGATTTAAGCAAGTGTTCAGGCTGAATTTCATAATGATTATTATTGGTGGCTATATTTTGCGCGTTTTTAATAACGTCCTGTGCCTTTAATGTCAGTTTATCCATTCTCATGGAGTATGCCTCCTGAATTTATTTCATTATAACATTATAAATAGTGATAATCATAGTATGCAACTTTCCGCTAGATAAGAAAATTTAAAAAGGTCGCATATTGCATTAAATATTATTTTTTATACAAAGTAAAGAATAATTTTTTAGCACTCACTTGATAAGAGTGCTGATAACATTCAATATTAGTATAATAAATAATTATTAAATAGTCAAGGAAGACTTATAAAAGCTATTAAAAAGCTCAATTTTTCCGAACGGTTAAAATTTTATAATTTTTAGAAAAATAATTATGATAATCACATATATTATTATAAGTTTATATGGTGTAATTAAATCGAGGTGCCTTATGAAAAAGTCTGTCGAATATCAAGATTTAATTATGATGGAACCCATTTCGCTTAAGGGCAAATATAAAAAAAGAACCGTATTGCTGAATGATAATGAGCTCAATCCCGCGGAAAGTCAAAAAATTTTCAAACACAGCGAAAATGGATTTGATTGGGGCAATTCAGGCGATGGCTCAGCCCAGCTTGCGCTTGCGATTCTGTTTAAGCTTACGCAGAATAAAAGAATATCTATGATACTGCATCACATATTCAAAAATGAAATTTTATCCGTTCTTCCTAAATCAGATTTTGAAATAAAGTTAAATTTAGGCGAATGGCTGAATAAGCATACGAATAAAAATTATATGTTTCCTGAAAAAACCGGTAAGAAAAAGATTAAAAGTGTATCTTAAAACCTCGGAAAAGCAATAAGCGATCTTTTGACATATCATATATTTTTTAAGTAACAGATGTTTTAAGATACAATCTTAATATAATTTATTTACTCAAGTTGACTGACTTGTATTACACTATTTCTTAATACTATCGATAGAATGGTCAGATTATGATCAATTTTAAGGCAACAAGGCCGCTCTCGGCCATCCATGGCCTTCGCGGCATTCGCTACTTCCTGTACTCGATGTTGCCGACCGCCGAAGAGTCCACGAATGGGGTATTTGAGGCGGAAAATTGATTATACTCTGACCATTCTATCGCAGTTGTTTATAAAAAAGTCAGTCAAGGTGAGTTATTTAGAAATTAAAAAAATTTTAAAATATCATTTATTTATTGATATCGCGAATATCGTGTTCTTTTTTTAGATTCTCCAGTTTCAGTACTTTTACGTCCACAAACCATACCGGTGGGTTCAGGAGGCCGCTGCCGATAAAATGATCCGGATCGTTCATTATTTTGCTGATGCTGGTTTTTAACTGATCCGGGACGGATTCATTCTCAAATCCGGTAACCAGTAGATCCGGATAAAACGATATGCCGTACGGATCGTCCGGACTCTTTTTAACCGCAACTCCCAGAGGAAAATATTTATTGGAAGGAATTTTCTTTTTTAAGAAAGCCATGTCCTTTTCATCAGTGATCGGTATGGTTAACGATACGTCGCCGTCAGAGATTATCGCTTTGGCGATAGGTCTTCTGTTCGTAGAAGCGGCGTAATTGCTTTCGAAATTTTCACCGATATTCCGCATGATCCGGGAAATATTATTTTCAAGATGCTCTTTATTGATAACATTTATCTGCAAAAGGGCAGGGTAGTACTGCGATAAATTATAGGGATTGACGGTATATTTTTTTTCATCATAAAGGATCTCGTTTAAAAAGGATCTGGGTTTTTGAATTATGGACTGTTTACGCCTGTTCTCTTCGAATAATCCGCTTTTCCATGCGTCGTCGTATACGAAGGTCTGAAAGATCCTTCCTTCCTGATAAAAAACATCAACTGGATTGCCTTTCTCGTTATATATTCTCTGATGATACGCGGCAGAATAAAACCGTCCCGAGCCTATCGATGCGAATTGCTTCATTGTATCCATCGATTCGTTCTTCACCAGGCCGAGTGAAACGGTATTTACCGAGATTTTTTTTGCTTTTGCCGCAAGGGCATATTGCTCAGGAGATTTGCCTCTTATGTTCTCGGAGTTGGAAACGATTATTAATATTTTTTTCGAGTTTCTTCTCCATTGATTGTTCTTTATCGAATAATTAAGAGCGTTTTGAAAATGCTTCAAAGTCGCGTTTCCGGACGGTAAAAGCGACTTTAATTTTTCACTGAGAGACAGGGGCGACTTTATATTGGAATATTTGTTCAATGACGCGTATTTTTCGGAAAAAGGCACAATGCTGATCTCAGTGTCCAGTGTCCAGTTTTCGGATACGGATTCCGCGAAATCTGCGATCCCGGATTTTATAGAAGCCCATTCGGTTGATGTCTTGTAAGAGAGATCGGCAAGTATGACGGCGTCAATAAGCTTCCCGCTAATCGTTCTTTTTTTATTTGGAGAATTGAAGAATATTTCATTCGTTTCTTCTTCGGCTAGATTAAGAAGATCGCCTGAAGAGACGCTGCATTTGGAAATGATTTTTCTGCTCTTCAGCGAATATAATATGCTTTCGGAAGTATATTTTTCTCCGGCTCTGGAAAGAGTTCCGATCAGGATACAGTCTGCTTTTCCCTGCCTGCCGATCGCGATAATATCGTTTTCGGTTATCGTTGCCTGCGAGTTAAGCGATAATTTCTTAAGTGAAGCGTATGCTCTTTCATGAGGTATAATAACAATATCCTTGCTGAGCCCGGCTGCTATTGATATAATTTTAGCGTAGTCTTTGCCGGTCTCAACCGGGAAATTGTCGGTAGGGGTGGAAATTTTATAAGGGATCACTTCGATCTCCTGCTGGGCAAAAGCTTTAGCAGAAAGACATTGCAATAAAAACAGAAGAAAAAATAACGGAATTTTATATTTCATAATGTATTTTAAAAATTATATTTGAATATAATAGCAACTGAATTATTTATGTCTTATGCCACTTAAAAAGAAGAGAACCCGCTATTAAAAAGATCAATGACATAATCAATAGATAAGCGATATTATATCTTATATCGTATAAACCCAGGCCGTCGTTCATTATTTTTCTGGCGCCGTCGACAATATGGGTTAAGGGCAAAAATTTAGATATTTTGGAAAGCGTCGGGTTCGCGCCTTCCATTGAAAACCATACTTCCGAAAAAATCATCATAGGCCATGTAATTATATTCAGTATCCCGTCCGCAAGCTCTTCGCTGCTGCTCCTGGAAGCTATGAGCAGGCCGAGGGATATCATACTGAATCCGCCTATCGCAAAAATCAATATTAAATTTAAATAAGACCCTCGCATTTCGAATTTATACAGTAAAGTGCAGCCAATAAAAACAATGGATGTAGTGACGAGCGTTACAAGCATTCTCGACAATACCTGGGCCGTTAAAAATTCGAAAGGAGTAGTGGGGGTTACGCTGATTCTTTTTAAAACCCCGTTTTTCCTGTATCTTACGACAACATATCCTACTCCGAAAAGGCAGTTGAACATCATGTTAAGCCCCAGTATCCCGGGGAAAAGCCATTCGATATATGAGATTTTTACACCGGTTATTATCTGTTTTTTAAAATTATCTTTTATGTCTGTGTAAGACGAGTGCAGTAATTTTTCAAGAATATAGCCCTTGGGAGACCGGGAGCTGACCCAGTATTCTTTTGAATCCGGCTTTATCAAAATATCAACGCGGTGATGTTTTAGTTTATCCAGCCCTTCAGCGGTTGAATCTAAATTAATGAAATTGATGTATTTAATGGATTTGAACGATTCGTATTGCCGATGTACGGCCGGTGTAGTTTTCTGGTTAGCAGTGTTGATGACGCCTACTTTATAAAGTGTCTGAGTGTCTTCATTGAAAGAAAAACTTAACGCTACAATAATGAAAAACGGAAATATAAGGTTCCATAAAAATACGGATTTATCCCTGTAAAATTCCTTGTTCCTGGCAATAAAAATGGTCCGGATTCTTTTCCACATCATATCTTTTACTCTCGAAGCTTTTTCCCGGTAAGTTTGATGAATAAATCTTCCAGGTTCTGGGATCTTACGGTTAGGCTTGAAAGATCGATGCCTTTGCCGATAAGCATTTCGATACAATCATTAATATTGTCCGTGTGGATTTCAATTCTATCCTGGATTTTATTCCATTCCCATGGAATGTCGTTTAGGTCTATCGAATCTGAATCGCTGTGGAATATTACAAGATGCCCGTTATTGTTTTTTTTAATAAGTTCGGCAGGCGCGCCCAGCGCGATGATTTTCCCAAGATCCATTATGGCTATCTGATCGCATAGAAGTTCGGCTTCCTCCATGTAGTGAGTCGTGAGGATGATTGTCTTTTTGTTAGCTTTTATATGATTTACGATATCCCATAAATGCCGCCTGGCCTGCGGATCGAGCCCCGTAGTCGGCTCGTCAAGAAAGATCAGCTCCGGATCGTTCGCAAGAGCGATCGCGAGAAAAAGGCGCTGTCTCTGGCCTCCGGAAATTTTTTTGTTGTCCCTGTCCGCAATGTCCTGAAGCTCGCACATTTCAATAAGGTCGTCCAGCGGAAGGCTCCGCGAATACAAATTGCGGAATGTCTGCAGTATTTCTTTAACGGTTAATAGTTCGGGCAGCTGCGTGTTCTGGAATTGAATGCCGGCTTCGTTGCGGAAACCCGATTTTCTGTGCTTTCCCTTATAAAAAATGTCGCCCGAAGTCTGATGTTGTATTCCCTCAATGATCTCGATCAGGGTTGTTTTTCCGGCGCCGTTCGGCCCCAGCAGACCAAAGCAAATGCCTTCGTTGATGGACAGGTTTACGCCGTCGACAGCCCGTACCTGCGGATAATCTTTAACTAAATCTGTTACTTCTATAATGGGATTCATTGTAATTTTGACGATTTAATACGATTATTTGAACTGAATTTCGTTTTGAGATGCACTTCTGGTTAAAAAATGACAATCAATAATTATTGTCAATCGTAATTATTATTGATATATGTCCGGGATAACTATGGGAACCTGTCCAAAAATAATATTTATTATTCAGGAAGATGTCTATATTTTTTCTTATGTGACATAAGATATCTTATCAGAAGTAAAATATGGGCAATATATGCATGAATTTCAGCTGTTCGAGATATTACGCCTTGAAATAAAAAAGAGCGGTTTTTAAGCCGCTCTTACTGTAACTATTCAATAAAGAAAAATAATATATTATTTATACTTCTTTTGATCGAAATTTTCATCATCTTCATCGTAATCCATTTCGTCATAAGCGGATTTGACATCCGTTTTATCTGCTGCTGCGTCGGCAATATTTGCTGGCGCAGAACCATCTTGATCTTTTTTAGCTTCGGCCGATTCTTCCATAGCCATCATATCGGCGTTTGACAGATCAACCTGCTGCATTGCAAGGCCTTCATTTATGGCGCTTGACATCGCGTCCAGGAAAACGCCGATCGCACGTATCGCATCGTCATTTCCGGGTATCGGATAGTCGATCTCATCCGGATTGCAGTTGGTATCAACCACAGCGAATATCGGTATGCCTAAAGATTTAGCTTCCTTAACGGCGATGGATTCTTTTTTGGGATCAATTATAAAAAGAGCGTCCGGGAGTTTGTTCATTTCCTTAATGCCGGAGAACATTTTTATTTTTTTTGCCAGTTCCCTGTTTAATTCGAGTATTTCTTTTTTAGTCTCGGCATCCCAGACTCCGGTTTTGCTCATTTCTTCGAGATCTTTAAATCTTTGAATTGATTTTTTTACTGTATCAAAATTCGTCAGCAATCCGCCTGGCCATCTTTCGGAAATATATGCCATTCCGCATTTTGTAGCGTATTCAACAATGGCTGTTTTAGCCTGTTTTTTTGTGCCGACAAACAGGATTTTGCTTCCTTTTGCAGCCAGTTCCTTCATAGCGGCATAAGCGGATTTCAGCATCTGCATTGTTTTTTGCAGGTCAATTATATGTATACCGCCGCGCGCAACAAAAATATACTGAGCCATTCTCGGATTCCATCTCCTGGTCTGATGCCCGAAATGAACTCCCGACTCTAAAAGTGCTTTCATCGATACGATTGCCAATAGATATATATCCTCCTATTTTATTAAAATTTGTGCTGTAAATTTAAAACGTCATTTGAAAATCGAAATGACGATTATACAGCGAGCCTATTATTCAATAATTAGTTTACCGTAATAATAGATTAATAATGTAGCTTTTATTAACAGTTTACCGGGAATTAATTGCGGATTCTTCAGACTTTTTTAAATACAATTATTCCGGCAATCAGACCAATAATCGCGGATATGTTTAAATTTACCCGGAAACTGACTACTTCCAGGTTGAAACCAATTGGTCCCGTTAAATTTTTAATAAGTGGAGAAAGACCCGGGAAAATTCCTACTAAAAGTACGCCAATCACTGCTCCCAGAATTGCTCCTATTATTATAAAAGCAATGAAATAACCAAAATGTCCTTTTTCGAAGGTCATAAGTTACTAGTATGCCATTTATTTTATATTCCGATCTTTGTCAAGTTATAAAAAAATATCCCGGCGCCTGCATCGGGATATTTTTTTATATGGTTATTGTTTCTTGAACTGATCTTTGTTTATAGTCGGTTTAACTGATTTCATTTTTTCTTCGGCTTCTTTCTTCGCTGCATCTTTATCGACTTTTACGGTATCCATTTGTTTTTTTGCAAATTCAGCAGCTTCTTTTGCCGCGTCGTCCGTTTTGCCTTTTATGGCTTCGACGTTTTCACGGTCGCGTTTCTTCTGGTCTTCTACCAGGGCTTTATCCTTTTCCTTTTGAGCGTCCAGTATCTCTTTATTTTTTGCGCGCTGGTCGGTTACATGTTTTCTTATTTCTTCACGCTGCTGTTCGAATTTTTTCCTGATATCCTCTCTCATGTTCTTTATATTAAGCAGAATGTTCATTCTTCTCAGTTTATCATCGGAAATCTGCTTTTTAACCATGTTCTCGCCGGGAATAATATCCGTTTCTTCTTTAGGCTTTAGCTCGACGGTATCGGATTCTTTCAGACTGCTATTAAGTACCGATACCAGACCGTTGAGACAGGCTACGTTGGATTTCCCGTTCTCCTCAGTTACAAGGAATTCAGTGCCTCTTACGGCAGCTACCGCTGTGGGAGTCGTGACTTCGTATCTGTCATCTTTTGAGAGTTTTGTCGTAATTTTTGAAAACAGGCTGCCCTTCTCCACCGAAAATTTTACCTCTTTGTTCCCGCCGGTGACATTTTCAAATAACTTCTGAACGTCAACCTTTGTGTCTCCCAGTACCTTGATTATGTAATCGCCGATGAATATATCGACGAAAGATTTTTTTCCTGATGCTTCAATCTTCATCCCCTGTATTATTTCATCGCCGATACCGGCTTTTTTAATTTTACCGTCCGCGCTTATTAATTTTACGTCTCCGGCCATAAAATTGATGATACCTTTGACAGGAACCGTATTTTGCTCTTTCTTGCAATTCAGGTTAAAGATCAGCAAAAATCCTATTGTTACAGTAAGTACTTTTTTCATATTTATCCTCCCGGGTAAAAATAAATATTTTTAATGATATTCTCCTATATTATTAAAAAGATAGCGTCAACTAAAATAATTTATGATTTATTTCAATAATGCAGCGCTTATATTTTACCGAAAAATAAATCAGGATATGACTTTATAACTTTAATTTTTTTTTGGAGCAAAAAAATGAAGTGTTGCAAATGCAGTTCTGAAGTAAACAGATTAAATCACTATTTCGTGCCTTCAAAAGGGAAAAAGAACGGCAAAAGATACTGCTTTAAATGCGCAAGAGAAGAAAAAATAATTACACTCGTGTGAAAATTAGATCTGCAATAAATATTTTTAAGAAATTATTTTAACCATTTTTTACTGAAATACCTGATCGATATAAATAACGCATGCGCCAGAATCGACGCATTCATAGCCCACCAGATCGCTGTTTGACCTGCCCCGAAATGAACGCCGGTTAAATAAGCCAGGGGCAGCCGTATCAGCCACTGACTCCCGAGCACTACTTTCATAACGCTTTTCGTATCGCCTGCGCCGTTCAGGCCGCCGCTCGTAATTACAGCCCATGCCATGAACGGCTCGCTGAGCATTGCGATATACAGATAACGCATTGTTTCTTTCACTACTGTACCGTTGCCGGAGAGAGCGCCTGCAAGCTTATCCGCATTCAATATTACTATTATGGTCTGTATGGTGATGATCGCGACGCCGACAAGCGCGGTAATTATCCCGCTTTTCAAAGCCTGTGCCTGCCTGCCTGCGCCTATCAGGTTGCCTATATTGACCGCGTTAGCGTTGTTCAGGGCGTATGCTATCACGTAAATTGCCGCTTCAATCCTCAATCCGTTAGTCAGCGCGGCCATGATTTCTACATTATTAGTCGGAAGCGCGCTTATGATCAGGAAGAGCACAGTTCCGCCAAGCTGCCACATTATTTGCTGCAATCCCGTAGGCCATCCTATCCCGGCCATGCTTTTAAGCAGTTTTTTATCGAAATGTTTGCCGGGCAGAATCAATTTTTTAATGTGTATTGAGTTAAGCAGGCTGCCGGCAGCAAAGCTGATCACTGTGGAGAGCATAATCCCCCTGAAGCCGGCCTGAGTATGGAAAACAAGAAAGAAGTTCAGGCCGATATTAACTATGCAGACAGCAATCATGGTCGAGAGAGACTGTTTTACCATTCGGCACGCACGTAACAATCCGTTGCTTGCGATCAGAAACGTGTTGAAAACCAGGCCTGCAGTGTAGATCTGAAGCAATGGAGTTCCGAATCCGCGTATCGCGTCCGGAATATTTAAGGCATTTATTATATGCGATGATAACGAAAAGGCAGCCAGGCCGATCACAAGCCCGAGCAAAAGCGAAGCTATTAGGAGGGTGTAAACTGCGTTTGAAAGCTCTGTTTTTTTATTTGCACCGAACAGCTTCGAGACAACCGATACTGCTCCGACCGTTATGGCATTGCCTGTAACCATTATTACAAAGTACATCTGGGAAACAAAGCCGACAGAAGCCTGGATTTCCTTTCCGAGCTTGCCGGCTATATAAACGTCCGTAATGCTTACAAGAAAATCGATAAGCATGATAATGATCATTGGCCATGAAATCGACCAGTTATTCCTGAATATTTCTTTAAGTTCCTGACTTGTAAATGATGATGTCTTCATAAATAATAATGGCGGCATTTTAATGGCCGCCTTAATTTGCTGGAATTATGTTTTGCCTTCCTATAAAAAAATAATTTTAAGATGGCTTCTAAATGAATATCAATTTAGATTAACAGACTTTCAATTTGTTTTTTATTTACAGTCCGCTGAAATAGCGGCCTTTTATCGGATTCATAAGCCGATAAATTCTCTTCAAATGTTTTATTGTTTTCATTAAGGAAAATTATTCCAAGCGGGTACTTATTTTCTTTAAAAGCCAGGTGCATGGCTTTTTCCCTGTCATGCGGATCGTGAGAGCCATCAAGATAGTATGTATTCTCTTTATACCATTGATAAGTATTTACTTTATTGAAAGTTACGCATGGCTGAAAAATATCCACAAGGGAATACCCGTGGTTATTAATGGCTTTTTTTATAATTTCTTTAGTCAGGTCGATATCGGCAGCGTAAGCACGTGCTACAAAAGAAGCATTAAGGGAGACGGCGACTGCAACAGGATTGAACGGTTCATGATATACTCCGGTTATCTGGACGGGCGTTTTAAAACCTCGCATGCTTGTAGGAGATGCCTGTCCTTTGGTCAATCCGTACACCATATTGTTGTGGACAATATTTGTGATATCCGGGTTCCTTCTGATCGCATGAATAAAATGATTTCCACCTTCTCCGTATGTGCAGCCGTCTCCGCTGACCGCTATAACGGTCAGTCCGGTATTGGCCGCCTTTATTCCTGTTGCGGCAGGCAGCGACCTTCCGTGAAGCCCGTTAAAAAAATTCGCGCGTATATACTGCGGCGTCTTTGCAGCCTGCCCGATGCCTGAGACCATTACCAGCTTATCCTGAGGAATATTGAGTTCGGTAATCGCCTGTTTCAGGGCTTTGAGTATGCTGTAATTCCCGCATCCCGGGCACCACGCAATGTCTATTTTATTTTCAAAATCGTATATCGTATTCATAATATATTACATTCTAATATAAAGATTAATTATGTTTCCTGATAAATCGGAATACTAAAATCAATTATTATTCTGAAATAACTTCCGTTATATATTACTTTACTCATCTTGACTGACTTTTTTATAAACATCTGCGATAGAATGATCAGATTAT
>CAZVDF010000074.1:0-12803 GCA_964626055.1 uncultured Leptospirales bacterium
TCATATCCTCTCTGTCCTGGTTAAGGTATTTATATGCATTAAGTTTCGGAAGAGCAATGGGATAATGAACTCCTGTCTGAACATTGTTTTCTGATAAATATTTCTGGAGTCTGTCTCTCTCTCTGGTTCTGATAACAAAAAGATGATACACATGTTTAGCCCATTCTGCCCGAACAGGCAGTATTACATCACCCACACCCTTCAGCTTTTCGAGATATAAGTCTGCAATTTTTATTCTTGCATCAGTCCATGAATCCAGATGTTTCAGCTTGGCACTGAGAATTGCAGCCTGAAGTCCGTCAAGTCTGGAATTGCGGCCTTCAAACTCATGGTTATATTTTTCAATTCTGCCGTGATTTGCAATCATCCGACATTTTTTTGCCAGAAATTCATCATTGGTTACAATTGCCCCTGCATCCCCATATGCACCCAGGTTCTTTCCGGGGTAAAAACTGAATGTGCCTATATCTCCAATAGCTCCAACTCTCCGTCCTTTATATTCAGCTCCGTGTGCCTGTGCGCAATCTTCAATCACTTTCAGATTATGTTTTTTCGTTATTTCCAAAACAGCATCCATATCACATGGATGCCCGTAAAGATGAACTGTTATGACAGCAGATGTTCTATTAGTAATTTTTTTCTTTAAATCATCAGTTGAGATTGTATAATTATCAGAGTTGCAATCGCAAAAGACAACATGATGCCCGGTTCTCGTAACTGCTTCACTACTGGCTATAAATGAATTTGCAGGAACAATAATTTCACTACCTGCAGGAAGGTCAAGAGACTCAATAGCTATTTCTATGGCATCAGTACCGTTGCCAACTCCTACGCAGTAACCGGTCTGCTGATATTTGGCAAAATTTTTCTCAAAGTTCTCCATATACTTTCCGCCAATAAAACCCGCGTCGTTTATTACAGAATGAATGGCTGTTTCTATATCATTTTTAATTGAGTCATACTGTTTCTGTAGATCTAAAAATTTAACCATTTGCTTGCCATCTCTGTTTAATAATGTATTTTTCTGATTATTTTTGCAGGATTTCCGGCCATTATTACATCCGACCCTACATCCTTAACTACAACACTGCCTGCACCAATCAGTGAATTAACTCCAATTTCAATTCCGGGAAGCAGAGTTGAATTTGCACCTATTTTTGCTTTTCTTCTTATTGTTGCACCTTTTAATTCGTTTTTTGCATTTTCAGATCGAGGATATTTTGCATTTGTTATTACAACATTGGGGCCAATCCAGCAGTCATCTTCAAGCGTAGTATATTCCGGCACAAATGCCTGACTGTGTATTCTGACATTGTTCCCTATATTAACATGATGTTCAACCACACTCAAAGTACCTATGCTTACATTATCACCGATTGTATTTAATTCCCTTATATTTGCTTTATTGCCAGTCTGAAAGTTAATCCCTATTACATTCCCTGCATAAATTACAGTATGGGATCTTATATATGCATTATCCATTATAATAGTTTCTTCGTTATTATATCCTTTGAAGGGAGCACCTATTATGCAATAATCCTCAATAATAACGTTTTTACCCAATTTAACATTTGGATATATAATGGCTGTATTTGCAGTCATTTAATCCCCAGTTTGCATTTATTTGGATAGAATTTAAGAAAGACTTCTTTTCCTGTTTCAATTGATTCATATAAAGCATTAATTAATTCCAGACTTTTTCTTCCTTCCAGTCCGTCTACAAGGTGCTTCTTATTATTTACAATACAGTCAATTATATGATTATAGTAGGCTTTATGCCCGAATCCATATACGTCAGGAGGATTAACAGAAAATTTTTCAAGAACTTCATGATCGCCAGTCTCTTCTTCAGAAAAATTCCATATTTTCATTTGATTAACGGCAAAACCGCCAATTTCCACTGTTCCCTTCTCACCGAGAATTGAAACTGCACCCTCTAAATCTTTCGGACGAGTAGCAGTTGTAGCTTCAATAATACCCAGCGCTCCGTTTTTAAATCTTAAGGTTGCAACAGCTGTATCTTCAGCTTCTATATTGACAAGAGCTGTAGTACTTTTTGCAAAAACACTCTCAACTTCACCCATAAGCCATTCAAGCAGATCTATATGGTGGCTTGCCTGGTTTGTAAGAACTCCTCCATCAAGAGCCCATGTTCCTCTCCAGCTATCCTGATCATAATACTTCTGGTCTCTGCACCATCTCACACGGATTGTACCGAGTACCAGTTTACCAAACCTTTCCTTATCCATTGCCTCCTTCAATTTAATAACCGGTACATTAAACCTGTTCTGCTTGACAACAAAAAGTCTTATATTATTTCTATCGCATGCTTTAATCATGTCGTCCGCATCAGTTAAAGTTAAAGCCATCGGTTTTTCAACTATTACATGCTTCCCGTATTTTGACAGGTTTATTACATGCTCGGCATGGTTACCGCTTGGAGTCAGTACAGAAACAATATCTATATCCTCCTTTTGCATCATCTGATCCATATCTGTATAATATGGGACATTGAATAATTTACTAAACTCTTTTGCCTTTTCTTCTATATTATCACAAACTGCCACGAGTTTTGAATCATTTATCTGATTATTTCCTAGCAGTTCCGCATGCCTTTTTGCGATTCTGCCACAGCCAACTAATGCAAATTTAAACATCTTCTACCTCATCATTTAAATTTTTTTGTAACGGGTCCCAGTTTTTTATGCCAGGAAAAATTTTCTTCAGCATATTTCCTCATAAGATGAGAATATTCTTTTATTTTAATTGAGTTATAAAAACCTATTATATCATCAATGTTAACAGCGGTTTCATCTGAAACAATTTTATATAAAAAAGGAAAGTTGCCAATAAATCCGTCATCCTCTCCCTCCATTATGAAAGGTATCCCTCTTGCGCAATATTCCCTCGATTTAAGAGTTGATGATTTCTTGATCCCCATCCTATGCCAGCCTATAGTACTGACTGCTACATGAGCACTATTAAAAATTATATCAAGTTCTTTGCCTGTTTTAGATCCGTGAAAGATAATTGAATCTTTCACATCTAAATCCTGCGCCAAATCTATCAGTCTGGTTTTTTCCTTCCCGTCTCCGACAATATGAAATAAAATATTCTTTTTTTTATTCTTCTTCTTATGCTCATAAATCCCTTTAATTACCCGATCATATCCGTGCCAGTATCCCAAGCCTGCAACGGCTATTAAGCTAAATTGTTCTTCTGGAAATTCTTTTCTTTTCTTAACCGGTATTTCTTTTAAAGAAATACCGTTCTCAATATTTAATGCATCTATATTAAAGATTTGCTCCTGGGCCGTATAAGTAACAGCGTAATTGATATATCTTTTTAGTTTTTTTCTGAAATATCTATCCATGGGTAACAAAATTTTTTTTATTATAGATTCCTGTTTCCAGTTCAGATCATATGGAAAAGTGGGAAACTCTAAAAATATTTTGCATCCAGGAAACATCCTCTTTACTTTTTTTAAAAAAAGAATAAATGTAATATCTGATATTTTATAACGCAGGTAAATTACATCAGGAGGTGTTTCTTTAAATAGAGGCTCTATACTGTTATAAAATAACAAATGCTTAAAAAAAAGAAATCTGAATTCAGATATTGTAAACTTTTCAATTATACTATTATGATAATTTTCTGCCAGTAATGAGTTATTTTCTGAATAAACAAAAGTAAGGTCGAAACCAGCTTTTATTACAGCTTCAATCTGTCCGTAAAACTTATTAAAAAAACCTAAATCATTTTTATTGAATTTATTATTTCTGACTAAATAATAGACCCTTAAGTTATCCATTCAATTAATTATCCTGCAAATGTGACCTTGAAAATCCTCTATATAAATAACCATCTTTACCTGACCAACAATAAAAATATGTTTCAAGGCGTTATCGATTTGCTTCGCAAATCGATAGGCTTATATCCTCGACGTCGTAGACGTCAAGGTATTACGCCTTGAAATAAAGAATTAATAATATTAATCAAGATATTTAACAATAGCATAAATAATGATATAACACCCGAGTCAAGAATAATATTAGTACTTATTTCAGTTGATAAATAACGCTTCTCCTAAAAAATACTTGCCTATTAAAAGTAATTATTGTCCTCTCATAATAGGTACCAGCCATGAAAAAACAAAAATCTCAAATCATTAAAACAACCGCCGGTACAGATCTCTTCTGCATTTTCGGCAACCCGGTAAAGCATACTTTATCGCCTGTTATGCATAACGCTTCTTTCAAAAAATTGGGCATGGATTCATTCTTCACTGCCTTTGAAGTCGGAAATATAAAGAACGCAATATCTGCCATGAAATCCTTAAACATACGCGGAGCAAGCGTAACAATTCCTTTTAAAATTCAGGCAGCTAAATATGTCGATAAGCTCGATCCGCTTGCCCGTCAGATCGGCTCGATCAATACCCTTTTAAACAAAAACGGCAAAATATACGGATACAATACAGACGGTATCGGAGCATTGGAAGCACTTAAAAAAAACAAAGTAAAAATAAAAGGATCACGCATTCTTCTCCTCGGCAACGGTGGATCCGCAAGAGCTATTGCCTTTACACTTTTAGCAAAAGGCGCAGATATTACTATTGCAGGCAGAAATAAAAAAAATATATTAAAACTTATAAATGACATAAAAAAGAAATATAAGAATATAGATTATATTCTTATGAATAAAATAGATAAAGATTACATGAACAATATCAACGTTATAATAAACAGCACTCCTGTCGGGATGACTCCGGATGTAGACAATATCCCTATTGATCCGGGGCTTATTTTAAAAAAGCACGCGGTTTTTGATATTGTATATTCACCGCATAATACCAAACTGCTTAAAGCAGCAAAAAGTAAAGGATGTAAAATAGTCCACGGAATTGAAATGCTTTTAAATCAGGGCGCAAAGCAGTTCGAGATATGGACAGGCAGAAAAGCGCCGTTGCCTGCAATGCAGAAAGCAGTCACAAAGTTTTTAAAGTAGCAGAAATTTATAACAATTTAATCCATTTACACTGCTAACAGAGCTTTAAATTCAAAATATTTTTAGTTTGACACTTCAAAAAGAAATAATTACTTTTTCTGTATTATGGGCATATACGATAAACTTCTTCTTAAAATATTGACGGGGAAATCAGATGCCGATATACCCTTTGACGCTTTATGCTCTTTGTTGAAAAAATTTCATTTTACCGAACGAATTCATGGAGATCATCACATCTTTACAAAAAATGAAATAGCAGAAATTATCAATCTGCAGCCTATTGGTTCAAAATCCAAACCATATCAGGTAAGACAAGTCCGTAATCTGATCATTCGATATGCATTGAAACTGGAGGGTAAGAATGATAAATAAATATGAAATATTAATTTACTGGAGTCAGGAAGATAAGCGATTTATTGCCGAAGTCCCGGAATTACCCGGTTGTATGGCTGATGGAAAGACACATAAAGAAGCCCTTGAAAACGTAGAAATTATTATGCAGGAATGGATAGATACTGCTATTCAATTAAAACGTAATATTCCTAAGGCTAAAGGAAAATTGATGTATGCCTGATTTTTATTTTATTTAATAATGCTTGATGAATCCATCGATTAAAAAATTAGACATTCTTATCAACAATGAAAGATCGGCCAATAATTTCAATAATTATAATCTGAACGATATTAAAAAATTATTAGCGATATTCGGGAATCCTCATAAAAAAATCAAAACAATACACATCGCGGGTACAAACGGCAAAGGCTCTGTCGCTCACATGCTTAACAGCATTTTTATCGCGTCCGGTAAAAAAGCCGGGCTTTACACATCGCCTCATCTTATAAGGATCACAGAGAGAATAAAAATAAACGACAAAGAGATCCCGGCAGATGTTTTATCGAAATATGCTGATGAACTATTTGCAGTTCTTGATAAAAATACAAAACTCCGGCCTACTTACTTCGACGCTCTTACGCTGATCGCGTTCAGATATTTCTGTGAAGAAAAAACAGATATTGCGATAATAGAGACAGGGCTCGGCGGAAGGCTGGACTCTACAAATGTAATACATCCCGGGGTCTCGGTAATAACCGACATTGCCCTTGACCACATGCACATACTTGGCAAAACAATTCAAAAAATCGCCGCTGAAAAGGCCGGGATTATTAAAAGAAATTCTTTTGTCGTAACTTCCAACAGGGATAAACGAATTCAGAAAATACTTTTAAAAAAATCAAAAGAAATGCATTCCGAACTTTACATTATGAGCAAGGATTTCGGTACAGAAAATGCGGAAATATCGCCGGATAAAATAAAGTTCGATTTTTCAATTAAATGGAAAAATAAAAAATCGATGCAGGATATTCGTGCAATAAAGAATATCGGGCTAAGGGTCCCGGGCGCGTTTCAGATTGCAAACGCGTCTCTCACGGTCACGGCATCCCTCTTACTAAGAAAGTCCGGCATCGTAATTACCGAACGCGACATACGCAAAGGGCTTCTCGCAGTAAAAATCCCCGGACGCTTCGAGATGCTTTGCCGGCGTCCGCTTATCGTATTCGATCCGGCGCATAATCCAGCCGCGTTAAAAGCCACTCTCGAAGCTCTCAAAGCGCGGTATCCTCGAAAAAAATACAGCGCGCTTGTATCTTTCATGACAGATAAAGATTTTACTTCCATGTTCAATATCCTTCGGAAAAATTTTACAAAAAATATAATTTATTATGAGCTTAACGATAGCAGATGTTTAAAAATCCAGGGAAATAATTCTTCAGGCATAAAATCGATTCGCAGGGGAATAATCCCGGTAAATAATTTTAAAGACTTAAAAAAAGCCGTATCCGCTTCTTTCGAGTCCGATTCGCTGCTTTTTATTACAGGAACTTTCAGACTATATCCGGTTGCGCGAAAACTGTGCAGGTCGTGATCTGATTAAGCATTATTAAGTATAATCTATTCCGGAGCTGTGTAAAAAACATCCTGTTTTACACAGCTCCGGCGACTTCCTGTCGCCTGCTCCATAGATTATACTTAATAATGCTTAATCATAGTATATACTATTCACAAGTCATAAAAGTAAATTAAAATTATTCTTGCATTTTTCCTTATGCAGGTCTAGCTCAAGGAGTAACGTCGGCATTTTGCGCAGGAGAGAGCATGTCAAAAGACATCAATAATCTAATTATATCCGTCGGCAATACCTTGAAGGAATTCGCGGACGGCAATTTATCGAATAAAGAAGCGGCATCCGGATATAATAAACTGCTGGCGAGATACAACAATATCTCGGACAGGCAAAAAAAGATAAGCGGCGTAAATCAGGCAGAGGGATTATGTTATTATAATAACATCAATAATTTTTCCCTGCTTACCGGCATTTATGAGATCGAGAATGACGACATCTACTATCTCGCTTATTACGGGGACACAAATCTCAACTTCAGGACAATGAAAGCGATCCTGAACAACCGCGGCCTTATCATAGACAACACAATGCTGGAGATACCGCCTCTCGACAATGATCAGCTTTTACATAAAATTTTTCTCTATCCTGTCATATCGGGTAAGACAAAAAAAACCGTGTTCGCATCCGTTTCGTCATCGAATTTTTTCTCGGAGGACAAATTTCTTTTTCTCGCAAAATTGATAAAAAATATTTTTTCGGTCCAGTTCGACAGATCCATGCGGTTCAATAACAATTATTTTTACGCCCTGTCGGACGAGATCGAAGATTATTTAAGAAATAATATCGACGGCGAGCATTCGGTTCAGGTTACGCTTTATGTTTTCAATATGCTCGAAAAGATTTTCAGCCACACCGGCATACATACGCTTCTTGAAATTTCCGACGGCATTTTCAATACTATTAAAGACAACTACCGGCACAATTCGAAATGCTTTACGCTCTCAATCCGGGATTATATAGCCGTTGAAAAAATCAGCAAAAACGATAACTTTAAGATCAACAAACAGAAACTTGAGTTCAAATATAAAAACATCAATATCCCGTATCATTCCCTGAAGCTAAAACTGGACGTCAAAGAATCAATTCAAAGCCTGTGGGACCAGATCATGACTTTTGAGAACTACCTGGCGACCGGGGATATCGTCAAATGAGGTACAGACAGGTCGTAGTGATCGGTTCCAGCGATGTGGATAAATATACAAACGAAGCATACCGGATCGGACGGCATATCGCGCAAAAAGGATGGGTTCTGATCTCCGGCGGAAGAGGGGGGATAATGGAGGCGGCATCCAGAGGAGCAAACGACGGCAACGGGATCGCAATAGGAATTCTTCCGGGCTATACGGGAGATGAAGCGAACAAATACTGCAACATAATTATCCCTTCAGGGATCGGCTATGCACGCAACCTTACAAACATTCTTTCCGGCGATGTTATTGTATCGATAGGCGGCAAATCGGGCACGCTATCCGAACTGGCATACGCATGGCAGTTCGGGAAGCCCGTTATACTGTGCAAATTCAGCGGCGGCTGGAGCGAAAAACTATCCGGATCCCCGATAGACGATCGCAAAGGAAGCGAGATGTATGTCGCCGACTCGGTAGAAGAAGTGTTGGGATATCTGGATAAACTGCTGGAATAATTAGATCTCTGCTTTCCAAAGATAAAATTTTTATAACTGATCTGCCAATTCCGCCCCCTATCCCCCGAAGGGGGCACTAGCTTGGAAAGTTCGGTATAAAATCTTATTATTATAATTATCTTAAAACAATGTAGTAACTCGAAGAGTAAAATTTTTTATGCCCCCTCCGGGGGTTAGGGGGCGGTATAGCCTAAAAACCATCCAGATAATCCTTGAGCTTCCTTGTCCTGGTCGGATGTCTGAGCCTTCTCAGGGCTTTTGCCTCGATCTGCCTTATCCTCTCTCGCGTTACCTTGAAGACGTAGCCGACTTCTTCCAGCGTATGTGAATATCCGTCATCCAGGCCGAATCTCATCCTTATGACTTTCTGCTCGCGTGCGGGGAGCGTGCTGAGCACCGAATCAATCTGTTCGGACAGCAGATTATATGCGGCAGTATTTGCGGGAGAATCGACTTCCTTATCCTCAATGAAATCCCCGAGAAGCGAATCCTCTTCCTCGCCAACCGGAGTCTCAAGAGAGATGGGCTCGCGCGCAATATTTTTTACGCCTTTAACCCGGCTGAGCGGCCACCCGAGCCTGTCCGCGAGTTCCTCGGACGTAGGCTCCCTGCCGAACTCCTGCTGGAAAAGCCGCGTCTCCCTCATCACTTTGTTTATCTGCTCAATCATGTGTACCGGGACGCGAATGGTTCTACCCTGATCCGAAATCGCTCTTGTTATGGCCTGCCTTATCCACCATGTGGCGTAAGTGGAAAACTTATAGCCTTTTCTGTATTCGAATTTATCTACTGCTTTTATAAGGCCGATGTTGCCTTCCTGCACCAGATCAAAGAAATGCATTCCGCGGTTAGCGTATTTTTTTGCAATTGCCACGACCAGCCTCAGATTAGCTTTGATCAATCCCTTTTTTGCAATGGATATTTTCCTCTGCCCGAGCTCGATCTGCTTTCCCCAGTCGGCGATCTGTTCGATCGTCGCGCCCGCTTCCTGCTCTATTCTTCTTATCTTTCTCTCATTATTTCTTATCTCTTTGACAAGCTGCATCAGGTCATCCTTGTCCTTTAAGCCGAGCTCTTTTATATACTGCTTTGAATGTCCGTCTTTTTCGACCTTACGGGCGATCTGTTTCAGCTCTTTTATCGATTTGCCGTACTTTTTGGTTATATCCGCGAACATATCGTTCGTATCGTTCAGCCTGCTGACCATTGACTGGATTTTGCCGGAAACCTTTGCAATTTCGTTCTGGTTGATACCCATATCCCTTATGCATTCGCAGCTCGATTCGATGACCTTGTCGATCTTTTCCTTGCATTCCTTTATTTTAACCGGATCGCTGTTGATCCTTTTCATCCTGTTCTCCAGCTGCAAAACCTTCTTGTCATTGCCAAGGATCAGGTTCATTTTTGAAAGATATTTCTTTTCAAGGGATTTAATGTCTACCGATGAAAAATAATACAGTTTGGAAACTCTGAGTACATCGGTAAGTTTTATCTTTCCGCTTTTAACCTTGGGGTAATTTCGTATCAGATCATTTACCAGCAGGGTCGAATTGAGGATGGCATTCTCGATAATGTTCTCCCCTTCTTCAATCTTCTTCGCAAGATCAACCTCCTCGTCTCCGGAAAGAAGGGACACCCTGCCGATCTCCTTTAGATATAATCTGACCGGATCATCGATGGAAGCGGAGTCAGTAGCAACCGAAGACGTCTTCTTGGCTGCGGGTTCCTTTTTCTTGGCAGCCGCGATCCCCATCGGCTTCCTGGAAGTCTCTTCCACTACTTCGATCCCAAGCTGGTTGAGCAAAATAAAAATATCGTCAATTTTTTCCGAATTCAGCAGCTTGTCCGGTAAGATATCGTTTATCTCATCATAAGTTATTTCGCTGTTCGCTTTTGCCAGTTGTATGAGTCTCTTGACTTCGGCTATTTTCTCTAATGCAAATTCTCCTTCCTTCATGGCACTCCTTTTATCCCGTATAATTATAAATATGACTGCAGTTTATCCTTTTCTCTCTGCCAAACCTGGTATTCGACCAGGCATTCGTTCAAATCCCTGCCGCTCATATTGCCCGGATTATCGATCAGTTTTTTATAATGATCGATCTTCCTGTCTATATGTTCCACTTTTATACGCATATATCTATTGGTATAATCATAATATGCGGCTTCAGCATCGTCTATCGTACAGCAGCTTCTTTCCAGGAGCGATTTTTCGTCTCCTTCCGGGAAGTAATCATATATTTTATCAATGGAAATTTTCTCATTATTCGAATAAAGATCCGTTAATTTTAAAAAAATATTTTTTGATGCGCCGTCGGGAAATTCGTTTATATCAAGATCCATCTTCGCGTGGTCGATAAGTTCTGGAAAATTGCATAGCAGAATCATCAGTTCCTGATAACTCTTTACCATGAAATCCGTATTGGCCCGGTCGGGCTCATTTGCGCCGGGATCTTTTATTTCTTTATTCTGCTTCTTTATGAACTTCGCGAAATCCGTCCTTACCGTACTCTCGGGGATATTCAACAAAGCCGAAACTTTCTGAATGTAATTTTGCTGTTCGGTTTCGTATTCAATGCTTTTAATTATCCCGAATATTCCGAGCAGCACATCCAGTTTATCCCCGTTCTTTTTGCCGTCTTCTATTGTTCTCATTATCCGGTAATCTGTCGGGTTTAAGGCTTTATCTACAACAACCATGAACTCCCTGCTCCCTCTTTTAAGTATGAACTCAAAGGGATCATGTTCCGGGAGCACCGCGATCCTTACATCAAGATTTACGTTTTTAAAAACCTCTATTGACCTTAATGACGCTTTTATGCCGGCGGAATCCGCGTCAAAAATCAGAATAACCTCTTTACAGTATCTTGATAATAATTTCAATTGCTCTGTAGTAAGGGCCGTTCCCAGCGGCGCGACGGCATTTTTAATTCCCGCCTGATGACAGCCGATTACGTCCAGGTAGCCCTCAACTACAATAGCCCTTTTATATTCGGAGATATGCGATTTAGCGATATTAAGCCCGTAAAGGACTTCTCTTTTTTTAAAGATCGCAGACTCCTGCGAATTCAGATATTTCGGTTCTGTTCCGTCAATTGCCCTGCCGCCAAAACCGACGACTTCATTTCTATGATTAATAATCGGGAATATTACCCTGTTTCTGAATCTGTCATAGTAATTTTGTTTATCCCTGGAACCGGTCAATCCGAGTTCGAAGGATAAACCGGGGGGAATTTTTTTTGTCTTTAAGTGATTTACGAGGTAAGACCATGAATCAGGAGCGAATCCAAGCTTGAATTCATTTATGCTTCCCTCCGCAGTTCCTCTTTTTAAAATGTAATTCAGCCCGGCTTTACCCTGATCTGCAAACATGATTTTATGATAAAAATCCGTTGCTATACGATTAATCTCTTTCAGAGCGTTTATTTTATCGTCATTTCCGCCTTTGCCGCCGTCCGGCCTGTTCTCAACTTTAATGCCAACCAGGTCTCCCACAAATTTGACGCTTTCCGGGAAGGTAAGCCCTTCGATCTTGGAAATAAATGAAAACACATTCCCTCCCGTATGGCAGCCGAAACAATAAAATATCTGCTTTTCAGGCGATACGCTGAAAGATGGTGTTTTTTCTTTATGGAAAGGGCAAAGGGCCGTTAAATTATTACCGTTTTTTTTTAAAGCAGGTACGTATCGTTTAATAATTTCTTCAATCTGCGCTCGTTCCCTGACTAATTCTATTGTCTCCCGTGGTATTGGCAAAATAAAACCTTAAATTTATTATATTAAATATTAATTTGTATAACGAGAATTGAATTCATTTATCACTGGGTGGGATATTATATTGTATCCCGCAGCATTTTTATTTATTTAATTTGAACTGTAAAATCGCCGGAAAATTTGTCCCGGCATAAAATGCGGTATCTTTGAAGATGTTTCTCACTCGCAAAAACATAACACTCTGTCATAGAAATATAACAAAAAAAACCGTCTTCGTCAATAATAATACAATAAGAATTGACGAATATATATGCATTTTTAAATAATCTTCATTAATAAATCAGAAATAATTAGAAGCCATTTCAAAATTATAGATTCATATATGTGATTAAATATAAAAAAATAATTTTAAAACGGCTTCTAATAAAATTCCCCGGGGCAAGCCCCCGGTACTGACGTACCGGCCGCCACCTTCG
>CAZVDF010000075.1:0-11353 GCA_964626055.1 uncultured Leptospirales bacterium
ATGGTGCTATCCAAGCCGGTGCCCCCTCCGGGGGATAGGGGGCTAAGTATATTCAAGACAATTACATATTCTCTTTTTTATTCACCTTTCCCAAAATTCCGGAATGAGCCGAATTTTCAAATACCCCTTTTGGGGATTCATGGGGCATTTAATGGCATCTGGGTGATGGAAGCGCGTTTTGGCATTTCCCGAATTAAACTATTGACACATCTTCCGGCTTTTTTCTAAATCACACCTATGATCACTGTTGAAAGTCTTACGAAGAGCTACGGCGTGCAGAAGCTGTTCGACGATATAAACTTTAAAATAAATCCTCGTGAACGAATAGGCCTTGTGGGTCGGAACGGTCACGGAAAGACCACGCTGTTCAGGCTGATCATCGGCGAGGAACATCCCGACGACGGCTCTGTTGTCATTCCCAGACATTACAGGATAGGTTATGTTAAGCAGGAGATCGATTTCACGGAAGACACCGTCTTAAAGGAATGCATGCGGGGGCTTCACTATGAAGAAAGCGATCATAGCTGGAAAGCGGAAAAGATACTGTCCGGGCTTGGGTTCAGCTCAACCGATTTTAAGAGGCATCCGGGGGAGTTTTCGGGCGGATACCAGGTGAGGCTTAATCTCGCTAAAGTCCTCGTTTCGGAGCCGGACATGCTTCTGCTTGATGAACCGACCAACTACCTCGATATAATGTCCATACGCTGGATCGAACGCTTCCTTTTAAGCTGGCCTGGCGAGCTTTTGCTAATTTCGCATGACAGAAGCTTTATGGATAAGCTCGTCACCCATATCGTCGGGATACACAGAAAGAAAATCCGTAAAATAGAAGGGAACACCGAGAAATATTATACACAGATCGCCCGTGACGAAGAAATATATGAAAAGACGCGCATAAACGACGAGCGGAAAAGGAAAGATATTGAGCAATTCATAACTCGTTTCCAGGCAAAAGCAAGGCTGGCCGGCCTTGTTCAGTCGAGAGTAAAGGCGCTCGAAAAGAAAGAAAAGCAGGAGAAGCTTGAAAACATAAAAGATCTGGAGTTCACGTTCAATTATGCCCCTTTTAACGCGAAACAGATCACGAGCGTAAGCGACATTTCTTTTTCTTATGATAAGCCGGAAAAAAAACACGGGAATTTTCTCATAAAAGATTTCAGCATTACGATCGGTGCTCATGACCGTATATGCGTTGTGGGAAAGAACGGCAAAGGAAAAACGACTTTTCTCAGATTGCTTGCTGGCGATCTTAAACCGTCCTCAGGAGAAATAATATATCATCCTAACGCAAAGCAGGGATTTTTTGTGCAGACCAATATTGAGACGCTCGCGGATAAAAGAACGGTCGAAGAAGAAATACTTAGCTCCAATCCGGGAACCGAGAGGCAGCTGGCGCGCAATATCTGCGGCGCCATGATGTTCGAGGGCGACGACGCTCTCAAGAAGATACAAGTGCTTTCGGGCGGGGAAAAGAGCAGGGTGATGCTCGGCAAGCTTCTCGTCACTCCCGTGAATCTTTTGCTCCTGGATGAGCCTACCAATCATCTCGACATGGAATCATGCGACGCACTTCTCGCGGCTGTAGACAATTTCGACGGCGCGGCGATAATCGTTACTCACAATGAGATGTTTCTGCATGCGCTTGCTGAAAGGCTGATAGTTTTTCAGAGCGGCATATCGGTATTTGAGGGGAGATATCAGGACTTTCTCGACAGAAAGGGGTGGGATGATGAAGCAGAAACAGTCAAGCCTGCGGACACGGGAAACGCCAGCGGAAACACCGACGCTTTCAAAACAAATAAGAAGGATATAAGACGTCAGCGCTCCGGGATCATAAAAGAAAGATCGCAGGTTCTTAAGCCTCTTGAGATCACAATAGCTAAGCTGATGGATTCGATCGAACATCAAGAAGCCGAACTTGCGGGTTTTAATGAAGCGATTATAGAAGCGTCCCAGGTTCAGGATGGGAAAACGATAAGAGATATTTCACAGTCAATCCATAACTGTAAAACTTGCATAAACGACTTCTTTTCCGAGCTGGAACGGATTACGGCCGAACATGAACAGAAAAAGGATTACTATGACAAAAAACTTGAATCTCTGGAAAGCGGAAATTAACTGGCCAGTTTTTTGGAAGCTTTTTTCCTGTCTATCTTACCAAGTATTTTTTTTCTCATTCTTATATTTTGAGGCGTCACTTCAAGAAGCTCGTCGTAATCGATGTATTCGAGCGCCTGCTCCAGGCTGAATTTGCGCGGAGGAACAAGCAAAATGTTTTCGTCAGAGCCTGCGGCGCGCATGTTCGTGAGCTTTTTGCCTTTGCATGCGTTGACTTCAAGATCGTTCTCCCTGCTATGTTCGCCTATAATCATGCCGGTATAAACCGCTACGCCAGGATCAATGAAAAGACTTCCTCTTTCCTGAAGGTTGTTGAGTGCGTAAGATAACGCCGTGCCGGATTCCATTGCGACGAGTACTCCTCTGCTGCGACCGGGAATGTCGCCCTTGTACGGCTCGTAATCGTAAAAATTATGATGCAGGATGCCTGTACCTCTTGTTTCCGTAAGCAGTTCGTTCCGGAATCCGATAAGTCCTCTTGCGGGAGTCTTGAATTCAAGCCTTGTATAGCCGTCCTCCCCCTGGCTCATATTCATCATCTCGCCTTTTCTGGCGCCTAGCTTTTCAATTACAACTCCCACATACTCGTCCGCCACATCTATCATCACAAGTTCAACTGGTTCCGTTTTAATCCCGTTATGTTCTTTGTATATTACCTCAGGTTTGGATACCTGGAATTCGTATCCTTCTCTTCTCATGTTCTCGATCAGTATGGAAAGCTGAAGTTCGCCTCTGCCTTTTACTATAAATGCGTCCTGCATTTCCGTTCTTTCGACGGAGATGCTTACATTCGTCTGCAGCTCTCTCTGCAGCCTTTTCCAGATTGTTGTCGATGTGACGAATCTGCCTTCCCTGCCGCAGAATGGCGAATTGTTGGCCATGAACGTCATGGAGAGAGTAGGGGCGTCAATGCTGATGGACGGCAGCGCGACCGGGTTTTCTTTATCCGCCACTGTCTCGCTAACGTCAATTGTGTCGAATCCGGCTATTGAAACGATATCGCCTGCATACGCTTCTTTAATTTCAACTTTGGAGAGTCCTTCGAAAGCCAGAATTTTGCTTATCCGGGACACGATGACAGACCCGTTACTTTTAATCAGGGCGGCTTCATCACCCTGCTTTATTATCCCATTATGTATTTTCCCTATGCCCATCTTTCCGAGATAATTGTCGTATTCGATGGCGGATGTTAAGAACTGAAACGGCAAATCCCTGTCGCCTTCGGCGTCTTTCGCGTATTTTAAAATAGTATCGAACAGAGGTTTAATGTTATCGCTAGTATCTTCCAGGTTTAATTTTGCGTAGCCTTCCTTAGCGGATGCATAGACCACCGGGAAGTCAAGCTGGTGATCGCTTGCGTTAAGCTGCATAAAAAGATCGAATACCATGTCAAGGACTTCATGAGGCCTGCAGTTCGGCCTGTCGATCTTATTTATCACAACGATCGGCTTATGTCCCTGCTCAAGGGATTTTTTAAGCACATATTTTGTCTGCGGCATTGTGCCCTCAAACGCATCCACGAGCAGTAGAACGGAATCCACCATTTTTAGAATTCTCTGGACTTCTCCTCCGAAATCCGCATGGCCCGGAGTATCTACAATATTGATTTTATAATCCCGGTAGAATAGAGACGCGTTCTTTGAAAAGATCGTAATGCCCCGTTCCTTTTCCAGGTCATTCGAATCCATAATCCTTTCTTCAACTTTCTGATTTTCCCTGAATACGCCGGCAAATTTGAGCATTGCGTCTACCAGCGTTGTTTTACCGTGGTCTACGTGAGCTATGATCGCTATGTTTTTCGTCTTCTGCATAAATAAATCCCTGAAATTATTGGAATGAAATTCAGGCAAACATGGATAAAGGCATGTTTTTTTACCAGCATTTTTTTAAGTTTAGGGGAAGGTTATGTTTTTTTAATAGAATGATTCGGACATTATATATTAAAACATCATCAGTATATTACTGATGATGTTTTAATATATAATCAACATTGATGGAGATAGATGCCCGGATCAGACAACGGCCTTTTTTAATCTATTCTATAATGAATACAGCTCCCGGATGTCCTTTTGAGGGTAAACCAGATTTCCGTTCGAATCTAAAATTTGATTTCTGTATTTATTCACAAGAATAACTTCAAGAGTCTCAATATGATGGATAGTCCTGATCTTTTTCATTTTGGAAAGAAGAGTTTTATAATCGGCATACGATTCGGTGATCACTTCAACAATAAAAGAGTTTCTCCCCTGCGTATGAAGAATTGAATAAACCAATTCGTTGGATTTAAGAAGTTTTATTAATCTTTCATCATGATGCGGATTGTCAATCAGCATAAAAAAATGAAAATATTCTTTAATTTTTTTATAGTCATTCAATCCGAAATCTTCTTTGCGTTTCAATACTTCAATTACTTTTTGTGTTTGAAGTGAAATAATGGCCGGCATGCCGGATGATAGCTGAAGCGATTTCAGCTGGCTTATCCATTCTTCCAATTGAAGTTTGTCGTCGAAATTCGAATCGATTAAATAGCTGTGCCTTCCCATTATATGAAAGATCGAAATAACATGTGTATTCTTTCTTAGAAAGTCCAGGATAATTTTTTCCTGGCCCCAGTTTTGTATGAATACAATCGCATGTAATATGTTATTCGGCATCGTACCTCCCAATTTTGCATTCAGTTATTAAAATTATTATTTTAGCCGTTATATTAAAGTCAAGTGAATTTCAGTGTTTTGAATTTCAGTATTTTCAGGAAATCACGGCCTGTTTAATATTATTTTTTCCGTTATATTTCGCTGAATACATCATATGATCCGCTTTTTTCATCATCTCATCAACGGACTCCGGCGTTTTTAAAAAAGTTACGACTCCCATGCTCAATGTTACAGGCCAGTTGTATTCCTTCATCAGCTTATGCATCATTTCCTTTAATTTATTTGCGACCGTATAAGCCGGTTCGGGCCCTGTCTGCGTGAGCAGAATGCCGAACTCATCCCCGCCAAGCCTCGCGGCAACGTCGATTGTCCTTATGTTTTTGACTATTGCGCCGGCTGTTAATTTTAGAAGATAGTCTCCCGAACTATGGCCGAGCGTGTCGTTGATTTCCTTGAAATTGTCCAGATCCATATATATAACGGAGATGGGGAATCCGAGTCTTCTTGCTTTTTGAAATTCCATACCGGCCGCTTCATAGAACGCCCTGCTGTTTGCTATCGCTGTCAGAGGATCTATCCTTGCCAGGTCTTTTTGCCTTTCAAGAGCAATTTTTAATTCGGAAATAATATAGGTTATTATTAAGAATATTATCAGCCTGAAAAGATTATTTAAATACGGGATAATGAAACTGGAATACTGATACGGCGCCTTTTTATCCGCATAAAGCATTAATGATGAGCATATAAATGAAATGATAATCCCCGACCATATCCCGACTTTCCAGCTGAGCAGAATAATGGGAAAAACATAAAATAAAGAAAAGATCAGTTCCGGGCCCGATCTGTACTGGAGCAAACTTAAAGACAGAATAATTATCAGCGAAAAAAGAAATAGTAATATCTTTTTGTATTTTTTGAATAAAAATTTCAGTTCCATAAGCGCTGTACATTTCTTGAACGCATTTATACTATATTAGTCGGAATTTTTCACCGCTGATCGTTAAAATATTTTTTTTGAAGATATTGACAGAATGATAATTATCTTTATTTCAAGGCGTAATACCTTGACGCTTGCGTCGAGGATGTAAGCCTATCGATTTGCGGAGCAAATCGATAACGCCTTGAAACATAATACCCCGCCGACACCAAAGGTGACGGCCGGTACGTCAGTACCGGGGGCTTGCCCCGGGGAATTTTATTTTTCTTGCTGTTTTCCGCAAATATGTTATTATAACAATGCAATGGAGCGGTAATTTGAGAGTATTCGCTGTTTCCGACGTTCATATTGACTACATAGAGAACAGAAAATGGTTATTCGGAATATCAGGGAATGATTTTAAGGATGACATCCTGATTCTGGCCGGCGATATTACAAACAACATATCGGTTACGATTAAAGCTCTCGTTTATCTCAAGAAATGCTTCAGAGAAGTGTTATTCATTCCCGGCAATCACGATATCTGGGTTAACCACAGCAATAACAACAGAAATTCCATCGATAATTTTGAGCTATTGAAAAAAATTTCAGCCAATTGCGGAATAAAAATGGAGCCATTCCATTTCAATGGTTTGTCTATTGTCCCGCTCTTAGGCTGGTATGATTATTCCTTCGGCCAGCCTTCCCGGAAAATTTATGATATATGGATAGATTATGCCGCCTGCGAATGGCCTGCGGGGTATAATGAAAAAAGTATAACCGATCATTTTATTTCCCTTAACGAACCATTTTTAAATGTGAAGAACGATTTTATAATTTCTTTTTCGCATTTTGTGCCGAGAATAGACGTTATGCCGTCGTTTATACCCATTCATAAACGGATATTATATCCGGTGCTGGGCACCGATCTTTTGGAAAAACAGATCCGCCGGCTGGGATCGAAAATACATATTTACGGGCACAGCCATGTGAACACAAGGGGTTTTATCGGTAATATCGAATACATTAATAACGCGTACGGGTATCCTTCGGAGACGATAATTACGGCAAAGAAATTGCTGAAAATTTACGATAAATAATGTATATTATAAAGGCGGTTACAGGGAACATATCTTGTTCCTGTTTTGCCGGCAAGTATAATCAATCCCGGATAATAATGCAAATTGCGGATTCTCAAGGAACAATTTAGTAATAATTGGTTGACATTGAGGATTTATCGCAAAATACTTAAAGGAAGGCGGGCAATATATATTTTTGTCGAGGGGAATTGAATGAAATTCAGTACGGAAATTATAACGCCTTCTGATACAGGCAAGGATACTAGAGCGATTGTTAAAGTTGATATAAAAGGAAGTCTTGATAATAACAATACTTTTGAGTTTGAATTTTTTATTAATTCGCTCATAAACGGGGGAGTAAGGAAGATAGCCGTCGACATCAATGAGCTGCAGTATATCGACAGCTCCGGTATCGGATGTCTTATCGCAACGACAAAGAAGATAAGAAAAGAACACGGTGAAATGGCCGTTACGAGATACACCGCACAGATCATGACAATACTGAGGCCGATAAATATTGAAAAATTCATTCAATTTTTTCCGACAATAGAAGAAGGGCTGAATTATCTAAAATCGATAGAGAGCCATTAATATAATGATTCTTTTTATTGAAATATGAAACCCGATTTTTATTATTTTTTAATGCTATAAAGGCTATAAAGCATCAGGAGGCCATGCATGGAGTTGAAATCTTTTAAAAATCTAATTTTGAATTGGAATATCTTTAAAGGCATAAAGGCATGGAAGATCGGAGGAAAACTTTCTCTGTCTTTCGCGATAGTGATTTTTATTTTTATTGCGGTGGTCGGCGTTCAGATTTTCGGACTTCAAAAGCTTAACGATACCATCCACAACAACAATGACACATTTAATAACGCCGTCAATGTAAAAGAAGTTGAGAAGCAGTTCGGGCTTTTCCAAATATCCCTTAAGGAGAAGGTAAGTTACTCTGAAGATTATCGTATGCAATTGGACAACATTTTTGAAAGCAACAAACTGAGAATCATGGATTTGCTGGATAAAGTTGCAGCTACGGCGAATAACGACGAAATAAAGGGAAGAATAGCAAATATAAAAAAGTCGGTAGATGAATATTTCGCGATGAGCAAGAACTATATTCTGCTCAGGGGAGAGAACAAAATCGCTGCATTCGAAAAAGTAGATCTGGAGAAAAATATTTTAGGGATCGCAATTTACGGAGATATGTCACTTATTAATGATATTTTAACTAAGGAATTCAAGCAAAAAGCCCAGGAAGCCATCGATTCAGCGGCTCTCATACTCTGGATTGCGGTCGTCAGCGTCATCATAGGATGCGTTTTAGGCGCTGCGCTTGCTTTTATACTGACTTTCCATATTAATCATGGTATAAAGAATTTACTTGAGAATATTTCCACGTCTATTCACTTTATTTTATCCGGGGATTTTAAATCCAGATTAGATACGGGTAAAATAAATCTGCCGGATTTTATTTCGATATTGGAAAGCATAAACAAGCTTATTGATTCGTTTACAATCCCGATGTTAACCGCCGCAAAACACATATCGATCGTTGCCAGAGGCGCGATACCGCCGATGATGACCGGCGAATACCAGGGAGATTTTAAGGTTCTGGAAGACAATGTAAATGAGCTTACGGAATCGATAAAGAAAATAACGGAAGTCGCGGAGAGTATTTCAAAAGGCAGTCTCGAGATTGATATCGTTACCCGCTCCGATGAGGATAAGATTATGCAGTCGATGCAACTCAGTGTAAAGAATTTATCGGAGTTTGCGGTAAGCGTTCAGAACGCATCCAATCAGGTTGCGGTCGGAAGCCAGGAGTTGAGCGCCGAAGCCCAGCAAATGGCGCTCAGCGCAAGCCAGCAGGCCGCGAGCATTGAAGAAATTTCGGCTTCTATAAACGAGATCAACAGTTCGATTTCCCAGAATGCGGGAAACGCCAGCCAGACGGCGATAATCTCCGAAAAGGTGTCAAAAGATGCCGAAGAAGGCGGTGTGGCAGTAAGGGATACTGTCGAGGCGATGAAAAGCATCGCGGAGAATATCAGCGTTATTGAGGGTATCGCCGAACAGACAAACATGCTTGCGCTCAATGCCGCAATAGAAGCTGCGCGCGCAGGGGAATTCGGCAAAGGTTTTGCCGTTGTCGCAAACGAAATACGCAACCTTGCGGGAAGAAGCGGTGACGCAGCCAAGGAAATCAGCACCCTGACAGACAAAAGCCTTAAAGTTGCCGATGATGCCGGCAAACTTATCGATAAGATCGTGCCTCAGATAAAAAAGACTTCCGAATTGGTTCAGGAAATAAATACCGCCAGTTCGGAGCAGGCCAGAGGAATAGAGCAGATTTCCGTCGCTATCGAGAACCTTGAGAATGAGATACAATCGAATGCTTCCTCGACAGAAGAAATGGCGGCAACTACGGAAGAACTGTCAAGCCAGGCAGAGCAATTAAAAGCAATTGCCGAATTTTTTAAAATTGAGAATGATAATCCATAGGCTACTTAGCATTTAAGTCTCACTCTCTTGATAATTTTTTGTAATAAAAATAAAATATGAATTCCGGCGAAATCAGCATAATAAAAGTACCCGAAATGAGCGATGGTCAATTCCAGCTATTCAGCGAATTGATTTATTCAATATGCGGCATAAATCTTATGCCAAAGAAAAAGATGATGCTGGTTGCCCGTCTGTACAGAAGGCTGCGAGAACTGAATATACACAGTTACGAGGATTATTATAATTTTATTTTATCGCCGGAAGGCCGTAAAAATGAAATTATCAATATGATCAATGTCGTAAGCACAAACAAAACACAATTTTTCCGGGACCCGGAACATTTTAACTATTTGGCCGAAAAAGCACTGCCCGAATTCCTGGCAAATGGACGTACGGCTAAGAACATGACCCTTAATATCTGGAGCGCCGGATGTTCTACAGGGGAGGAGCCATATACAATTGCGATTGTTCTATCCGAATACTTTGGGAGAAACAAGCTTAATTACTCCTTTAAAATATTTGCTACCGATATTTCTACCAGAGTGCTGGAAATTGCCGGGCGTGCCGTTTATAAGCGGGATACGGTAAGCCCGATAAAAGCGGAACTTCTTAAAAAATATTTTGTTAAGCTGGAAAATTCCGATAGTGATGAGTATGCCGTTAAGCCTGAACTTAAAAAGAATGTGGAATTCAGACGGTTTAATTTAATGGAAAACGATTTTAAACTGGGAGTATCAATAGATATTATCTTCTGTAGAAACGTAATTATTTATTTCGACAAGAAAACCCAGATTGCTTTATTTCAGAAATTTTATTCCACCATCGGTAATTCCGGTTATTTATTCATAGGCAATTCGGAATCACTTCATAATATTAACGATGAATTTACTTATATTGTTCCTGCGATCTATAAAAAAGGTTAATTGAAAATTTTTTCTGATCCGGAATTATTGCTTAAATACGGAAGTATGGTATGAAAAAAAGAAATAATAATAATAATGAAGCCGGGCAGGAGATGGAGATCATTGCGGAAGAAGTAGAGACCGAGCATGATCTCAAAGTACTTAATGACTGCTGGCATATCTCCGTTCATCCGCGCGGAGAAAACAATACCGGCAAAATTGATCCGAGGTCGCAAATTAAAAAACTCAGTACGATAGGCAAAATAAAACGGTTCGAAGCGATCAATGACCGTACTGAAAAGATTATTTATACAGGTTATGAGCTGGATTTTAAATGCGAAAAAACAAAGAATGAGATTGAACTGTATCTTAATGAATTAAGGGACGATTTTAAAATACGGATATTGCCCCCTAACAGCAGTATATCGGAATATATTGAATTGATCGGTGATTTATCCGGTAAAAACCGACGGATAGGCGACATTTTAAAAGAGATCGGCACATTGACGGAATCGGAACTGAACGAAGTGCTGACCATACAGAAAGAGTTGCAGGATGAATCGGACCCCAAAAAAGAAATAATTCCGATGGGAGAACTCTTAATAAAAGAAAGAATGGTACAGGAATCTGTTATTGCAGCCGCTTTAAAGAAACAGAAAAATATAAATATAAACAGTTAGCAGTATTCGTTAATTTTTTCGCTGATCTTTACGATTTGTTCAAATAAACTCGGGTTTTCCCCCTTCGGATCGTTCTAATACTCCCCTAAATATAAAACCGTATATTCCGGATTTGATATTTATAACTCTTTCCAGAAAATTGGGAATTGCCTTCACTCCCCCCTATCCTCGTGCGAAGCCTCCCCTTGGGACTGAGGTGGCATCATCGCTGAAACTTATGTTTTAGTATTTTAAAAACAGTATTAAGATTATTTTTTAATTCTTCATTCATATATTACCATATATCTTTGGTAAATTCCATAAAGTGATTCGGGAGTATTATTTATTAACTCAAGTTGACTGACTTTTATTACACTATTTCTTAATACTATCGATAGAATGATCAGATTATTATCAATTTTCAGCCTCAAATACCCCATCCGTGGACTCTTCGGCGGTCGGCAACATCCATGCTGCCTTAAAATTGATAATAATCTGATCATTCTATCGCAGATGTTTATAA
>CAZVDF010000076.1:0-11349 GCA_964626055.1 uncultured Leptospirales bacterium
TTTTTTATGAAAAAGAACATAATGATAATCGGCGGAGGACTGCTGCAGGTCCCCGTGATACATACGGCACAGAAGATGGGTTTGAACACAATAGTCACGGATTATAATCCGGAAGCAATAGGCATGAAATACGCGGATATTCCCGTCGTGATGAGCACGCGCGATATTGACGGGTCCGTCCGCGCGGCAAAAGCGCAGAATAAGCTGACCCCGATAAGCGGCGTGCTTACCGCAGGCACGGACGCTTCAATGACTGTGGCCGCGGTCGCGAACGCGTTGAATCTTCCGGGCATTAAGTTCGAGGACGCTGAAGCGGCAACGAATAAGATCAGGATGAGAACAAGACTTATGGAGCATAAGGTCCCGTGCCCGAATTTTTATCCCGTATGGTCACTTTCGGAGGCGAAGACCGCCGCGAAGAAGCTCGGGTTCCCTGTTGTGATCAAGCCTTCGAGCAATATGGGCGCGAGAGGCGTAATGCGCGTGGACGACACGAATGTCCTGGCCGACGCCTTTAAATGGGCGAAGGAAGCTTCGCCCAACGGAGAAGTATTAATAGAAGAATTCATGGAAGGGCCCGAGCTTTCAATAGACGCGATCGTTTATAATAATGAAGTGACCATTACCGGAGTGGCGGACAGGATCATCAATCACGAGCCTTACTTTGTCGAAATAGGGCATACAATGCCGTCGAATCTTCCTGCTAAAGTTCAGGAAGAAGCGTGCAATGTAATGAAGATGGGGATCAAAGCCCTGGGCATAAGCATGGGCGCCGCGAAAGGAGATATAAAGATAACGAGCGACGGGCCCAAGATAGGCGAGCTTGCGGCCAGGCTTTCGGGCGGATTCATGTCCGCTTACACTTACCCTCTTTCAACAGGCGTTGATCTTATGCGCGCGGTTATTGAGATCGCTCTGGGACAGGAACCGGGCAATCTCGAGCCGATCAGGAACAAGGTGAGTATTGAAAGGGCGATAATCACAGAGCCGGGAATCGTAAAGGAAATAACAGGGCTTGAAGACGCGCTAAAGACTCCGGGCATTGCGGAAATATTTCTAAATGTTAAAAAAGGCGATAAAGTAGTTAAGCCGCGTTCCAATGTGGAAAAGGCAGGCCACATAATTGCGGTTGCGAATACGCTTGAAGAAGCCGAGCAGGCTGTTGCAAAATGCAGGGAAGTGCTGAAGATCGCGATAGTGCAGGATATGGAGATCAGCATGGAAAGCATAAGGCTTGCCGCAAGGGATAAATTCAAAAAAGTGTGCTACGCGTGCAAGACATGCGACGGCGCGAACTGCCCGTCGGGCATCCCGGGAATGGGCGGCATAGGCACGGGCTCTTCTTTCAGGGAAAACATTCACGCGCTTAACCGGTATAAAATAAACACAAGAGTGATCCACAGCGTGACAAATCCGGATACGTCGGCTTCGTTTTTCGGCATGCCGCTGTCATTCCCCGTAATGGCCGCTCCTATCACGGGGACAGTCACAAACCTCTGCGGAGCGATAGACGAGCTTGAATACAACAGGGCTGTCGTTGCCGGCTGCATAAATGCGGGCACAATTGCTTTTGTCGGCGACGGGGCAAGCCCTGAAAAATACAAGATCGGTCTGCAGGCAGTTTCGGAAAATAACGGAATGGGGGTTCCGATATTCAAGCCGAGAAGCGATAATAAGGATATTGTTAAAAGGATAAAAAAAGCCGAAAAAAGCCAGGCTGCCGCGGTAGGCATGGATATTGACGCCGTTGTCTTCAGGACAATGGCAATGGCAAACCAGTCCGTGGGGCCTAAGAGCGTCGAAGATCTGAAGCAGATCATTTCGGATACGCAGATCCCGTTTATTCTCAAAGGCATAATGACCGTAAAGGATGCGGAACTTGCGGTTGAGGCGGGAGCCCACGGGATAATAGTATCAAATCACGGCGGGAGGGTGCTTGACGGCATGCCGGGATCGATGGATGTGCTTGAGGATATTGTGAAAGCGGTGAAAGGGAGCGTCCGCATACTGATCGACGGCGGTTTCAGGACCGGCGTGGATGTGCTTAAGGCGCTTGCGCTGGGAGCGGATTTTGTGCTTATAGGCCGTCCCTTGACGATAGCTGCGGTCGGCATGCTCGAGAAAGGCGTTACCTTTTATCTTAAAACGCTTAAAAAAGAGCTGGAGCTTGCAATGATCCTTACAGGCAGCCAGAAAATTGCCGATATTTCCAGCGATATCGTAAGCAGAATAAGCGCGGGAAATTTAGCTATCGCGAGATAAAAATACGTTATTATTTTGAGACGGAATTTAGACGATCGGGAATGCGATTTTCAAAAGGCGGGATTATAAGTTCATAAAGAGACGATTTCTCCACTATCCGATTAATTATCCGATTAATCTCCGGAATAAGATTTATTCTTTTATACTCCCGATAATACGAAAGTAAGAACTGTTTTCGGCAAAAGCCTTGGAACGCTGAAAGCGGCAATTATTTAATTTGATTAATCAGAAAACATAATTTTATTCTTTCACGGATCGTTAAAAAAGCGCGCCCGGCGCAGGTCTGCATCAATTTAAACTTGACATCTTACTGTATTTATAATTTTATTATAACAATAGAAGATATCGTAATATGGCAATCGATAAGAACATATTATCCTATAAGAAATTAAAAAAAAAGAAAACAAATTCCCCTTATAAGAGAACCCTCAAAAAAATCGCCCCAAAAACATTTGAAGACGACAGGATTCAACAAAAAGTATTTCGTTCCTTTTTCGAGCTCGGGCAGCTTATCGGACTGGATCTTAACCTTGAGGAAATGATCATACAGATCGCAAAAAAAGCGACCGAAGTAATGGAAGCGGAGCGGTATAATCTTTTTTTACATGACCGGAAAACGGACGATCTGTGGACAATAGTTGCCGCAGGCATGGAGGGGAAGAAGATACGAATACCCGCAGGGGAAGGCGTCTCAGGATATTGTTTCCGTACGGGGAAAACCGTAAATCTCGCGGATGCATACGCCGATCCCAGGTTTTTCAGACAGGGGGATATCGAAACAAATTACAGGACTAAAACCCTGCTCAGCATGCCCTGTTACAGCAGGACAGGAAAGATTTTAGGCGTAATACAGCTTACTAATAAGATAAACGGAGTATTTACGAAGGAAGACGAGACCTTTCTTAAAATGTTCAGCAACCATGCGGCCGTTTTTATCGAAATGGCTCAGCTGCAAAGGGACCGGTTCAACGCGCTTGAAAAATCAAAATCGGAACTCGAACGGCTGAGCCGGGCAAAGGACAAAGCTCTCTCCCACCTTTCGCATGAGCTGCGAACGCCGTTATCCATAATACAGGGAGCGATAAGGATCATAAAGCGCAAGCTTGAAGCGGAAAGCGCATCGGGCGATTTTAATACTTCTTTTGAAATGATAGAGAGGCATCTGAAGCGGATTTCCGTTATACAGGAAGAAACCGACAAGATCATAAGAACATACAAGGATATGGACAAGGGTTTTTTAACCAGCGAACTCGACCGCCAGTGGAAGCAGCTGGAGGATGTATCCGAGATCCCTGTTGAGATAAAGCTGCATTGGGATATGGTAAAAAAATGGCTTTCGGTAAACATACACGGGAGCAAAATGGCGGAACAAACCGTTCTGGTCCTTCCATTCGTCGAAAAAATCCTCGGAAAAGCAAAGGAATTGAGCTCGCACAGGAATATTATGTTTCAGACGGAATATCAAAAAGACTTATCCATGACTATCGAGCCGGGAGTCCAGGAGAGCATCCTTGAGGGGATACTGAAGAATGCGATCGAGAATACTCCCGACGGCGGGTTGATCCGGATAACGGCCGCAAAAAAAGAAGATAAGATTATTATAAAAATACAGGATTTCGGCATCGGCATTACACAGGATAATCAGAAACATATTTTCGACGGTTTATTTTATACGCAGGACACGGATCAATACAGCACAAAAAAACCGTATGATTTCGGAGCGGGGGGCAAAGGCCTCGAACTTATGCTCGCGAAGATATACGGCCAGCGTTTCGGCATTAAGATCTCTTTTGAGAGCAGGCGCTGTGCATATATACCGACGGACAGGGATCTATGCCCGGGCAAAATTTCATTATGTAAATTTTGCAGGACTGGTGAGGACTGTATCGCTTCCGGAGGAACCGCTTTTTCAGTTTCTTTTCCCGCGGGTAAAATGCAAATAAAAGATTAATTATAAAAATTCGAAAATAAATTTTATAGTATTTTGTGGTAAAAGAATGGACAATAAAGATAATTTAATTGATTTGTTTATACATGATCTGACGGGAGTTCTATCGATTGTGACGACAAGCGTCAGCAGCCTTTTAAACAAGCCGGATAAATACGGGCCGATAACCCAGAAACAGCAGAAAAAGCTTCATTTTATTTTGCGAAATTCGAACAAAGCCCAGAATTTTCTGAAAGAGATCATAGAGATATATAAATCGGAAGAGGGGATCTTCAAAAAAGATATATTTGCCGTAGCCGATATTTTCAGAGATTCCATCATCGAGGCAATTGAGATCGTAGATCCCGACGGCGCTGAAAAACTCTCCTATGAATCGGGTTATGAAGAGCTTTGCCGCACCCTTACGAATTACGGGATCGCGGTGGAAATTTGCGGAGAATACAATACGAAACCGTTCTGTCAGGACAAAAATAAAGTTCAGCAGATTTTACGCAATCTGTTCACCAATGCTCTGAAACACAGGCGTGAAAAAATGAAAGTGAAAATAAGCGGGGATGACGATCTTTTCATAACCGTTGAAGACGACGGGTACGGGATACCCCGGGAAAAACAGAACAGCGTTTTTACGCGTTTTTCTCATCAGAAAGAGGACGAATGCTCCGCCGGAGAAATGAACGGACTCGGATTCGGTTTATCATGCGTTAAAAATATAGTTGAAACTATGTGCGGAAATATTAGTCTTGCAAGCAATGTGGGCATCGGGACAAATTTTACAGTGAGGATCCCATCCCTTAAATAAACGTAATAATATTTTAAAATCGTTTTTTTAAAAAATATTGAGAGGAGTATACTATGGGTAAAAGTGTATTAGACGGTAAAAAAATTCTGGCTGTCGATGATGAAGTTGATGTTTTAACGGTGCTTGAAGAAGAGATCAAGGATGCCTGCCCGAAATGCAAATTTGAGAAGGCAACGACTTACGATGCGGCAATTAAAAAAATCAATAACGGCGCCTATGATATAGTAGTTCTGGATATCATGGGAGTACGCGGATTTGAACTTCTTGAAGCCGCTGTTAAGAAAAATTTTAAAGTCGCTATGCTTACGGCTCACGCGCTTTCCTCTGAAACATTAAAACGTTCCCACGAAATGGGAGCCCGCGCATACCTGCCCAAAGAAAAACTGGGCGAGATTGTCCCTTTCCTCGAAGATGTTCTGAATTATGAATTCGAAGCCGGCTGGAGAAGCCTGTTCGAAAAACTGCATACTTTCTTTACCGAAAAATTCGAATCGGACTGGGAAAAGAAGACAGGATTGTTATGGCGTGAATGGGGCAAGATAGCCGATTCCAAGAAATAATTCTCCCGGGATAGTATTTTGGGAATAAATACGGTTTTATCGCCACAGCCTCTTACGGGACCGGGGAAGGATACATTCGCATTAACTACCGATAGCAATAAAACATCCGAAAAACTGCATCGGCTGGATGCCGATGACGAGCTCAGAAGAAAGATCCTGCCTTTTTGCAGGCTTAAAAAAGGCGGGATCTGGGAAGATAAGTCGGGTCACAGGGTCGGCGTGCTCGATGCGACCGATATTGCCGATTTGCTGAAAATTACTTCTGAGGAGAAGCCTTCCCTTATAATTAATGATCCTCCCTACAATGTTAAAGTCGGCAATGCGAACACGGATAATCTGTTCAAGGTAGACCATCGTACTTACATGGATTTTTCCCGCAAATGGGTCAATAACGCGCTTCGGATCATCGGTGATAATTCCCATCTGTATATATGGCTCGGAGCCGATCTCAAGGATGATTTTAAACCTCTGCCGGATTTTATGATCATGATGAGGGAATTCGGCGAGCTTAAGCCGAAGAATTATATCACTCTCAGGAACCAGAGAGGATACGGTACGCAGAAGAACTGGATGTGGATAAGGCAGGAGCTTCTTCATTACGCGAAAGGGCGGCCTGAGTTTAAGGTAGTTTATACCGATATCCCAAAAGTGTTAAAAGGTTATTATAAAAATGTGGGAGGCAAAAGACAGGAAAATCTCGAACGCAGCAAATCCGGCACAATACGGCCCGGCAATGTGTGGATAGACATTCAGCAGGTTTTTTACAGGATGGAGGAAAACGTGCCAGGCTGCTACGCGCAAAAGCCTCTGAAAGCAATAGAAAGGATAATCGAAACAAGCAGCAGAAAAGGCGACCTTGTGATGGACTTTTTTTCCCATTCAGGGACGACTCTTATAGCCGGAGAGAGGCTTGGGCGCAGGGTGTTTACGTTCGATATGGACCCGGTTTTTGCCGAGCTCACTATCCGCAGGCTTGAAAACTACAGGGCCGCCGGGAAAACAGGATGGCAGTGGAGAAATCCGTTCCCGGAAATCGAGTAAGATTTTTTAATTTATCAGAAATATAAATTTTTCCGGTTCATCTCTGAATTTTGGGAATAACTTCGCCCTCCCCCTAACCCCCCGAGGGGGCGCCAATTGTGAATACTTAAAGGTGAATTTATTTAAAGAATGTGCCTCCTTTGTCCCAAGGGGAGGCTCCGCACGGGGATAGAGGGGATCGCATTATATACACCTGTATTTTTTGTTTTATTTTTTGAGTCTGATGAATTGCTATGCGCCTGGATTTTTAACAATTACAACTTCGCTGAAACCCTCATTTACAGAAGGGAGCACTTTTTTATTATTCAGTTTATGCACAACATATTCAGGAATTCCGGCAGATTTTACCGTATTATTCTTTATACATATATCCACGGGAACATCGAGAAAGACTATGCCGGCTGTTTTCCCCATATCCTTTGCGATCGCTATAAAGCGTTTCCTGGATTCAACGCTTGAGAAAGTATTTATGACCAGAACGCTCCTTTTATTCTGCAGAAAATGTTCTATTATCTTTCTCTCGACATGTTTTACAAGTACGTCGTCTTCTTCATTGAACAGGTCGGCACTCCATTTTTTACCGAAATTCGTCATCTCGAACAATAATTTTCTTATCTCCGACCGGCTGACCCTGTATCGCGATTTGTTCATAAAATGCTTTATCGCGAATTCGGTCTTCCCCGATCCGTACAGGCCTCCAAGCAATACTATGCTGCACTTCTGAAGTTTATCCATCATATCAAACCTCCAAAATTAAGCTATGCTGTCGGATACCATTATAATATATTAAAATAGTTGCATATTTTCAAGGGAGTGTTTTTTTAAACCATGGTCAAAAGTATGCATCTCTAAATTAATTATCGGGGATAATATCTTTATGAAAAGATTAATTTTTGTTTTTATTATATTTTGTTCTTATCCGGCCGGTTACGCAAATACCACGAGAGATATCGGCCCTGAACCAGAGCTGAATTTAAAACTCATATCCAAATGGATATTGTTCTATACGAACATCGAGCGCGTAAAAAACAGGCTGGCGCCCGTTCAGTACGATACCGGCCTTGAGAAAGCGGCATTCTGGCAGGCGGAATATAACGCAAAAACGCAGAAACTGGAGCATGTAATACGGGATAGGGAAATGAGCGCGCCCAAAAACAGGATTGAGCATTTTGGCGGGAGGTGCGGCACCTGCGGGGAGAATTTAACGGTTAAATTTGCAACGAATTCCGAAGGGATTCGATTTATGATAAAAAAGGATGGGAACGGGACTTATTATGATTTCGGCGCGCATACGATCAAGTGGAGAAACGAACAGGAGATGGGGTATACGATGCTCGAGAGCTGGATGAACAGCCCGGGGCACCGCAAGAATATCCTGACAGCCGCGTTCATGTGGCTTGGCCCGGGCGTAGCAAAGGGAATATACAGCAATAACAAATCTTATTACGGGTGCCAGGTATTCAACGGCATCGGCGGGCTGCCGCGAGATTTCTTTAAATCCGGATACGAGCTTGGCGGATTTGAAGCGAAAAAGAGCATTGCCGGCGGCAAAGAAGGATATGTAATTTCGTACAATGGGCCAATGATCCCGGGCGTTATTGAAGTAAACAAAGATAAAGAGTTAATAACGCACACACTTGAAAAGAAAGATGGCAAGCTTGTGTTCATTAAAAGCGCTCCGGTAAGCGGTGAGCTCTTCTTTGCTCTTTATGACAAAAAGGAGGACAAGCTCTACCCGGTAATGATGCTGAAGTAGATTATAATAAATTATTGATCGTTTTTAAAGTATTTATTCGGCCTGCTCCTGGACTCGGAAAAGTATATAAAATATAAATTAAAAATATTATATTTACTAAAAAAAGGATTGCTCAAATATAGGGCAATCCTTTTTTATATTAAAAATTATTATTTTTTAATAAAATAATTTGACTTATAAAGTTATTCTTTATTGGAAGCAAATTCCAACTTATCCCATTTTTTATGGTTTAACGGCACTTACGATAATATATGAAGCGGAATGATATCCCGTTATGGAAAAATCTTTAAATAAGACGGAAGAAATTACAATGGAAATCAAATTAAAATTATTAATTTTTTTAATAGTTATAGCAACTTTATTTATCCCGCATTGCAGCAAAAAAAATGAGAACGAAAAAATACATGTTAAACAACAATCTGATTCTTTAGATGAAAATAAAACCGTTGAAGCAGTCCCAAAAAAGTCAAAGAATTATAGTGAAATTATAGCTGAATTAGATCAGGCTATTTTAAAAAATCCAAATGATGCCGGGCTTTATAGGAAAAGAGGTTTCTTAAAATTTAAATTAAAGGATTACAAAGGTGCGATTGCTGATTTTGACAGTGCAATAAAATTAAGGCCGGATTTTACTGATGCTTATTTAAACCGCGGAGAAAGTAAAATAAAAATAAACGACTATGACGGTGCGATAGACGATTTTAACGCTGTTATCAGATTGAACCCAAATAATTTCGAAGCTTATCACGGCAGGGGATTCTCTAAATTTAGATTAAAAAAATATAATGAAGCTGTTGCGGATTACACTCTCGCAATTGAGATAAAGCCGGGATATTTAAAAGCATATTTTAATAGGGGGATAGCGAGAGATGAGTCAGGCGACTATCATGGCGCATTTGATGATTACAGCAAGGTAATTGAGCTCGATCCAGGGAATTATTCTGCATATTTGGACAGGGGAAGAGTAAGAGTAAAATTTAAGGAATTTGATGAAGCAATTGCGGATTATACCATGGCTGTCAGCCTTAAACCTAAGGCAGCGAAAGCATATTATGACAGAGGTAAAGTAAAGCTTCGATTAAACAGAATAGATGGTGCGTGTGCTGATTTTAAAAAAGCAGAATTAATGGGATGGAAGCAAGAGGATGACCTGAATGCCTGCAAATAATAAGAACAGCCGAGATATTATCCTGCTAATCCTGATTTTAATTTTTTGCATGCTGCCGTTTTCTACCGATATCAAGGCTGCAGGACCGGGAATAGACGAGAATGTAAAAAGGGATATTGAGCGGAAGAGACTTGAACTGGAAGAAAAATTAAGGGAAAAAGAAAGAAAAGAAAAAGAGGCCGGAGAAAAAGCGCCGGGAAAAGAAGCTGCACTGCCTGAAGAAGGCGAAATTCGTTTTTTGATCAGAGAAATAATAATTCAGAATCCAGGTCTTTTAAGCAAACGGGAGAAAAATAAGCTTCTTGCCCCGTATCTGAATAAAGAAATAAGCAATAATGACATTAATACTCTTGCCGGCAAAATTACCAACACTCTGATGGAGAAAGGATATATTACTGCAAGAGTGAAAATCCCTCTTGAACAAAACCTGAAATCCGGTAAACTTGTACTTGCAATAGTTAACGGTTATATTGAAGACATTGTCCCAGATAAAGACAGTAACAGTATAAGAAGAAAAATGCAGCTATTTTTCGTTTTTCCTTTTTTTAAAGGGAAACTTCTTAACATCAATGATCTGGATTATGGAATTGAGCAGATGAACAGGCTTGAATCCAATAATGCCTCTATGAAGATCTTGCCGGGAGAAAATTTGGGCGCTTCAAAGATAATAATTTCAAATGATCCCGGATATCTGCTTCACGTTGAAACGGGCGTCGATAATCTTGGACAAAAATCGACGAGCCTGTACCGAAGAAAAATTTCAGCTGGATTGGATAATCTGCTAAGCATTAATGATTACAGTCTTTTTACATATAGTGACGGGACTAACAGAGACACTGACCGGAAATTTAACAGATGTTATACTGTTTACTACGTTTTTCCTTTTGGTTACTGGACATTTTCAGCTAATTACAGCTATTCCGCTTACAAACAGCAAATAAGCGGCATGAACACCCAATATAAATTTGAAGGCAATAGTTCGAGCAGCAGTTACAATATTGAGAGATTAATGTGGAAAGAAAAATTAGACAGAATAAAGTCGAGGATTTCTCTTACTCTTAAAGATAAGGCAACTTTTATTGAGGACGAAAAAATAGGCACTCAAAGCAATAAGCTTACAGTGGGTGAAATAGGGATTATCTACAGCGGTTATTTATTCGGCGGATTCTTTTCTTGTGGTATCAGCTATGATAGAGGCTTGCATTACTTCGGAGCTAAAAAAGATACATCGGATATGGATGAAAGCAGTCCAAGATCGCAGTTCAATAAATATAAAAGCGATATATTCTGGAACAGGCCGTTTAATATCCTCAATCAGAATTTTTTATATTCATTTAACGTCAGCGGGCAATATGGCATGGAGACGCTTTACAACACCGAACAGATAAGCATTGGGGACCTGTACACTGTAAGAGGCTTTAAAAAATCCTCTGCAACGGGCGACAGGGGATATTATATAGGAAATGATTTGTCTATAAATGATTTTTCAAGGTTCTTGAACTATCTTAGAGGGCTTAAATTGTCTGTCGGTTATGATTACGGATACGTAATCCATAAAACCGGCGAAAACGCAAATAACGGGCAGGGAGAGGCAACGCTTTCCGGAATATCCTCTTCGCTTAATTATTCCAGCGGACTTTTTAATTTAAGTTTAACATACGGATGGAGGCTGCGATCGCCGGCTTTTATTCAAGAAGACAAGTATGTTGTATATTTCATCTGCAGCATGAATTTGACAACCCTGTTTGACGAATCGCGGCAATTATAGCATTTTACGATTGAATTAATACATATCCGCACGAGGCAAACCAACCA
>CAZVDF010000077.1:0-10740 GCA_964626055.1 uncultured Leptospirales bacterium
ACGAGGATAGGGGGGAGGGAAATTTAATTTCCCAAGAATTCGGAAAGAGCTATTTTTTAAATTTAAAGTAAAACCAGGATTATAATATTATTTTACAATCAGCAGCAGATTTTCTATTTCTTTCTTCACTTTTTCGACCTGTGTCCATGTTTCTTTTACAAATGAATCTTCCGCTGCGGGCGGGTGCGCGGCTGCATAATCCGCAATTATTTTTGCTCCGCGCATATCATCTTTTTCCTTTGACTCCTGCACGGCTTTAGCGATTTCCGTTTCCATCGATGCGAGGCGCGATAAGCCGTCTTTTACCGGCCTTGCGGCTGATTCTGAGTCGAGCATTATGAATCGCTGATGCTCCCACAGGTCGTCGTCGGTGGCCATACTGTAAATCGTCCGGTCTATTGACTTTACGCCTGCATTGACCAGGTTTTCTATGTGCCGCTTTAATCCCGTAAGAGAATAATATTCTATATATTTATTATAGCCGGTAATTGCTTTTATTCTGCTTTCTTCAGTCATAAAATTTTTACCGAGTCCGGGAATATCCTTTGAAGTATAAAAGTCCTGTTTCCGGGATATATCATTAAGACGTTTACGGGCCTCTATCATCAGATCTATTATATCTGGCCTGAATACTTCAAAGATAAAAGAGCTCCTTTTTGCTTTATTGCGTTTTTTATATTTGCCCTCGTTCCTTTTAACAGCATAAATATTTTCGGCAAGCACCCACGCCGGCGTAATTTCGTTATATGCAGGCGGAACGCCGCTGAAAGAGCAAGAAGGTTTATTTATAAGTGAAAAGGGGAAATCAACGCGCTGGGGCAGCGTAATTACACCAGTAGCGATAATAGAGTAGGGAGCCTTTGTGAAATCGGCCGGGAATTTTATACTCGCGCTTAATCCGAAAAATGTGCCCTCGCCGCACCAGATCTCCTGATCAGGCGCCTTCGAAGTATGGTTCGAGCCTATATTTGCGCCGTACCCGACATTACCTTTGCCTTCAGGCCATATCGCCGCTATAAGCAACGCCTGATGATGGAACCCGACGAACGGGCCTACCAGGCTGGCTGTCACTTCTCCCTCTCCTATACCGGTGTTAGGGCCGATAATACTCTGTGTGACCTTTCCATGCCGCTCAACGTGGGAATGCTCTGTAAGAACGGAATCGTCAACAATTGCCATTGAAGTAACGTGGCACCCCCATTGAATGCATGAATTTTTGACATATGCACCGTGGCTTATTTCAACAGGTTCGTCCGCAGATCCGAGCATAGTGCTGTTTTGAATCAATACTGCACCGTCTATCAGCGTCGATTTGCCGATATAACAATCTTCGATTTTAAGGGTGTTGCGGATCACACAGCCGTCTTCAACGACTCCACAGCCGATGCGGCTTAAATCGGAATATTTTTTTATAAAATTTTTGTAGCTTTCAATCAGCTCTCTGTAATTTCCGCCTGTGCTCACGGCATTTGCAATGGGTATGGTCAATTCCGCAAATGAGAGCACTTCGCGGCCTCCTGTTTCAATGCCGATTGAAATTTCGCGTCCGTTGCCGAAAGAAGAATTACCTGAACAGACCAGACTTCCTGCATTGCAGATTAAAGAATGGGATTTGATTATATAATTAGAAATGCATTTTGTTTCGCGTATGCAGCAGTTATCGCCGATCTCGGAATTAATAATTGTGCTTTTATAGATACCCGACGGGAAGGCAACGGATGATTCGGATTTTACTTCCACTCCGTCAAATAATCCGAGCACACATTTTCCTGCAAAATAATTGCCTGAAATATACTCGGTCTTAAATTTTGTACCGACCAGAATTTTCTTCCACTCATTGCAGAGATTTCCCTGAGCTTTTAATCTTTTTATCTCCTGGGCGGTCAATGCCCTGACTTTGTCGCCGAATATCCGGCTTTTCGCATTTTTTCTGTTCAAAGATCCGGCCGCTTTTAAAAATTCCGAGGATTCCAGAATTTTATTGAACAGCGTGGCAATTTGTTCCATGTTTTATCTTCCTACCATTTTCTGTACAAGATGCTTGTTGTCGCGTACCCAGTTATAATAATCTCTTCTTTTCAGTTTTGAGGCAGCAGCTTCATCCAGAACTACCGTCGCCTGTGTATGGAGCTGAAGCGCGGTTGCGGTTATCTGGCTCGTTACCGGACCTTCTATAAATTGCGCGACTACTTCCGCCTTCTTCTCGCCGTTCGCTATCAAAAGAATTTTTTTTGCCTCGAGTATTGTGCCGACGCCCATTGTAATAGCGAAACGCGGAACTTCTTCTTCTTTTTTGAAAAAGCGCGCATTGTCTTCAATGGTCATTTTAACCAGCGCTTTTACACGCGTACGGCTTGCGAAAGAGGAACCGGGTTCGTTAAAACCGATATGACCGTCGCGGCCTATGCCGAGAATCTGAAAATCAATACCTCCGGCTTTTTTTATTTGGATTTCGTACCATGCGCTGAATTCTTCCGGGTCTTCCGTGTTGCCCTGCGGCACATACACATTTGCCTGATTTACGTTGATATATTTAAAAAAATTATCCTGCATAAAATAATTATAGCTGTTTTTATGCAAGGGGGCTAATCCGACGTATTCATCCAGATTGAATGTCGTGATCTTTGAAAAATCAAGGCCTTCTTCTTTATGCAATTTGACGAGTTCCTTATATGTTCCTATAGGAGTATCGCCTGTTGCCAGTCCAAGTACGATGTCGTGCTTTTTTTTGATTTCTTTGGCGATAAGCTCAGCCGAAATTTTGCTCATTCCCTCGTATGTAGGAGCAATTATAATTTCCATAAACAACCTCCGGTAGTTTTATGTGTTACAAAATTATAAAAAAATACATAAAATAGAATAAATAAATATAGATGATCCTGCGCAGGAGACCGGTAAAATTAAGGTTATTCGCAGATGTGCAATTATATATTTTTCCCTGGGGCCTGATTCCCGGTAATTTTTTTTAGTGTAATTAAATAACTGATTGCGTTTTGTGAATCCGGATTATCTATTATTATATTTTGCACTGATTTACCTGTAAAAGTATCATGGCCGGTTTTTTTTAAACGCGCTGTATAATATACTTTTTGGCCGGAGCTTATTGCCATATAGATTTCTTCTCCGCTAACCACTCCGTCAACGTAATATAGTCCGAGTGTACCATTAAACCGCTGACCTTCCTGGATGAAGTGTCCTGTTCCCCATCCTCCTGTTGCAAGTCCGCCGGAATCCCAGTCCCCTGTCATGTTGATTGTTGAAGTTCCGCTTTTGGAATTAAGCCAGGCATTTGTCTGCTCTCTGGTAAGGCTTGCACAGGAGACCATAAAAAATAATAAGAATATAATAAAATATTTCACAGATTTCATATCAATTCTCCTTTAAATTTATTAAGCTATAAAGTTTGTATATGCTAAAATAAAGAAATTATTCGGATTGTCAATTTATTTTTATGTTGCTTGCCGGGAGCTTATTACAGCTGAAATTTAAAATTTTATAAATTTGTTTAAAATTTTCTTATGCTCTGTCATATTTAAAGCATTCATTTTAATCGTAAAATTAAATATGAAAGTCAATTAGACTATCCGGCTGATAATGATGTAAGAAATGGCTGAGATCAGCGCTGAACAGGGTATTGTGAGTATCCATGCCCAGACTATCTGGCCGGCTATTCCCCACCTCACTGCCGATATTCTTCGAAGCGCGCCTATGCCCATTATTGAGCCGGTTATGGTATGAGTCGTGCTTACGGGTATTCCAAGAAATGAAGATACAAAAAGAGTTATTGCGGCTCCGAATTCCGCGCAAAATCCGTCAACCGGGCGGAGTTTTGCGACGCGCTGTCCCAGGGTTTTTACAATACGCCATCCGCCGAATACCGTTCCAAGAGCTATTGCTCCGTTACAGCTGAGCATAACCCAAAAAGGAATATAGAAAGTCTTGCCCAGCAAACCTGCGCTGAAAAGCAGACCCGCGATTATGCCCATGGTTTTTTGAGCGTCGTTCCCTCCATGCCCGAGGCTGTAAAATGCGGCCGAGAGCAGCTGCCCTCTTCTGAAGACTTTATCCACATTGGATGGGCTTTTCTTTCTGAAAATATTGAAAACGAAAACTCCCAGAATAAGACCTAACAGCATACCAAGAGCGGGAGAAATAAAAATAAATATTACTGTCTTTTCTATACCCCAGTAAACCAGAGAATCAGGGCCGGCTTTAATAAGTGCCGAGCCAATAAGACCTCCGATAAGTGCATGTGATGAACTCGTCGGCAAACCGAAATACCATGTTATTATATCCCACAGACAGGCGCCGACAAGCGTGGCGAATATCAGGTTTTTGTCCATTATGCTTACATCAATAATTCCCGTTCCGATCGTTCCGGCTACATGGGTACCGAAAAAAAGGAAAGCTATAAAATTAAAGAAAGCTGCCCAGAGAACGGCATATTTGGGGCTGAGCACCCGCGTGGATACGACAGTGGCAATCGAATTTGCCGAATCGTGGAATCCGTTCAGGAAGTCGAAGATCAATGCCAGAAAGATAAGAAGGAATAAAAATATGTCCATTGTTAAGCCTGTTTCACAAGAATCGAATCCACCAGTTTGGCTATATCCTCACAGATGTCAAGTATCGACTCAAGGCCTTCGAAAATCTCTTTGAACTGGATTATTTTAATAGGGTCCTTTGTTTTGCTGAAAAGTTTTTCAATAACAACGTCGCGCAGCATATCGCCCGAGTTTTCCAGCTGGTTGACTTTTATGAAAGCGTTTCTGATTGCAGTGGCGTTCTTTAAATTACGAAGCCCGTTTATGCCTCTGCACAGATAAGTTACGGATTCCTCGATCAATTCCGTAAACTGGACGATATCCGGATTAGACGTTTTAAATTTATAGAGCCTTACTCTTTTGGCAACATTATAAAGCATATCAACTATTTTATCGAGTTCATGAGCCAGAGAATGTATGTCTTCGCGGTCAAAAGGAGTAATGAAGGTATGATTGAGCTTGTCCACAATATTATACGTAATGGAATCGCAGCTGTGTTCAAAGTCGCGCAATCTTCGTATTTCTTCATCTCCGCATTTTCCCCTGCCCATCACATCTTTGAAATATAGAGTGACTTCTTTTATTTTGGCGACTTGTTCGTCGAACATATCAAAAAATTTAGTCTCTTTCGGAATAAAACTGAATGCCATGAGATGATCTCCTTTTACAGGCTGACTGACCAAGAGTGTATCATAATACCGCTGCTGCAGTTCGGAATATGAAATTGATTAAAATTATTTAATATACGGATGAAGAATATTTTTTTTAAAAGGTCAAAATATACTTTAAATTTTAAATACTACAGAGATCGCGTCAATTCTAATTATTTGGTTTTTTTAATTTTTTATTATAAACAATTGCTGAAATTAAGGAATTTTTAACTCAAATCTTAACAAAACATTTTCCGTTGCCTTCAAAAAATATCCTGACCGGAATTAACTTGACATTATCTATTAATATCGATATCAGATGTTTAACAATACTTCCAATGAACCGGCAGCCAGGACAAGCGCTTATTCTCTATAATCAAAAAATCAGTCCAGGAAATGAAGAAAATTAAAAAGAATATTTACGCACGAGTGCTTGAGTTTGTTGAGGATAAGGAATTGCTTTTAAAAGGCGATAATGTCCTGCTGGCTCTATCCGCGGGAAAAGACTCTATGACGCTTCTGGATGTATTCCTTCATTTAAAAAACAGTCTTTCTCTTGGGCTCGGCATATTCCATCTTAATCATATGATGCGCTCCGATGAATCGGATAACGATGAAAAGTTCATTGCTGAAATCGCGCATTCAAAAAAAATGGAACTGCATTCCTTCAGGTATGATTTTAAGCGTAATAAACCCGGAGGCGTCTCTTTCGAAGAGCATGCGAGAGTAAAAAGATACGAACTTCTCCGGCAGGTTTCTGTTGAAAACAATTATCAGAAAATAGCTACAGCCCACAACCGTGATGACAACATAGAAACGATCTTAATGAGAATTTTTAGCGGGACCGGCATTTACGGTCTGCAGGGCATAGAGCCTAAAAGAGGAAATATTATTCGTCCGCTGCTGTTCCTTTCTGCGGAAGAGATCTACGGTCATTTGAGGAATATAAAAACAAAATGGAGGGAAGATACTTCAAATAAAAACGAAAAATATCTGCGCAATTTTATTCGAAATTCTCTTTTACCTGCGATCAATAAGCGTTTTGATGATGCAGGCGAAGCCGTTTTGTCGCTTTCTGCTATAGCACGGGAATATACTTTGCTGATCGATGAAATCTTAAAGTCCCGCGGCGAATTATATAAATTGGAAAATAACGCTGTTATTATTGAAAAAGACATATATATTAGTGATAAGAAACTGTTTAAGTATATTATTTCAAAAGCAGTGCGGGAACAATTCGGCGAGTTCGTAACTGGAGGGATATTGGAGGAAATTTTCAGGAAAGCCGGCGCTGAAAAAACCCATATTCCGCTTTATAAAAAGCGGAATATATCAATAAAAAAAACGCTGAATAATAATAAAAAGGTAATTGTAATTTCCGGGAATTCAGGATATAACAATAATAAGATTGACTGGTCGTATAAAATAGATATAAAATCGGACACGGATACAAACTTACCATTAAAAGAACTGGCTAAAATTATTGATTTTAGATTTGTTGATTATTATTATTTTTCGAATAATAATGATCCGAATGCTGTTTTTGTCGCTCTTGCGGAAGATGTTAAAGTGATTGAGGTCAGGAACAGGCGGAAAGGAGACAGGATAAATCTTGAACATGGCACAAAAAAGATCAAGGAACTCATGATAGAAAATAAACTTGAGGACCATATTAAGAATATGGTCCCGCTGCTTGTGATCGATTCCAGGATCGCTGCATATATGCCCGGCATTGCCGGTTCTGCTGCGAACAGGGTTTCAGTTGATTTTCACGTTAAATCGGGATCGAAAAAAATACTTGCTATACGCAGCGAAAAATATGAAGTGTGATTTTAAAAGACCGGCAGGTTTTAAAATTTGAGGAGCAATTAAATGAATAAAAACGGAAAGAACATCGCATTAGTCTTATTAATTGCCGTTCTGATAATGGCAATATATAAGATGAATGACATGAATAAACCTAAAGTTGAATCCCTGCAATACAGCGATTTTATTAAAAAGGTTTATGATAAAAAAATAAAAGGCGTAAGCATTATAGGCGGAACAAAGATAAAAGGCCAGTACGTAAAGGGCGAGAACGTATTTGTTTTCGAGACAGTAATCCCGTATAATGATCCGGATCTCGTAAAGACGCTTATTTCCAACAATGTCGAGATACAGGGCGAGGAAGGGGACGAGAATTTCATATTAAAGGGGCTTTTAAGTTTTCTCCCATGGCTTATTTTTCTGGGCCTGATCTGGTTTTTAATGATGCGCCAGATACAGGCTACGGGAACAAAAGCAATGTCGTTCGGAAAAAGCAGGGCAAAGATGAGCCCTGAGACGAAGAACAAGGTTACGTTCGCGGATGTAGCCGGTGTGGAAGAAGCCAAAGAAGAACTTAAAGAGATCATAGACTTTCTTAAAGAGCCGAAGAAATTTATCGGCATAGGAGCCAAGATACCTAAAGGCGTTCTGTTAATGGGCTCTCCGGGAACCGGCAAAACGCTCCTTGCGCGCGCTATTGCGGGCGAAGCCGATGTGCCGTTTTTCTCCATAAGCGGTTCTGACTTTGTCGAAATGTTTGTCGGAGTAGGCGCGTCCCGCGTAAGGGATCTTTTCGATCAGGGCAAAAAAAGCGCGCCGTGCATAATCTTTATAGACGAGATTGACGCGGTCGGCAGGCTTCGCGGAGCCGGGCTTGGCGGCGGTCATGACGAAAGAGAGCAGACCCTTAACCAGCTTCTTGTCGAGATGGACGGGTTTGAAACAAACGAAGGAGTTATTATAGTAGCCGCCACGAACAGGCCGGACATTCTTGATCCCGCGCTTCTGCGACCAGGAAGATTCGACAGGCAGGTGGTGGTCGATATTCCGGATCTGAGAGGACGCGAAAAGATACTGGCCGTCCATTCGAGAAAAATACCTCTTTCGCGCGAAGTCAATCTCAAGGTTATAGCCCGTGGCACCCCGGGATTTACGGGAGCGGATCTTGCTAACCTGGTTAATGAAGCCGCTCTTCTGTCCGCAAGAAGGAACAAGAAGCGCGTTTCCATGCAGGAGATGGAGGACGCTAAAGATAAAGTTCTCATGGGACCGGAGAGAAGATCGGTGCTGATTTCCGATAAGGAAAAGGAGATCATTGCCTTTCACGAGTCCGGGCATGCTTTACTCGGCAAGCTGCTGCACACCGAAGATACGGTGCATAAAGTGACGATAATACCCAGAGGAAGGGCGCTGGGCCTCACTATGAGCCTTCCCAAAGAAGACAAACACCTTCATGCGAAATCCTACTGGCTTAACCAGATAATACAGTTATACGGCGGCCACGTAATAGAAAAACTGCAGTTTAACGATGTTACGACAGGCGCCAGCAACGATATTGAAAGGGCAACGGATATCGCCCGCAGAATGGTTTGCGAGTGGGGCATGAGCGAGAAACTAGGTTCGCTTACATTCGGCAAAAAAAACGAGCAGATCTTTTTAGGCAGGGAGATCTCCCAGCACAGGGATTACAGCGAGGCCACGGCCGAGCTAATCGACATCGAAGTAAAGTCGATATTAAAGGAGTGCGAAGATAAAGCCAGGAGTCTGCTTACGGAGAATAAAGACAAATGCGAAAAAATCGCGAGATACTTAATTGAGCGTGAAAGCCTGAACGAGCATGAAATCAATATGATAATGAATAACGAAGAGCTTCCGGCTTTACAGGTTTCCGATAAGACAAAAGCAAATAAAGCCGAGAAAGAGAAGAAGAGCGATCACATAAAATCGGTTGAAGATAAGAAATTACGTCCAGCTGAATCATAAAATAATGGTATTTTATATATGAAGATCGGCGATATTGATAATCTTCTTGCCAGTGTTGACGGGAATCTTGACGAGAAGCCCGTACCGGAAGAAAATCCGTTAAAAGAGAAGGAATCCCCGGAGAATGGGGAGCAGGCAAAAGATTTAAGTTCACAAAAATACCGTCAGCCGGCCGATCTTTCATTTCTGGAAAATATCGATGCCGATACTTCGAAGGATGAAGCTGATAATTACGAAAAGAAAATTAAAGAAGAGTTGGCTCTTGAACAGCCGAAGACCGCCGGGGAACGGCCCGAAGAAAAATTAAAAGTCGAGACTCATAAAAAGGCGGAAGAGGATATCGATAAAAATTACCCGAAAGTTAAATTCATCATCAGGGGCACAAGAACATGGAACACCCGCGAACCATATGTAATACAAATTGATAGAGAAAAATTAAAAAATGATTATAAGGATTTATTAAGGACGTTCTATCTTGTGAAAGCGGATGAAAAAGAACAGAATGTTCAGGGCGAAATGAAAAGAGCCATGTTCAAATTCGTCCGGGATCCTGAAAAAAACATAATTCAGGAATATACCGAGTTTATCGACGGCAAATTGTTTGAGCTCACCGCGGAATTCGGCAATTACTTCGGATTTCAAAAAGATCAGCTTCATTTGTTCGTATATCATCTGGGTGTGCTCACTTTATATAAAATTATTGTGCTGACGCTTCAAACCGGCAAGACCGGATACTGCTTTAAGCTGCTGCCGGATAACAGCGTGGTTAGATATATTCCGCTTGAATTCGTGAAAGAAGTGATCCTGAAATGGCATAATGATAACATCGACAGCGGCGAGTATCCGTATGATGGCATAATAGAATATAATGAAATGAAAAGACAGGTTTCCAGGAGATATACATCGGAATATGAAAAATACAACAGCAGGCTCGATGATTTAATTGCTAAATCAAACGCGAATATAACTCAGTCCGAAAGGGAACAGATTTTTAAAAGCAAGTGGGATGACTGGTTCGGTAAAATCAACATTCTGATTTATAACAGGTACCTTGAACGGACTATCTTCAAAATGGTAAAATAGCCCTCACCCGGCACCTCTTCTCGGGAACTGACTGTTACCCACCTTTCTTCATAAAAAACAAGTCCTTAAATAGAGCTGATGGAAATTGCCTGCATTTGCTACTGGCCCCCTAAATCCCACTAAAGGGAGACTTGTAGAAGATCTGTTTTGGAGACTTAATCTATATTTATGTTTTTAAGTGGGGTTGTCCCAAAATGTCTTAATTTTAAGAAATTCGATTATATTAGTAAAATTTTCGAGGACTGTCTGAGGCCGAAGGCCGAGTTCCGCAGAAAATTTTACTAATATAATCGAATTTCGATATTACATATTAAACAGGCTTTGTTTTGAGACAGCCCCACTGGAAGAGTAAATCCCCTTAAGATAAAATCGAAAGCACTTTTTTAGTTCTTATGCCGGAGAGCTGCGGTGAGATTCTAATATCGTTCCGGACGTCATTTAGAATTTTCTGCGCGCTCTGTATTTTTAAAACAGCTCTTTCGGCTTCTTTTTTCGCTTCATTTATAAGATCAATGTCGATGTTTAAGTTCGCGAATTCAAAACCTGAATAACGGCCATGCTGCCTGCTGCCGATAATTTCTCCCGCTCCCCTGAATTTTAAGTCTTCTTCGGCGATCTTAAATCCGTCATCGATCGATACTATTGTTTCTATCCTGTTTTTTGCTTCGTCGGAT
>CAZVDF010000078.1:0-10714 GCA_964626055.1 uncultured Leptospirales bacterium
TAGCAAGTTATTTTTATTGATCTGGAGAAAAAAAATTATATTTTTATAACTTTTTGCATAGTGACATAATCCGGCAGAGGATATCAAGTAAAATTTGATTTTGCTTTAAAATTTTTTAATTTTTTATTCGATCTCGGAGAATATTTTCGACTTTTCAATAAAAAATCTCTTATAAACATTTGAAAGCATTTTGGATACATTAGTGATTAATTCCCTGTCGGTAGTTCTTTTCTGTATATATTTATTAACTTCGTTCAGATCGTCTTTTAAAATCCGGCTCAGGTCGTCCAGGGCCTGCCCATACGCTATGGCCACCGAAGATTTATTCTGCTGTTTTTGCTTTTGCTTTATTTCTTTTTCAAACTCCTGTTCCTTTTTTTGTTTTTGCGCAATCTCCACAGATAGATCATCCAGTATTATTTTCGATAGTTTTAAAAAGTTGATCGGGCCTATGACTTCATGGAAGCGGTCGTTTATTTCAAATTTTGAAAATTCCATGTCCGGCAGAGGGTCGGAATAAAAATCATCTTTAACGAGGGATTTAATCTCCTGGTCAATTATTATCCTGTTAAAAACCGGGAACGAGCCGAGATACTGGCTCTTGAGTTCATCCTGGTTTATTATTTCGTTATTAATTAGTTTAATATTTTGAGAGAAAATATGCAGAAATATATCGATTTTATCTGCCGGAAGTCTTGCGCTGTTGAATATACTGAAATTTTTCTTAATTGATAATGCGGCTGCCGACGCGACGATCGGATCTTTATAGAAAGCCGTAATTTTCCCGCCGGCAATCATAGCCAGAGTACCGTTGCTTTTCGATATCTCGGAAATTACTGTATTCTCAAAATGCTGATACAGCATTAATATTTCAACAATTGAAAGCGAATTCATTCTTTCCTGCAATTTGTTTATTTTTATATTTAATACATAGTATTTTCCCTCGGAAAATCCGTCGACGGGCTGCTGTTTTACTTCCACCCCCATGAGATTTTGTTCCTTTATATTTACAAACTCATGTTTTTTAAATATATTGGCGATGAAATGGTCGATTTCTTTTAATTCTTCCACAGGCAGTAAAGCCATATACGAGATAATATCCCCGGAGATTGCGTATTCATCCTTCAGAAGAGAAATCAGAAAATAACCGAATTCAACGGATTTCAGGTTCCCGAATAAAAGAATGATTTCTCTCTGGATTTTCTTGTTTTTAATTGTCATCATATCCATAATGGATTTTAATGCGTTTATATTCCCGAGTTTAATTAAAAGGTAGCACGAATGGATCCTTACTTTAATGCCCGGATCTTTAATATATTCCATCAGGAGGTTTCTTATGGGCCGTTTGTTGATCTCAAGCCCGTAATCCATTATATGTTCAATAGCCTGGACAACGGCTTCCTTAACCGAATTGTCCTTAAACGAGTCGAATTGCCTGTCCAGAAATTCGATGTCGCCTTCACTCGCGCACTTTCCAAGGCACAGAATGGATAATTTTTTAATATCCGGATTCGGATTCTTTTCTATGATCTCTTTTAATACAGAGTCCGCAGCGACATTGCCGAAAAGATCCTGTCTTAATAATTTTGTTAAGAGCATGACCAGTATGCCTGAATCTTTATCAGCATGCTGTTTTAAAAAATCGAGAATTATATTTTGCAGCCTTTTATCCGAAAAAAGGGAGAGATATTGAACAGCTTTCTGCTGTTCAATTTCATCCCCGGTAGACAACTGCACTTCCAGCTCTCCCAGCATGTATGAATAATTCAGCATTGAAAGGGCGTTTGACACAGCCTCGAAGATATCCTTTTCCGGGTATTTTTTAATGTAGTTATAGATAATTACAAGCGGGCCTGCGGCATTCTCTATATCCAATTCCCCTACTATATCGCAAATGCAGATAATTCTTTCTTTTAAATAACGTTTTTCAAAATCAATATCCTCGATACGCGAAGCGGAAACTTCCCTGGATTTGATGTCTTTTTCAAAAAGAATTTCAAGAAAATAACTCAGGCTTTCTTTTTCCGAATCGCCGATGAAGGGTATTATGGCCGAGATTTCGGACAAGATGTTGTTTAGAACCGAAGAGTCGTTCGATTTTAAATAATTTAGTATCTTTTTCTTGTAGTTAGGAGTAAATTTATTTAATATGAGATTCCGGACTTTCTGGACATTATCCGGGTAGTTTTTTTCCATTACCTCGGCGACCATAAAATTTTTTCTGAAATTTTCAAAATATGTTTCCAGGGTGACCACCAGATAATTGTACATTTTATCCCTGAACAGCATATTCCTTCTTATTTCTTTAAGATTACCGAAGTATCTTATGAATATTTTCACAACAAGTTCGTTGCCTCTCGGGCTGTCCAACGATAATGAAATCAGGTTTCTGAAGAGCTTATCCGGGTCGACCAGCTTATTAGTGTTGGCCAGAATAAGATCGAGGGTCATATCTATCAGATTCGGATTGTCGGACATCAGCGCTTTCATCGTGTAGATAAGCAATTCCCTGTGATTGCTCGATATCATAGCGTTTAAAATGGCAATTTTGCTGTTATCGGAATAAGAATCGAAGCGGGCGGTCATTTTGCCTATCAGAACTCTTATATCCAGTATGGCTCTGTCGTCTTTTTCGGGAGAGTATGTAAAGATTTCGTCTTCTTCGTTCCTGCTTTGATCCATGATCCTGATCATATTATCATTCAAAATTGCCATGCAGCTATATGCGGCGCATATGATCTCCTCAGAATTCTCTTTGAGTATTTCTTCAAGAAAGGATTTATTGTCTTTCTGCCCGGGAACAACAATATCCTTAAAGGCTGAAAGCGAAATAATGGCAAGGGCTCTAATGCTTTCGGTTAATTCTTTGTTTGAGGCAGTCGATTTTAAATAATCATTCACTTCCGCCGAGTTTCCGCCTATCGCGCGGAGTACGTTAAAAACATGCGCCAGCACCGGAAGGTTTTCGTTATTTGCTTTATTGTTTTCTATATACTCGATTAATGAAGGTATAAGGTCAGGGGTGCCGAATTTTTTAAAATTTTCGAAGATATGAATTTTTTCGATATCGGAAATCTGTTTCTTTAAAAGCTCCGAAAAAGCGTCGCGAACTTCCTTATGATCGAAACTTTTTAAGGTCAGAACCGCGCTTTCTCTGACCAGCGGGATGGAATTAAGCTCTTTTAACAAAATTTGCATCCCGTCGTCGGTCTTTGTCAGCCCGAATATCTTATGAAAAGCAATTCTTTCGTAAGGAAGCAGCTTCGCGTTTTTACTTATCTCAAGTTTAAGCGTTTGTAATTGATCCTGTGCCATAAAAGCTCCGTTTTTTGCTGGAGAATGCGTACTTAATTATCTATCCAAACTCTTGCTTTCCGCAATAAAAAAACAGTATGATACCCTCACCCGGCCGCCCTGTGCAAAGCCTCACCTCTGGACTCACATGCTTCGCGCGGGCGATGGCAATGCAATTGTAAGAATGGGTCATGATATTAAAAAAGAGTTCAAATTTTCATTTCAATAATAATATCGGTATTTTTTTCGGGCGTTTCTTTCAAAATTTATGTTGATTTTATATTCAAACTTAACAGTATATATTTTATTATGGACACGGTATACACAATTTCGGAAATTACCAGGATAATCAAAAAAACCCTCGCTGAAAATCCTTATCTGAACAGCGTCTGGATAAAAGGAGAGATATCAAATCTCACGTATCATTCGTCCGGGCATATATATTTTTCACTTAAGGACAATGATGCGGTGCTTTCAGCGGCTTTTTTTAAATACAGCAACAGAAATCTGAATTTTAAGCTCGAAGAGGGGATGACCGTTCTTGCTTTCGGCAGCATAAATATCTTCGACAAAAGGGGGACATACCAATTTATTATTGCGGAAGTAAGGCTGGAGGGAATCGGGGAGCTTTTAAAACGGATTGAACAGCTTAAAAAGCGTCTTCAGGAAGAAGGGATTTTCGACGCGTCACATAAAAAGAATATCCCGCATCTCCCGCGGCGCCTGGGGATAGTGACTTCTCCGACGGGAGCGGCGGTGCGGGACATCATCAAGGTTGCAATGAGGAGATTCCCGAACATAGAGATCGTCCTTGCGCCCGCGAAAGTCCAGGGCGCCCTTGCAGCGGAATCCGTTGTCAGAGGCATTGAAGAGCTTAACAATCCGGAATACGGTATAGACGTTATAATAGCGGGCCGGGGCGGAGGTTCCTTTGAAGACCTCATGGCCTTCAACGAGGAGATAGTGGTGCGCGCTTTTTACAATTCCAGGGTGCCTGTTATTTCAGCAGTCGGGCACCAGATCGATCATCCTCTTTCGGACGATGCCGCGGACTACGCTGCGCCGACTCCCTCCGCCGCGGCCGAAATTGCCATCCCGGTTAAAAAAGAATTGATCGATTACATTGAGGGATTATTTTTAAGATCGTTCAATGCTCTTAATTATGCGATTAAAGAAGCAAAATCTAAACTGGGTAAAATCAATGATATCCGTATTTTTAAAAATCCGCGGGAAATCGTACAGAATGCCGAGCTTGCGCTTCTGGACATTGAGAACAGAATGGTATCGTCCATGAAGGATACGGTCTCCATGTGCGCGAACAGATCAGCATCCGTTCCCGATATTGTTTTACTGGTAAAAAATATATTAAAAGATAAATCGCATAAGCTGGATATCGCATATAATATAATAACGAATTTGTCGCCTGCCGGCCTGCTTGCGAAAGGATACTCGCTGACCATGGATATTAAAGGCAGGATAATTAAGAGCGTTGCCTTGCTTAAAGAAGGAGATAACTTAAGGACTGTTTTGAAAGACGGATCTTTTAATAGTACGGTAAACTACGTCGATAAAGAGGTATACATTGGAAAAGAAAGTGAAACCGCCGGATAAGCTGAGTTTTGAAGAAGCAATAAACGAACTTGAAAAAATTGCCCGCGAACTGGAAGGAGGGAGTCTGGACCTGGATGAGTCTATCGCGAGCTTTGAGCGCGGAATCCAGCTGAAAAAATTCTGCCGGGATAAGCTTGAAGAAGCGGAAAGAAAAATCGAGATACTTCAGAAAGCCGAGGGCAATAAAGGCGCGAAACAGGTAAAAAAGAAAAAAGTAAAGGTGAAAGAAGATACCGGTGAAATAGACGATAGTGAAGAATTACAGGGATCGCTTTTATGAAAAAGAAAATAGGGAAAGCAGATTATATCGATATAGCAAAACGGGTGCTTGCAATTGAAATCGAATCGTTAAAGGGACTGTCGCAGGCGCTTGACGGGAATTTCATCAAGGCAATAGACCTTATTTTAAAGTGCAGAGGAAGGCTGGTCGTTACAGGCATGGGTAAGTCCGGGATCATCTGTAAAAAGATCGCAGCCACGCTTACTTCCACCGGAACGCAGGCTGTCTTTATGCACCCGTCCGACGCAATGCACGGCGACCTCGGGCTTATCACGAAAAATGATGTTGTGATCGCAATATCGCACTCCGGCGAGACAAGGGAGATAGCGGAGCTTATACCGCATCTTAAACTGATGAAGACCAGAATAATTGCGATCACATCGAATCCCGATTCCGGCCTGGCCAGGGAATCGGACGTTCTTTTAAGCTACAGCATAGAAAGGGAAGGGTGCCCGCTTAACCTTGCCCCGATGGCGAGCACAACCACAGCGCTGGCTCTCGGGGACGCAATCGCGGCAGCGCTTATGAAGGCAAAGAACGTAAAAGAAGAGGACTTTTATCTCTTCCATCCGCAGGGGAGACTCGGACAGACGCTTCTCTGCGTCTCAGACCTGATGGTTAAGGATAAGCTTCCTGTTATCCAGAGGCAAACTCCGATGCGCGATGTTATCAAGATACTTGTCAGCACGAATTTCGGCGCTGTCCTTATTGAAGGAAGCAAGGGACATCTGAGAGGAATTATTTCCGACGGCGACATAAAGAGGCTTATTGAACAGGATGAATATTTTATGCAGAAAAAAGCCGATGATTTCTCCAGGAAAGATCCGAAATGGATATTCGAAGACCGTCTCGCGAGAGAGGCGCTTATGATCATGGAAGATAACAGGATCACTTTTCTGCCGGTTCTCGGCCGCGATAAAAAGATCAGCGGGATTATTCATATTCACGATATCGTAAAACACAATTACGGGAGACGCAGATGAAAAGATTGCTTATATGGTTATTGTTCTTATCACTGCTTTTCGGATGCAAAGCGAAAAAGACAGTGGAATTCTGTGAGGGTGTTTCCACCGAAAACATGGGTGTCAACTGCGGCGAACAGTTCTCCACAGGCGAGCTTACAGCCGTAATCTCGGTCGAGTCGCCGTTCAATATAAACAAACTGACGGTCAACACATTTAAAAAAGCAAAATACAAAATGGAAAAGATCGGATCGCAGATTGTGGAAGTCAAGCCTGATGAGATGACCGCGAGAACTAATTTTTATTTTTATGATGAAGGCGAGTTTACCTTTGAGGTGATAGGCCAGGACAACAAAAAGATCGCGGAAGGCAGCGTTAAGATAGTTGATATATAAATGAGTAAATCCGGTAGTCAATAAGATTGCAGGAGGAAGTGTATAATAGCTAAATATTTATTTAAAAAAGTTAGTTATTTCCGGAATATTGGGTGAATGCCATCACTATGCCCCCTATCCCCGTGCGTAGCCTCCCCTTGGGACAAAGGGGGCATTATCACTGAAATTTTTATTTTGTTCTTTCAATAACAGAATTAAGGATATTCATTATTATTTTTGAATAATTGGTTTTTAATATTGTTTCTAAAATGTTATCATTCCTAAACTCTTTCGTATCTATGTCCTTTTTAGAGTCTATAAATCTGAAAGTATTAAATTAGAATTTTAATAGTAATGCAGTATCAAAGCCGGTGCCCCCTCCGGGGGATAGGGGGTCAAATGCGTTCAAAAGTATATTTTTTAAGATGTTTTCTGAATATCTTCTGTCTTTGCCGCGGCTTTTCTTCTTTTCTCTTCCTGGAAAAATACAATAAAAAGCAGGAATGCTCCGACAACAATTACGGCATCTGCCGTATTGAATGTAGGCCAGCGGAGGTTTTCACCGATCCCGACATTTATAAAATCCACAACTCCTTTTCTCCCGGTAATCCTGTCCAGAATGTTGCCTATAGCTCCTGAAGTTATAAGAGCCATTGAAGTACAGAAAATCATGCTCTTGTTTTTTTCATAAATGAAAAATGCTATGATCAATATTAAAACGATTATCGATATGATTAAAAAAAGAGTCTGATATCCCTGAAGGATTCCAAACAGCCCGCCCTGGTTATAAACCAGCGTAAACTGGACTACGCTTCCTATTATGTCGATCCTTTCATGCTCTGATACATTAAGCACAACCAGATATTTGGTTATAATATCGAGCAGCAGAGAAGCAATAAATATTACTGCAGTATATATGTATTTTTTCATTTTTCCTCTATATTATTAATGTCATTACATTTTTGCCCCCTATCCCCCAAAGGGGGCACCATCTTGGAAAAAAACCTGAGATTCACCTCATAATCTTCACAACCAGTGCCCCCTCCGGGGGTTAGGGGGCTACAGGAGAAAAGACTATTGTTTCAAAACAGGCCATTCGACTTTAATTTTCAGACTACTAGCCTTTTCGAGTAAGGCTGCCTTTTTAGCGTGAGGCAGTCATGAGTTCCGGGGGATCCAATTGTTAAAAAAGAACCAATCTACCGAAACTGGCTCTAAATATTAAACAAACTTATTTTATATTCTTAACTACTTCCGTACATCTTGGGCAAAGATCGGGATGACTGCTGTCTGCGCCGAGTTTATCGGTATAATTCCAGCAGCGAACGCATTTTTTACCGCCGGTTCTTACTGCCAGAATGAATGACTTGTCGTATTCCTGAAGATCTGCTTTCTTCTCGTCGAGTATCGTTACTTTGGCCGCCTGGAAAAAAATGGAGAGATCGTTCTTCATTTCCCTGAGCCAGATTCTTGCCTGATCATCCTTAGCAAAGATCTCAAGGTCGGCTTCCAGAGAAGTGCCTATCGCTTTTTCGGCGCGTTTCAGTTCGAGCGCCTTAAGCGCGTCCTTTTTGATATCCGCAAGTGCTTCTATTTTTTTCCCGATATCCGGGTTGTTGTATTTACCGCTCAGTTCAATATATTTCTGAATATGCACGGAATCTTTATTATCCGAAAACTTCCATATCTCTTCCGAAGTGAAGGGAAGTATGGGAGCAACCAGGCGCAGCATTGACCCGTAAATTTCCCTGAGAGCTGTCTGTGCCGATCTTCTTCTCTTCGAATTTTTATCTTCTATATAAAGAATGTCTTTGGATACGTCAAAATAGATTGCGGAAAGTTCAACAGCGCAGAAATTGAGTATCTTTCTGTAAACCAGATGAAATTCATAATTCTCGTACGCTTTGATTGTCTGGTCGGATAGCTGGTACAGCTTATGCAGGATCCATTTATCGATATCGTTCAGATCTTCGTATTCCAATGCGTCTTTGACAGTGAAATCGGAAAGATTTCCTATGATGAATTTGAACGTATTGCGGATTTTTCGATAGGAATCCGCGCACTGTTTCATGAGATCTCCGCCGATCTTTACGTCGTTCCTGTAATCCTCGCTCGATACCCACATGCGCAGGATATCCGCGCCGTACTTGTTAATAAGCTCGCTCGGCGGTATAACATTCCCCATAGACTTGCTCATCGCAGCGCCTTTTTCGTCTAGCACGAATCCGTGCGTAATGACCGTATTGAACGGCGCCCGCCCGCGGAGAGCCAGCGCCGGCCAGAGCGAGGACTGGAACCATCCCCTGTGCTGGTCGCTTCCCTCGAGGTAAATGTCCGCCGGCCATCTGTGCTCCGGCCATTCGTCGAGCACGGCGAAATGCGATACTCCGGAATCGAACCATACATCCAGTATGTCGAATTCCTTCTGAAAGTCCGCGCCGCCGCATTCGCATTTTGTTCCCGCAGGTATAAGATCCCGGATATCGTCCGTGTACCATGCGTCTATGCTTTTCTTAAGGGCCACCTTGGAAAAGTGCAGAATAGTGTCCGAGTTCATCAGGTTCTTGCCGCATTTTTTACATGTGAACGACGGTATCGGAACTCCCCACGATCTCTGGCGCGACAGGCACCAGTCCGGTCTTCCCTCAACCATGCCTCTGAAGCGCGTTTCTCCCCAGTTCGGGATCCACTTTGTATCTTCTACGGATTTAAGTCCTTTCTTTCTCATGTCGTTATGGTCTATCTTCAGGAACCATTGCTCTGTGGCGCGGAATATGAGCGGCTTTTTGCATCTCCAGCAATGCGGATATGAGTGGTTTATATCGTGCGTATATATCAAAACATTTTTTTTCCTTAAAAGTTCCACTACCAGCGGATTCGCGTCAAATACATTGATGCCTTTCATTTCCGGGAATTCATCCGTGAATTTGCCCTGGTGGTCGACAGGAGAGTATGGCCCGAGCCCGTATTCAAGGCCGATTATATAATCTTCGTTCCCATGGCCAGGAGCGGTGTGCACAACTCCGGTGCCCTGTTCAAGCGTAACATGAGTTCCGAAAAGTATTTTCGATTCCCTGTCTATGAACGGGTGATATACCTTCATCTTTTTCAGCTGCTCAGCCGAAACCGGTATCTGTTTGCCTTTTGTAAGTCCGGTGATACCTGCCATTGCATCGGCAAGGCCGTCTGCGACAATGTAATACTCATCGCCGAACCGGTATGCCGAATAGGGGAAATCGGGATGAAAAGACAGCGCGGTGTTCGCGGGCAAGGTCCAGGGCGTTGTCGTCCATATCACAACATATAATTTATCTTTATCCACTCCATCGATGCCTGCCGTTTTGGGATCGACTTTGAATTTTACATATACGGACGGAGAAGTATGGTCGCCGTATTCGACTTCCGCTTCGGCAAGCGCGGTTTCGCACGTGGGGCACCAGTAGATCGGTTTTTTGCTCCTGTAGATGAATCCGTTTTTATAGATTTCCCCGAATATCTGCACTATCTTTGCTTCGTACTCGGGAGACATTGTAAGATAGGGATGTTTAAAATCGCCGAATACTCCCAGTCTCTTAAATTCGCTCATCTGGATCTTAATCCATTTCTCCGCGTACTTTCTGCATTTTTTTCTTATCGATACGACATCAAGATTATCCTTGCTTTCCTTTACTTCCTTGAGAACATGAAGCTCTATCGGCAGTCCATGGCAGTCCCATCCGGGCACATAGAGACTTTTTAAGCCCAACATGGTTTTATGCTTAACAATAATATCCTTCAGGATTTTGTTTAATGCAGTGCCTACATGTATGTTGCCGTTCGCATACGGCGGGCCGTCATGGAGAATAAATATTTCGCCGCCTTTTCTGCTTTTTTTAATTTCTTCGTATATATTCTGATCCTCCCAGCTTTTCAGCATTCCAGGTTCCCTCTGGGAAAGGTTCGCTTTCATGGGGAAATCGGTAGTCGGCAGATTTATTGTCTTTGAATAATCCATGATCCCTCGTAATGATAATAATTTTAAGGATTTATAAATCGTATCCGGATATATGATTTGTCAATATATTTTTGACCGGAATGGATAAAGATGGAAGGATTGTTTGTTTTCCTCTTTACAAATCATCGGTTGCAATTATAAGTTATCTTTAAAGTATAAATTAGTATAATTTTTTATGGAGTCATTTCAAAATAATAGA
>CAZVDF010000079.1:0-10690 GCA_964626055.1 uncultured Leptospirales bacterium
AATCTTTAGAGAATTAAAAATCAGATTTTATAAGGTTTTTCAGGAAACTGCTAAATAATATTTAGAGTGCGTCCCAAAACCTTATTTAAAGAAGAATATATCCTGATTGAATAAAATTATCAATATAAGGATATATAATATCTTAAGGAAATCATTTGACTTATGGTGATACGGCCATTATAATATTTACTAATAGATTACCGATGAAGACGGATCTAACATGCTGTACATTTATATCTAAAGTAATTCTGCCAATATAAGGAGGATTTATGAAAAAATTTTTAACGGTCGTCCTTGCGCTGGGAATATCGCTGGCTGTGATCAGCACTTCATACGCGCAAACCATAGTACTTTCAACAATTGAGGGGAGTGCTACACCCATCGCTGAAAAAGTCATGATAGAGGCTTACAAACGAATAGGTAAAACCATTGAAATCAAAAAGTTTCCTGCGGAGCGATCTCTTCAGGTTGCGAATAGCGGAGAAGTGGACGGAGACCTGTATCGCAAAAAAGATATTAATCGGACCTATCCCAATCTGATTGTAGTTCCAGTGCCGATTGTCAGCGTCGATATAATGGTATTCGCTAAAGGTAAAAAACTTGCAGTCAAAGGCTGGAAAAGCCTCCTCCCATACAAGGTAGGATATAGAATTGGAATAAAAGTAATTGAGAATAACCTTGTTAAAGGCACAAAAGCAGAAGCCGAGCCCACATTGGATCAACTTTTCAAAAAACTGGAAGGCGGCCGGCATGATGTCGCCGTTGAAACCAAGCTCTCAGGACTCGAGACAATCAGTAAGTTAGGGCTGAAAGATATTATCATGCTGGAACCACCGTTGATTAAATCCCCGCTTTTCCATTGCCTAAATGTAAAAAATAAAAATCTGGTTGGGCCTCTGACCGCTGCGTTAAAACAGATGGAAAAAGAAGGAATAATTCAGGATATTCAGAAAAGAGCCGAGCAGCAGATACTTAAATCTAAATAAAATTCCCCGGGGCAAGCCCCCGGTACTGACGTACCGGCCGCCACCTTCGGTGTCGGCCTGTATTATGTTTCAAGGCGTTATCGATTTGCGGGGCAAATCGATATGCTTACATCCTCGACGTAAACGTCGAGGTATTTCGCCTTGAAAAAACGATCACCAGCAGAACGGGTGGTATTAAAAACAATATTAAAAGATACTTTTTAAAGTACTATGGCGGTCGTTTGTTACGAAAAAAAATCCGGGCATAGCCCGTATTCCCACCGGTGAAAAACCGGTAGACCACCGCCAAAAGCGGTGGTTTTATTTTATAATAAAAGTGAAAGTCGCCGACAGAAATGCAGAGTATATATTGTAAGCATTGTTGGCTTAATTTATAAAAAACTTAATTTACACATTAAATCAGGGGTACATCCCATAATCCATGCTGTATAGTTTTGGTTAGTTTGCCGTAAACAACCATAGTAGCAAGGAATATAGCATATTACCATTCAGAGGATTCTAAATGCACTCTAACAAATAAACAAAATTCAATAAAAAATATTAATTATACTGTTAGTCTTTGCCTGATGCCTGCAGGGACTCTTTCGGCTTTATCCTTCTGTTCCGTATTGCATGACGATATCCCTGCATATCCATACTTACCTGGAATTATCGGTCAAATGAGCAATCCCCGCCACTTTATCCACTGGAATTACAAACACCATTCCTGTCCCCGGTTTATCCAGATCCGCGCTTTTGACTATTTCCCCGAGTATCTGTTCGCTTTGATCGGAACGTGTCACTGTAAATACGATTTCTTTCTCCGGTTCAATAGGTATGCCGAGCAATTTCTGTTTTTCGTGAATGCCTGAACCCCTTCCGTTCAGAATCGTACTGCCTTGAGCTCCTGCTTTTACAGCGGCTTCAACGACTGTAGTAGCCCATCCCTTCTGTACAATAGTTACTATAAGAGAATTCCCTGACATTTTTTACTCCTTAAAATGTTTTTTAATTCTGAAGATTAAACCAAGCACCATGACTGAAATGATCGGGGCCATGGCGATCAGAGATACCATGCCCAGACCGCTAATTAATAAATTTTTGCCGCCCATTGCTGATGATACGCCGAGAGCCAATGCAAGGATAAATGTATTGGCCATAGGCCCTGTGGCTACTCCTCCGGCATCCACCGCAATTGCGAGAAACTCGCTGTCGCTGAACCATAACAGCACCAGTACAAGCATGTACCCGGGCAAAAGAATGGCAAGCAACGGAATATTGTAAATAATTCTAAGCATGCCGAGACCGACAATGGCTGAAACGCCGATGCAGACCGTAAAAATTACATTTATACTTTTGATTGAGCCGCTTGAAGCATGGTCTACCTGCTGTGCTAAAATGCGGACCGAGGGTTCTCCCCATGTTGTCAGGAATCCCAGTATCAGACCGAGAATAATTAAAGGCCATCTGAACGGCAAAGCTCCGAGAGCCTCTCCTATGAGCTTGCCATAGGGTATAAAAGCGATATGCACTCCCTGTAGAAAAAGCAGAAGGCCAAGCGCGGCGATCAGCGTACCCTTAAATACAGCAATAACGTATTTGCGCGGCAGTTTTAATAAAAAAAACTGAAATATCAGGAATAGAATTATAAGCGGTGCCACCGCGGTGATAACACTGAATATAGTTTCGGAAAAGCCGTCAAATATAAAAATGTTTTTCATCCGGCAATCAATCCCATTATCATAACTGCAATGATCGGACCTGCTGAACCTATACCCAGAAGGCCGAAGCCGTCCGAAATGGACGATTTCCCGGCTAGAACGGAACTCAGTCCAAGAGCAAGGGATATTATAACAGGCGCAGTCAATGCGCCGGTGGTAACACTTCCGGAATCATATGCAAGCGGAATAAAATCCTCCGGAACGAAAAAAGAAAGGAAAATAATAGCTAAGTAAATTGCGAACACAAGATATGCCATACGTATGCCGAGTATAATACGCAGCATAGCGACTGATACGAAAATACCCACTCCGACTGCTATTACATATAATATCTTTACATTGCTCACAGAGCCTTCGGAAATTCTTCCCACCTGCGCAGCTAATACCAGCACATCCGGCTCCGATATCGTTACCGCAAATCCCATTAAAAAAGCAACACCGGCAATGAGCCACAGGGATCCTCTTTTAGGCAGATCGGCTCCTATAAGTCTTCCCATGGGAAGAATGCCTATATCTATGCCTAAAAAGAAAAGTATCAGTCCGGCTATTGAAAAAACTGAGCCTATCAGAAACTGGATAAAAACTTCCATGTCTGCCCAGACAAGCGTGAACTGGAGGATACAGACTGCCGTGATCAGCGGGGTAATCGTTTTAATAACTTCAATAAATTTTTCTTTAAGCAGGTCCATAATGTTTTCCTTTTAATTTGATAACCGAAAGTATATAACTAAAATTTTGGCTCATGTCAACAACGATTTCCGATTTGTCATCTGAAACTGGAAGGCGGACTATACCGAAGTCGTGTTAAAATAAATTGTATTTTAAACGAGTTTCGCTGCCCGGCTTTCACCGCCTACATTGTAAAGCAAGGCCGGCACTAATCATTCAATCGTTTAAAATGATGATCTCCCGAAGTGACCTGCCGATTCATAATTTTTAACCAGAAGCAATCTTAAAATTATATTTTATTCGTTTTCCAAATTAAAGTTCTCAGGCAGACATGATAATAATTCGATCTATTGATATATGCATTAAAACATTAAACAGTTGAAATGGAGAGAATTCAAATGGCCGCATATTACCTGCCTTTTATATTCATTTTCATTGTACTGCTTCTTTCAAGAGAAATATTTACTTATAAAAAAATTCTTATGTTTAAATACCTTTTAACACCATTAATAACTTTCTGCGCTATTGTTAACGCTCTGCTATCACTACGGATAAATAATCAGGATCCATACATTTTTATAATCCTTATTGGCCTGATCTTTTCGCTTGTCGGCGACGTGATTTTAATGATTGAAGAAAAACGTTTTTTGATCCACGGACTGATTTTTTTCTTATTCGCGCAAATCACGTATATTTTCGCATTATCAAAAGGCTATCATTTTCAGACCTGGAATATTATTATAGCTATACCTCTCATTGGATGTATTGCGATTCTATATAACGTGATTCAAAAAAAATTCCCTGCAACAGTTAAATCAGTTCTTATATATATGATCGCAATTTCTGCGATGACTTTCTTTGCAATTTCACAATTCAATAATGGAAATATTTTAAAAGCTTATCTATTGACCATAGGTGCATTACTTTTCGTAATTTCTGATATTGTACTGGCAATAAACGAATTTGTTAGACATATACCGAATAGTTCTGTCATAGTCTGGAGCATATATGCACCGGCGCAATTTCTAATAGGTGTATCATGTTATTATAGTTAAATAATAAACGACGGGTTGTCCCAAAATGTCTTAATTTTAAAAAATTCGATTATATTAGTAAAATTTTCAAGGACTGTCTGAGGCAGAAGGCCGAGTTCCGCAGAAAATTTTACTAGAAGCCATCTCAAAATTATATTTTATTTGTTGATAAATTGGAATATATTAGAAAATTTTTGAGGACGCCTTTCAGACCTGATGCAACGGCCATCAGAAGCATAAAAAACTGACCAGGAAGGTCTGATTCCGCAGAAAATTTTCTAATATATTCCAATTTATCGTTAATCATTTACATGCATTTATAATTTTGAGATGATTTCTAATATAATCGAATTTCGATATTACATATTGAGCAGGCATTGTTTTGAAACAGCCCCTATTAAAAACAGTATTAACATACATTGGATCTCTTTTTTCGGCAAAATTTGAACGACAAAAGAATTTTTATATAACCGTTTGTCTCCCCGGAATATGATGATGTGTTGACAAGAGAATAGAAGAATCAGGATTTTTCTGTAAGCTATGCTTTTTTCTTCAGTATCAGGGAGCCTAAACCCCCGATGATTGATGCGATTGCTGCAACAATAAAGGCATATTTAAAAGTGCCTGTTGTATCCTTGATCCATCCGGCTAATGTGGGAGCAACAGCCTGAGCTACGCCGAAAAACAGCGTGATGAATCCGAGCGCCGCGGGGGCCAGTCGCCCTCCTGACCGATCTCCCGCTGCAGCGGTCATAATTGCTGGAATTGCTGAGAACGCGAAACCGAAAACGATCGCAGACAAGTAAAACCAGATAGTATCCTTCCCGAAGGCAATCATAAGATAGGAAACGGCGAGGGTAATGTAGGAGAACATTAAGCCATAACGTCTCCCCACCACATCAGAAATACCGCCCCAGAAGACCCCTGAGAAAATGCTGCAAAAACCGAGGACAGCAAATATATGCCCGGCCGATTGTGGTGCCAGACCGGTCTCTTTTATCAGATAAGCGATGAGAAACGTAAAGTAGATAACATAAGAGAAGCCATACATGAAATAGATGGAGCCCAGCTTCCAGATTTCTCTGTCTCCTATTACCTCTCTCAATGCAGAAAAGAATGTTGTTGAGGAAATCGTCTTCCCACTGTCGTGTCCGCCGTATACAGCGAAACCCTTTTCCCCGGGATTATCCCGCAGAAGGACGTAACACACAAAAGAAAGAATAAAGACAAGAGATCCCAGCAGAAACCAAGCATATCTCCACCCTTCTTTACCGTACAGGTCGATGAAATACGGAAGGGCTAGACCTGTAATGGAAAGACCCATTCCCGTACCTATTGTTTGTATGCCGGTGGCAAGGCCTCGCTTACGTGCGGCAAACCAAGCCGCTGGAAGGGCCATGGCGGGAACGTAACTTCCCCCGTTTCCCAATCCCGTTATTAGTCTTGCTGAGAAAGCGGAAACAAAGGATTCCGAAAGTCCTGTAACAAATAGACTGATCCCCATAACAAGAAGCGACGCGAACACCAGCCGTCGGATGCCGAAACGGGTTGCGAGGAATCCCCCGATGACTGCAAGGCAGAGATAACCGATAAAATTGGCTGTTCCGATAAGTCCCACTTGGGTATACGTAAGAGTAAGACTGTCCTTCATTTGAGGCAATATGACCGAATAGGACATTCTACCGAACCCGTGAGATAGAAGAAGAATGAGCATTCCCGTAAAGGCGATAATCCACGCATAATGTATCATAAACAGAGCCTCCGCCTTGTCTTTCTCATTCTGAAATTTTAGATGGAAATTGTCAACGGTTATTATTGGCAGGGAAGATGTTAAACGCAAAAAACCTACTTTTTTATTATACTCATTATGATATACAATTGTTATGAAATACCTGCGCGGGCAATGGATCGAGATTGTTGACTGAATCCCTGGAACTGGAATGAAAAGAATAAACAATTTCAAGGATTCAGTCCGTATAGAAGACTGAACAATTGAGATAATTCAGATAAAAAATCTGAAAAAATCGTCATGATTGATATGAAAGCTGTAAATTATTATTTTCACAGCTTATATATTGCATGAATTTGTAAACGCAATTTATACTTTATAGTCCCAAAAAAAGATACGTAAAACTTATACATAAAGATCCAGAATAGGCATCAAGAATTCCTCAGCAATTTATTGCTTCATATTTAGATATAATCCCGGTTTCATTATCTCGCGTCATAACTAGATTAAAAAAGCTAATTAACAATTGTTAATTACAATTTCGTCTTCCGGTATTATACTTCATATAAATGAACTAAAAAATTTTCTTAATTATAAGAAATGTATAATGTAGTATTTGAATTGATTATTCAAGGAAATATTAAATAATAAACAAATATTTTTACATTTTATTGTTTAAAAACAGATAGGTTTTTTAATATGAAAAAAATCAATAACGATTATGACGCAATAGCTCACTTATGGTGGTCCGAAGATGAAGGCACCACCGCAAGCATAAGATTCTTAATAAATCCGGTGCGATCCAATTATTTTAGAAATTTATTGGAAAAAAAATTTGAATCAGGATTTAAGAATAGAAAAGTCCTGGATGTAGGTTGCGGAGGAGGATTTCTTTCTGAGGAATTAGATAAAATAGGACTTAATGTTATTGGTGTTGATCCCTCAAAAGAATCCATAAACATTGCACGACAGCACGCAGTGACGAAAAACCTGAATATTGAATACAAGGAATCGTTCGGCGAAACACTTCCGTTCGAGGATAGTGTATTTGATATGGTGTTCTGTTGTGATGTTTTAGAGCATGTAAACGATGTTAATAAGGTAATTTCTGAAATCTCCCGTGTCCTAAAAACGGGAGGCCTTCTTTTCTTTGATACTATCAACAGATCAATAATAAGTAAAATTATGATGATCTATTTTATGCAGAAATGCAGGTTTACATCAATTATCGCGAAAGACACGCATGTCTGGGATATGTTTATAAAGCCGGATGAATTAAAATCGATCTTGTTGAATAATAATATTTTTTTAAATAATGTCAAAGGGATAACACCGGAGCATATAAGTCCATCAATCCTCATAAATTTATATAAAGCATCAAGAAAAAAAATAACCTATAAAGAACTGGCTGAACGTTTAAATTTCTCTGAAAGCAATGATCTTGAAAGCTCATACATGGGTTATGGTATCAAAAAATAATTTACTGCCGTTTCCCGGAATTCTTTTGATTATATCCGGATTAATCCTGCAGCAGAAATATCACAGAATCGGATCAGTAGGAAATCATAGATTCGGTTTATAGGCACACATTTATCATGAAGACATCAGAGGTGATTCATTTAAATAGACATCAATAATGCTATATAGAAAATCATTAGGCCAAGAAAATATACACTGATAAAAACAACAAACAGATTCCGGATAAAATATTTAAATATATTATTGCATTAGATATAGGCAAATTGAATTGTTTATTTGTTTTAAAAATAAGCTTATGCATGATGAATGGAAACAAACCGCCAATTCCAAGAATAATTCCTGATATCAATCCGAGAGTTGAATTTTTTTCGATCTCGATTAAGCCATAAAAAATTATAATTATAATTGGAATATGTAAAAGCAAAAATCCGGTTATTCCACCAGGCAATTTAAACATTTTCCATTCATTTTCATATGCAGATTCAATTTCATGCAATAAAAGCAAGGTAGCATTAAAGATATACATTGAAGTGATAAATTTCATATTTACCTATATATTGAATATCCACAAAGGATCATAATTTACAATTTTTAAAACACGAGTGTAAAGGATGATCCTTTCCAGTGCCTATGTGCCACACATTCAATTTTAATGCATTTAATCCGCCTTTTATAACTAAGAGACAGTATAACGGACAAGCACATTACCAGAATCTTTCCAGCTATAAGTATTAATAAGCCGAAGTGTAACTTCCGGCTGACTGACAAATATAGGCGTACCTTCGCCTAATACGATAGGAGCGATTATAAAATGTAACTCATCGATCAGATTATTATTCAGTAGATAGTTCCAGAGTATTCGGCTTCCAAATATTAATATATCTTTACCGGATTTTTGTTTTAATTTATTAATTTTTGAAAACAGATCTACACCTTTAATAATTGTAGTATTCGACCATGCTTTTGTTTCTTCAGAGGAAAGATTGTCTGATACTACTGCTTTTTCTATTGAATTATTAAGTTTTGAAATATCTTTAATAACTGGCGTAGCATTAGGATCATCTCCGGCAAATGGCCAGTAATTTTTAAACATTTTATATGTCGTTTCTCCCAATAACAGCGTATCGGCAGAACGCAATCGTTCTGCGTTGTAATAATCAAAACTTTCGTCAGACTGGTATGTTGCCCTGCGATACTCGAACAGTGCTAACACATTTTTACCAGGCCCCTCATAATAGCCATCAAGTGACATTATGTTGCATACGATTATTTTCCGCATTAGTTTATCCCTCATCATAATTGCTTTTTGTTTAATAAGAGAGTATCACTGCTGTCCCAAATAATTAGGGGAAAATGAAGTTTTAGGACGCACTCTTAATAATTTCTGAATGTAATTTACTTTTTCCCCAGGACTTCCTTCAGGCTTAAAATCGATGCCATAATGTCCTTCGCGGAATCGTTTACACTGCCGGCCCCCATGGCCAGTGCCTGTATCGATTCGTTGATCGTCATCACAGCCTTATTTATTTCAGTCATCGCATTAGCCATCTCGGACATGGATGAATTTACCGTATCCGATGCATTCATTACTTCGCCCGCACTCTGCTTAACCGAAAGATTCATTTCAAGGTCCTGTTTGGAGACCTGGTTTACTCCCATGACAATTTCCCCTAATAATGACGCAAGATCGATTACATCCCGGGCAGATTTATTGACTTTTAACAATGACTGCTCCGTCCGGTTGACTTCATTTGAAGTGCTTTTAACTAGCTTTGATATTTCAGATGAGTTTACCTGTGTCTGTTCAGCAAGTTTACCTATCTCATCTGCTACAACTGCGAATCCCTTACCGAAATCACCAGCTCTCGCGGCCTCTATTGCGGCATTCAGCGATAGCAGATTTATTCGGTCGGAAATATCATTAATTATAGTTACAGCATCGCTGACACTGCTGCTGCTTTTAATGGCACTTTCCATATTCTTCCTGGACTGCTCAATCTCCTCAATAGCTTCACGGGTCTTTCCGTCAAGTTTATCCTTGAGTATTTGGGCTTTCTCCATCTTTTCCCTGCCGCCGCTCACTATGGTGAACATAGTATCGAGCTTTTGAAGAAGCGCTTTCATCATATCAACCTGTTTCGCCGTCATATCCGACGAAGACTCCGAGGTAGCGGTTATTTCCTCCAGCGTTGAAGTCATTTCTTCTACACTTGCAGCCTGTGTTTGCGCATTACCAGAAAAAGTTTCAGCCCCTGATTTCAATCTTTCGGCAACTGAAGAAAGCTCTACTGAAACACCGGTGCATGTCTTAAGAATCTCATCAATCTTTTCAAACTGCTTTTGAATTTTTATTCTTTTGCTTTCCGAATCTCCAAGAGTAGCATTCACAATTATTAATATCAGGATACAAATACTGCTTATAAAAACAGTAACAAAAAAATAATGAACGATAACCGTTTTAACACTTTCTGCCGGAATGATACCTTCCGACCTGATAACTATCATGGCCCCTGTCGCTGCAACAACAAGCGAAGTGGCAATTACCAGAATTTTTCCGCTGTAAAGCGCGGCCATTATAATAAACAGAAGCAGATAGCACATATAAATATATTTACCGATTATTGTAGGAACAGAAAGTCCCTGCAGTACTACCATCGCTATAGGGAAAAGCACGCCGAGAGAAACGGCAACAGAATGCAAACCGGATTTAAGGAAGAGTAAACATACAATATAAGAAAGAATAAGAAAAGACATACTGACATTATAGCTCACGGTAGCAAAATCGGGAGTTATAATGTTTGTTGTGATGACAGTCAGAAAAACCATTCCTATAAAGATGAATTGCATCCGTATAAACACAACAGATCTCAGTCTTTTCATAAAGGAAGCATCATTGTATTTCTTCATGAAAAAATTTTCTATCGATGATGTGACCGCCATAACTGTACTCTTTAGAATGGCCGATAAAAATGTATTCCTCGCCGTATAATGAGACGCTTTCCAGCAGCATGTTAACGCAACAAATTATAGATAATAATTTTAGTAGAAAATTATGAAATGTCAATTGAAATTCGTATGCGATTTATAATATAA
>CAZVDF010000080.1:0-10310 GCA_964626055.1 uncultured Leptospirales bacterium
TTTGATTGGAATAGCTTCTTGCGATGTTCACGGCTCCAGTGATACTCCAATAAAACAAAAAAGTCAATTGAAATCCGTATATCCTTTTAAAATTATGAATTATATTTTTAAATTTCTTGACTTTTTATATATTTCTATTTTTTAAAGATTTACTTGCAGATTTATATTAATTGCAGCTCAGTCTGCGTTATGGAAATCTTTCGGATTCACAATATTGAATAAATAATCCGGTCGAATTTTAGTTAATATATGCGGTCAGTTACGGAGGCATGAGAAAATGATTTCAGTTAATACAGAAAATGGATTTGTTATAACCATAATGGACGAGACGGTAAGCATCAATAATGCGGATATTCTGCGGAACGATTTAAAAAAAGCAATAACAGCCAATCCGGATAAAGATATTTTGATAGATATGTCTCACGTAAATTTTATCGATTCATCTGGCATCGCGATGTTTGTAAATTTCGTGCATTCACTTACCGGTCCCCGGAGGAAGATGTCGCTGGTGAATATGTCGCCTATAATTAAGAATACGATTAAAAAACTGAACCTTGCTAAATTCCTGAATATCAGCTGATCATATATAAATCGATTTTATTGCTCATTTATTCACTCCCCGTTCATCCCCCGGTGCATGTCTGTCCGTGTTATATAAAGCAGGATTTTATCGGTTTGAGAATCGGACGTAATAAATTCTGTTTCAGTTTACTATTAATTAATTGCACGAATTAATAATTTTAAGATGACTTCGAAAAAGCCAATGCGAATACCCGTTAAATTCGAATAATATGGTATACTTCTATCGGGCTGATATTTTATAGCCGGTTAACCTTAAAAAGTTCTTATAGAGCAGCATTTCTTTTTCCTCATCGGGTATCTGCAGGGAAAGCACCTTGGAAAGCTCGTTTTTCATAGAGCCGAATGGCACGTCCGATCCGAACAGGACTCTTTCCGGGCCGATCACGCGTACAAATTTAAAAATTGAGGATATGTCTCCGAGAGCTGTATCAAAATAGATATTTTTATTTTTTTTAAAGGCGTGTAAAAAGTCATCCGGGTTGCCGCCGAGAAGACCGAGATGCGGAATAATAAGCTTAACACCCGGCGCCATATCAACGAATCTTTCCGTGAAAGACAGCTCCTCTTCAAATATTACCGGTTTCCCCGCTGCAGCGAGCTTCTCGATCAATCCCGGCAGGGTTTTATCTTTGAGCACATTATAATTTGAGGATGAATCCTGCACGCCTCTCATCCAGTGCCACTTTCCTCCATAGTACTTCTCCGGGATCGGATCGAATCCTTCAATATCATAATCCTCCCTTATGTAATGATATGGAATAAAATTAGGTATCTTTTTTATTTCATCGAGAACTTTTAAATTAATATCGTTATTATCGATCGCCGTGGAAGGGAACGGCATGATCATAACATGCGTGATGCCGGCTTCTTTTTGCTGTCTCAGGAGCTCACTTGTTGTAACGACTGTGCCCATAGAATTTGACGGGCCCCAGTGAGTATGGCTGTCGATGATTGTGCCGGATTGCATTTTTTTTATTTAAAATGTATTGGAATTGTAAAATTAACAATGACCGAGTTTTTATTTAAATCGGGAGCATCCGCAATTGCCGCTGACAGAAACAGAAATATAAGCAATAGTAAGTCTTTTTTCATATACCCTCCTTTGTGTTTTTTATGTTTTTAGCGTTAATTTTTAAATACGTCAAGATGAAATAAGTAAAAGATTTTACAGCAGTAAAATTTTGAGATGGCTTCTATCTTGAAATAGTAAAATTCACAAGGATAATTTTATGGCTGTTAAAAACTTTTTTGACATTCCCGACAGACTCAAGCGCCTGATCGGCGGCGAATGACGGCGCGGTAATTATTACCGGCATGTCAGCGGATGCTGAACATGGCGTAAATCTATTGTCTGTTCCTAAGATCATCCACACCGATAAAAGGAACCGCTCCGTTGCCTGTAACCTGCGGTAATATTCCGTTCCATTTTTCAATCGCTTTCAGATTGGCTTCCACTCTCCGGAGATCGATCAATTCTCTTGAAATATTCGCTCTCTGAAGGCGCAGCGACTCCGCCTCTGCTCTTGCTGAGGTTATCTTCTGTTCAGCTTCAACTTTGACCCTTTCGAGATCCCTTTGAGCCTTTTGCGCGAGCTGATCGGCTGTCTGCTTTGACTCTATCGCTTCCATGAATATCTTGCTGAAGCTGAAGCCTACTATGGAAAACGCGACAACAGATATATTATGCTCTTTAAGTCTGTCGGTAAGCGTTGATTTCATTGCATCGCTTACAGCAGGTCTCTTTGTAATGAGCTGTTCCGCCGTATATTTGGCCGTAATTGCCTTTACTGTCTCCTGCACGGCAGGATCAATTATTCTCTCCTTAAATTGTATCCCTATTGTCTGATAGACAGAATTCGCTTTGTCCGGAGCTATGTTATAGTTGATGGCAACTGTGGAGCTTACGTCCTGCAGGTCAGAGGATGCGGCAGCGGCTTCGGTGGTCGCTTTCTGTACTTTAACGTCCATTATTATTACTTCCTGAACGAGAGGTATCCTGAAATGGAGACCTTCTCCCAGAACATTTTCCTGAACTGCGCCGAAATTAAGTACAACGCCCCGTTCACCCGCTCCAATCTGAACCCATGGTCTTAATAACAGCAAAATTATCAAAACTGCAGCCGAGATAACCGCAATCCTCACCGGGCCTTTTTTCATGATTAAATTTTTGATCATATCAAAATCTCTTTCTTCCATATTTACGACTCCTTTTAATATTTTTTACCGGATTATGTTTTTAATATCCGGTTACAAACAAATTTACAAGCTATTTTTAGATTATGTTTTGTCCCATCTACCGCAGCATTTTATGCAGTAATGGATTTCGATATCCCACCTGTTCGTGATCATGAGCGGAATGTTGCAATTCGGGCAATTCTTTTTGGACTCCGTTGTTTAATGAAGAAATAAAAAAAATTATAAATTATTTGCATTGTGAATTGAATATTATGATGAAATGATTAGAAGTCATTTCCAATTTATCTTAAATCATCTATATGAATCTATAATTTTAAGATGACTTCTGAAAATATTTGACAATTATGCAAATAGATTAACAATAAAATTTTTAAATAATTATATTTCGTTTCGGAGATCTTATGAAAACCATAAAAATTATGCCGTGCCTTGATATGAAGAACGGACGCGTTGTAAAAGGCGTGCATTTTATTGATATTAAAGACGCAGGCGACCCGGTAGAGAACGCTGCATTCTATCAGAAAGAAGGCGCCGATGAGCTTGCAATGCTCGACATTGCCGCTACTCTCGAGAACAGGAAGACGCGCCTGGAATGGGTAAAGAATGTCTCTTCGGTAATACATATACCGTTAACAGTTGGAGGCGGGATATCCTCAATAGAGGATATTGAGCTGGTTCTTGAAGCCGGCGCCGACAGGGTTTCCATGAACAGCGCGGCCGCAGCAAATCCGGATATAGTAAAGCAGGCCGCCGGAAAATTCGGCTCCGATAAAATAGTTGTGGCAGTTGACGCGAGAAGAAATAAAAAGATTCCTTCTGGATTTGAGCTTGTGATTTCAGGCGGGACAAAACCTGTAGGCAAAGACGCCGTAAAGTGGGCTGTGGAGTGCCAGGGACTCGGTGCAGGCATAATTCTGCCGACGAGCATGGACGGAGACGGAACCCTCGCCGGCTACGATCTTGAATTTACAAAGGCGATCTCGGATGCGGTTGACTTGCCCGTGATCGCCTCCGGCGGCGCTGGAAAGCTCGAACATTTTTACGATGGAGTCGTCAGGGGAGGCGCAGATATACTTCTTGCAGCTTCGGTTTTTCACTTCCGCACATTCCGGATACGGGAAGTGAAAGACTATCTTAAGGGAAAAGGATTGTCCGTAAATCTGTAATGCCTTAAAAAATATTGTAATTTTTATTAAATAAATTTGAATGATTTGATGAACAGATTTATAATTAGGCAATGATATAGATTTTTAGTAAAAGGAATTTCAGTAATGCCGAACAGCGTGCCGACATTTTCGTTTCTCTCGCAGATAATAGACCTGCCGGTACGCGACAGCGGCAGCAATAAGAAGATCGGTAAAATTGAGGATTTCGTTATCGAGCTTAAAGAAATGTACCCCCGGGTTTCCGGGCTGATAATCCAGCGTAATAGAAGCGCGCGTTTCCGTCTGCCATGGTCGTGTGTCAGGTCGGTAAATGAGAACTCGTCCATTCTCGTAGATAATTACTTCTCGAATCTTAATGAGCCGGTCACCCTGGCCGCTAACGAGCTCAAATTGAAAGAGATTTTCTGGGACAAACAGATAGTGGATACTCACGGTTCAAAAGTAGTTCGCGTGAACGATCTGCATCTTTTGCGGGAAAAAATGGCACTCTGGATAATCCATGTCGACATAGGGGCAAAAGGGCTGCTCCGCAGGCTCGGGTGGCTCGGTTTTTTCAGCACAATATTCAAATGGCTTTTCGATTATAATATTAAGGACAAATTCATACCATGGAAATATGTCCATCCGCTGACGGATTCGGATAAATTCAAGTCGTTGTCTTTAACGGTGCCGGTTTCGAAACTGTACGATCTTCATCCGGCTGACCTTGCCGATATCCTTATTGATCTCGGGACGGAAGAAAGAATAAATGTTTTGATGTCCCTCGACAATCAGACTGCAGCCAAAACCTTCCAGGAGCTTCCTTTAAAAATAAAGATGCAGATTGCCGATCTTATAAACATTGAGGACCTTTCAAAAGTACTGCTTGAAATGCCTATGGACGAGCTTGTAGATTTTCTCGCAGAAATAAAACCGGAAATTAGGAATGCCCTTTATAGAATAATGCCGCTTGAGGACGTAATTCAGATAAAAGACCTTCTGCGGCACTCGGCAAACACCGCGGGCAGTTTAATGAATACTGAGTTTATTGCGGTCAACGCTTCCATTAGCATTTCCGATGTGCTTAGCGTAATAAAATACGAAGCCGAAGAGTTCGAAACTATTTACTATATTTACGTAATCGATAAAGACGATAAAATAATCGGCGTAGTATCTCTGAAGCAGCTTTTAACATCCGATCCAGACAGGCCGATATCGGAACTTATGCACACTAAAGTCATCACGGTGGAAGCTCACTCGCATATCGATGTTGTGGCAAGGGTGTTCTTTAAATATGACTTTGTCGTGGTGCCGGTTGTTGACGAGAATGATAAAATTATCGGGATCATTACCATTAAAGACGCCCTTGAGAGAGTATTCCCGGAAATGAGAGAAGAAAGCGAGGAGATATCCTGATCACGATGGTTTTGATAAAAAAAATAAAAGAGAATCCTTATTTCAGGAACATCATTATTTTTTTCAGCGTAATGGGACCGGGCATAATTACGGGAAGCGTTGACAATGATGCCGGCGGCATCACTACATATTCGGTTGCAGGCGCCGAATACGGGTATAACCTTATCTGGACGCTTGTCCCTTCTTTTATAGCTCTTATAGCAGTGCAGGAAATGAACGCAAGGATGGGGATCGTTACCGGAAAGGGACTGGCGGATCTTATTAGAGAAAATTTCGGGGTAAAGATCACATTTTATATTTTCGTCTGTCTGCTTATTGCGAATATAGGCAATACTGCCACCGAATTCGCGGGCATTGCGGGCAGCCTTATGGTTTTCAATGTCAGTAAATACATATCCGTCCCGGTATCCGCCCTGGTCGTCTGGATAATCGTTGTAAAGTGGGATTATAAAAAAACTGAAAAAATATTCCTGGTATTCAGTTTTTGTCTGTTATCATATATTGTGTCCGCTGTTCTGGCACGGCCGGAATGGTCACAGATCGGCAAGGCGATCATTAATCCGGAAATTCAGTACAATGAACAATATCTGACGCTGGTGCTCGGCCTCGTAGGCACAACTATATGCCCGTGGATGCAGTTCTATATGCAATCTTCTGTAATAGAAAAGGGAATAAAGATAGGCGATTATAAATTCGCCCTCATCGATGTCGTTGTCGGGGGGATCGCCACCGTAATTGTGGCATTTTTCATTATGGTATCCTGCGGTGCAACCCTCCATGTAAATAATATCACAATTGAAGAAGCAAAGGATGCCGCGGTTGCTCTTAAGCCTTTTGCCGGAAATCTGGCTTCGGTCGTTTTCGCTTTCGGTCTTTTTATCGCTTCGATTTTTTCGGCGACGATACTGCCGGTCGCGACGGCTTTCTTTGTCTGCGAAGGATTCGGCTTTGAGGCTGGGATCGATAAAAAGCTGAGAGAGGCACCGCAGTTTTATCTTCTTTTCACTTCGATAATAATCATCTCTACCATAATTATTCTGCTGCCCAACGCTCCTCTTATCGATATCACCATAGCGGTTCAGGTACTGAACGGCATTCTGCTCCCTGTTGTGCTGGTATGCATGATAATAGTGGTAAATAAATCCGACATAATGGGAGAGCATGTAAACGGAAAACTGCAGAATATCATCGGTATCTTAATAACCGTCATTCTTATTGTTTTAAGCTTAATCCTTCTTATCTATCCTCTCGTTAAAAGAGTCATGGAAAATCTGTAAAATTGTATTGATATTATCCTCCCTCCTGATAGCGTGGCTTCGATTGAGCAGGGAGGTGTGTTTTTATGGATTTTTTCGTATGTAAGCGGATTGTAGACAATATCTCTCATGTAATCGTGGGGAAACTCCCCTCGATCGAGCTTCTGATGACAGGTCTGATCGCGGACGGACATGTGCTTCTTGAAGACATACCCGGCCTGGGAAAAACGCTGCTAGCAAAATCTCTCGCAAAAAGCATAGGCGCTTCCTTCAAAAGAGTGCAATTCACGCCGGATCTTCTCCCCGCGGATATTACCGGTTTTAATATTTTTAACCAGCATCTCGATGAATTCGTTTTTCAGCCGGGGCCCGTCATGACTCATGTGCTTCTGGCGGATGAGATCAACCGCACGATCCCCAGAACCCAATCCAGCCTTCTTGAGAGCATGGAAGAACGGCAGGTGACAGTTGACGGCAAGACCTATCCTCTTCCTCAGCCGTTTTTCGTCATGGCCACGCAAAACCCTATTGAGCTTGAGGGGACATTCCCCCTTCCCGAGGCTCAGCTGGACAGGTTTTTACTCAGGATCCGGCTAGGATATCCTGATAAAAATGAAGAGATAAACATACTGGATCGTTTCCAGGATAAAGATCCGCTTGCAGCGCTCGCTTCCGTAGCCCTGCCGGAAGAGATCTCGAAACTGCAGCAGGCAAGAAAAACGGTTTTTTTATCGCAGCCCGTCAAAGAATACATCGTAAGCCTTGCCGGCGCTACCCGGAATAATGCCGCTCTTCGTCTCGGGGCGAGCCCGCGGGGAACCCTCGGGCTCATGAGGGCGGCGCAGGCCCTTGCGGCCCTGCGGGGGCGCGATTATGTGCTCCCGGACGATATAAAATACCTGGCGATCCCGGTGCTTGCACACAGGCTTATACTTAAAGAGGAAGAAGAGCTTCGAGGAATGACGCAGGAGATCATTTTGGAAGAGATCATAAGCCGGACGCCCGTACCAGCTGTTTAACCTGGAGCGCCGCATGAACGTATTTGTTAACCGCAGGGTATCAAGTCTTTTTACTACAGGATTTTTTATAATTATAATGGTCGTTGCATTATTCGCCGCTCTTCTGAATGGGAACCGCGAGCTTGCGGTTCTTTCTGCAATCGCTCTCAGCCTGGCAGGAGGCATGAAACTCTGGACGCAGGCAAGCGGTTTCAGGATAAGATATTCTGTCCTTATTGACAGAAAGAGACTTTTTGCCGGCGATCATCTTTCGTTTAATATCAGCATTGAGAACAAAAAGTTTTTGCCGGTCGGGATTGCTGTCGATTTTTCCGGCAATGCGGTTTCAGATTTTTTCTTTTGCAGTAAAGAGTTAAAAGGAGACGATACCCTGCTCTGGAACCAGAAAGCGAACTTTCACTGGAGCCTGCAGGCAAAATCCAGGGGCGTCCATGAGATCGGGCCGATAAACTTCGCTTCCGGGGATCTATTCGGTTTTTTTATCAAGAAAATCATCAGCGAAGAAGCAATCCGGGTAATAGTGTATCCCAGGCTTGTGCCCCTTAATCCGTTTAATATTCCTAGGCGCGATTTCTTCGGCGTCCCTGGAGGAAAGCACCCTGTACATGACCCGGTTTATATACTGGGCACTTCAGACTACCATTACAGCCGGCCGTCAAAATACATACACTGGAAAGCAAGCGCGCGGCACTGCCGCCTTCAGGAGAAGATCTTCGAATCCACAGAACAGGAAAAAGTTATGCTGGTTGTGGATGTTGAAGAGTTCGTGAAAGAATCCGCTGCGGAAGCATTTGAGATTACACTGGAAGCTGCGGCATCGATGGCGGTACACCTTAAGCGTCGCGGCTCTGCAGTCGGTTTCGCTGCAAACGGCGCCATGACAGGCAACGGCTTTTCTCCGGTAGTTCCCGTATCGAGGACTTCGGCGCAGGTAAGCGCCATTCTCGAAGCGATGGCCAGATTAAAAATGAACATGGCAGAACCCGTAATAGAATTTCTGAGGCATACTGTGCGTGTGCCTGCGGGAACAACATGCGTTTATTTTACATATAATAAAAATTCAGGGGCTGCTGCAGTTTGCGGCTATTTCAGACGTCGTAAAGCGCCCGTCGTAGTTTATGCATTCGAGGACATACTTGCTTTAAGAGGAGAGAATACGGATATTAAATATAATGAAGTGAACGAGGCCCGGGCAGTATGAAGAATAAGAAGAGAATATTGCTTTCTCTGCTGTGCATCGGTATGGAAATTTTCTGGATGTATGCATGGGCATCTTTTTCAATGACTGCGGCAAAAAGTTTTTTCCCGCTTTTCGGCGCATTTCTTATGTTCTGCATGGCCGTATTTATTACCCGTATTGCAAGCGGCAGGGGGTGGCTGGTAGTTTATGTAACAATTCTCCATCTGCTGGCTTTCGGAATTTCATTTATTCTTATAATCTATATCGTTTATTTTTCGTCGCATCCATTATTCGGCGATAGATGGTATATCGCTTTTTTTTCGGCCGGCCGTTCGCCTCTGGAATGGCTGAATTTTATAATGCTGATTGTCTGGATCATCCTTTTCTGGATCGGCGGAAGAGCTTTTGCCAAAAGAAAAAATACATATTATGCGATCTGCGGCAGGTTTGACCTGGGGCTCGCCGCTTTTTTTTCTCTGTTCATATTTAAACTTATTCTGGAGATTAAAGGCGGTATTAAAGTCGATGATATGTCGTTCAACCTGATATTCCCTTTCATTTTATTCGGACTTCTGGCAATAGGAATCGTAAATACCCGAAACGCTTCTAAAAATTTTTTGCCCGGCTTCCGCTGGATAAGTATTGTTATGGGGATCGGCATTGTAGCGTTATTATCGGCTATGACAATAGTTGTACTTACGCCTGTGCTGACCCGGACTGCGGAAACCGGCTACAGTATTTTTAAAATCGGAGCAGGCTTTATAATGCCTGCGGCGGTAGCTGTGCTCAGATTTTTATTCGCGCCGAGGTCGATGCGGCCGGAGCCTGCTGAAAGCTCCCCGAACTCCGGCTTCAGCCGGGCTTCTGAAAGCGGCCAGTGGTCAGAATTCCTTGATAAAATATTTAACTGGGGGATTAAAATTTTTTCAGTTACGCTCTTGGCGATTCTGTCAGGAATTGCGCTGTATTACCTGTTCAAATGGCTTTTCTCAAGAACGGCGGTTGCGCGCCGGGCTGTTCAGAGATCATATGCCGGCGCGCCGTGGTACAGGCGTTTTTGGGCGCAACTCGTATCCATTTTTATAATTATAATAAGTAAACTGAGAGGGTATAACCGGGCTGCCGACTTCTACCGCATGCTGCTCCGCTGGGGGCGGCGAAGCGGTATTCCCGGCGCAATTAACGAGACGCCTCTTGAATACGGAGCCAGGCTTAATTATTGTTTCCCGCTGCTCAAATCCGACATCGGTTTAATTGTTGCTTCCTTTAACAGCGAAGTATATGGCGGGACAGTGCTCCCGGTCGAGACGGTATCCGGTACCCGGTCGGCATGGCGCAGGCTCCGAAGCCCGGCCAACTGGCCCGCGAGGCTCAGGGTCCTGATGACCGGTTACGGAAAGAACTCAGGTTATTGAACTTCCGCGTTGACTAATTAAAAATCGGGATGATTGTTTAAAAATATTAACTCTTTCCAGAAAATTGGGAATTGCCTTCACTCCCCCCTATCCTCGTGCGA
>CAZVDF010000081.1:0-10050 GCA_964626055.1 uncultured Leptospirales bacterium
AATTTTTTTATATTTTTATGAATATTGTTGGAGTTTGGGATGAAGGAGGTTTGTTCGCGCTTAAGCCGACACCGAAGGTGGCGGCCGGTACGTCAGTACCGGGGGCTTGCCCCGGGGAATTTTATTTAATATATTCTTTTTTTTTGTGAACTTTATTTATTTCTTTGTTATAACATTCCGGGCATATCCCGTGACTGAATGACGCTTCCGAATGCTTTTTAATATATGTTTCGAGCTGCATCCAGTATCCCCTGTCGTCGCGTATTTTTTTGCAATAAGCGCAGATCGGCAAAAGCCCTCTCAGTGTTTTTACTTCTTTAAGAGCGACTTTCAGTTTCCTGTTTTTTTTCTTAAGCTCGTTCATGGAAGCGAGAAGCGCCAGATGAGCCTCGACCGCGTCCTTAACGGCAAAAAGAAGAGTGTCGGAAGGTGTAATCCATCTATTTTCTTTTATATCCACTGCGCATATAGTCCCGAATATGTCGCCATTAGGCCAGAAAACCGGAAAACCGAGGTACGAATATATTCCTGCTTCGGCCGTAGGTGAATTTGCCCAGAAAGGATCTTTTCTGGCGTCATCGACCTGAAGTTTCTGGCGTGTTCTTGCCGTTGTTTCGCAGTAAATACCCAGCGTCGGCATTTTGGTTCCGGACGGGAACGGATTGCTTTTATGGGTATTTGAGAGGATTACTTCAAGTTCGGACGATTTTACCTGGTTTATCATAACGCTGGGCACAGACAACAGAGTTGAAATAGAATCGACTATCCGCTGCCATATTGCGGTGATTTCAGCAGGTATAGCGAAATTAGCGGTTTTTCCTTTCATATCTTTTATTAAATTAAAAATATTCGGATTTTTATCTCGTTCCAGATGAGCGCAGATGCATCCCACTCCCTGCGGAAATATGTCGACTAATTGTTTTATATCATATGATTAAATAAAAAGAAATAAATAAATCAAAAAATTAAAATATTTTTAATTGCTAATTATTGGATAATTGGTAAGAATAATTTTTTGCAGGTTTAATATGCTGAAAAAAGAAATAAACAGTAAATTAATACGGGTATTTCTCTTCTTGTTTTTTCGAATAAACCGGAATAAAAGATCGGCTGACTTAAAAAAAGACGCAGGGGACTGCGTCTTTTTTTAAAATTTGTGATTCTTAAAGTGTTTTTAACCAGGCCAGCTCAGCTTTTAAATGATGGCTTATGTAGCTTAAATACAGGCTGTCTGTTTCTTTAATGGATGCGAGTTTGTCTTTAACGGATTGAACTCTTTCCTCAATAGATTCCGCATCCAGTTCGTCCAGCACCATAAGCGTTAAATCCGCATCGAAAAATACGTCTTTATCGCTGAAGTATTTTCTTGCTGCCTTCTTTAAGTGCTTTTTGCCTTCAGGGGTTATTTTGTATATGTGCTTTTCCGGGTTTCCGCCTTCACGGGTTGATCCTGTCTTTTTAATCCAGCCGTTGTCGGTGCTTTTTTTCAACGCGTGATAGATGGATCCGAATTTAATGTTGGCATTTTTGACGGTAAGCTTTTTCAACTGTTTCATGATGTCATAACCGCTCTGAATGTTGCGGTCAATCAATCCTAAAATAACTAAATCGGTCTTCATATTAAAATTCTCCTATGAGTTATATTTAAAATTTAGTTAGTATGATAAATAGACCATAAAATATAATATAAAAAGTTGTCAAGCCTTATTATATTATATTTCAAAATACTGCCTTTAAACCTGTGTGGGTTTATACAAATTGAGCTGATAGAAAGGAAAAGCAGTGGTCGATTGGTTATTAAAATACATCTTATACTAAATTTTTCTTTAGCAAGAATATATACTTGCCGTGTTAGTATACAAAGTATCATAATATTTTTGAAAAATCAAGAAAAAATATATTTTATTATCAGGAGATATTTTATGAAACCTGCGTTACTCGTTTTAGCTGCCGGGATGGGCAGCAGATACGGCGGGCTTAAACAAATCGACCCGGTTGGGGAACACGGTGAAACAATAATAGATTTTTCCGTTTTTGATGCGATCCAGGCCGGTTTCGAGAATGTGGTTTTTGTAATTCGTAAGGATATCGAAAAGGATTTCAGGGAAACAGTGGGTAAAAAGTATGAAAGGAAGATAGATACAAGCTATGTATTCCAGAATCTTGACGATATTCCCGGTAATTTTTCGATTCCTGCAGGCAGGACAAAACCATGGGGAACCGGTCACGCAATTTTATGCGCCAGCCTGGCGATTGACAGCCCATTTGCCGTTATTAACGGCGATGATTTTTACGGCAGGGATTCATTTAATATATTAGGGGATTATTTATGCAAAGTCAATTCAGGATCGGGTGAGTATGCTATGGCTGCGTACATTCTTAAGAATACTTTGTCCGAGCACGGGCATGTTTCGCGCGGGATATGCGCCCTGGAAGGGGAAAGCTACCTGAAAAATATTGTAGAGCATACTAAAATAGAAAAATCGGGCGGGAAGATACTTTCAATTAAGGAGAATGGGGAAGCCTTTGAATTCAGCGGTAATGAATATGTTTCGATGAACATGTTCGGATTCACTCCGTGGATTTTTGAGCATCTCAGAAGAGAATTTCATGATTTTTTAAAGAATAATATAAATAATGTCAAAGCCGAATTTTATATTCCTTCGGTTGTGAGCTATCTAATCCGGAAAAATCTGGCAAAAGTAAAGGTTTTACGCTCAAATGCCTCCTGGCTCGGGATAACATATCAGGAAGACAGGGATTATGTAAGGAAGAGCGTGAAAAAGCTTATAAACGAGGGCGTATATCCGAAAAATCTGTGGGGATGATCATTTTATTCTGAAAATCTGCCATCTTCCAAGCAATACTTGTTTTCACCCCTTCTCCCTTTGGGAGAAGGGGATACTCCAGGCTTCCCTGGCGAGGGGATGAGGTCACTGCCACTCGTACGCGCCCATGTCCACAGTGCCGTTTACTATGCGCGGATTGCCCGCGAGGTCTTTTATTCTGTCCGAAGGAACAGCAGGATCACTTCCTTTATCCCTGATAATTGAACTTGGATATAGAAAATCGTTATTACCATAAGTAGTGCTCACAAAAGGAGAAGAATAACTGTTGATATTCGTTGTAGGATCTGCTGTGACTCCAACAGCACCTTCATTATAAAAACAATTATTTAATGTTACTGCGCTATCTGGATAAATATTTCCTGTTGTGCTTGTTGAAGAACTTGTATTATTAAAAAATACTGAGTTATAAATCGAGTGATTATGAGAAGCACAATATATTCCGCCGCCATTGCCTGCAGCATTTGTAGCATTATTTGAATAAAAAGTCAGGTTAACAAATGTATGAATATTATCTGATTGTGCATCGGAATAAATTCCGCCACCGTTGCCTGCTGCATTTTGATAAAAAAATGAATTTATAAAACTGGAAGCTTCCGCCTGATCGAAAATATATATGGCACCTCCATTTCCAGTATCCGAAGTAGTATTATGTATAAATTTGCAGGCATTTACATTTACTGAAGCATCTCCAGCTTCAGAAACACAAATAGCTCCTCCATCATTAGTTGCTGAATTATCAATAAAAGAACAATTATTCGAAATAGTCATATTTAATTCAGATGTATAAATTGCACCGCCGTAAGTGCTCGTATTATTTTTAAAAAGACAATTATTCGAAATAGTTGTATTTGAATTATTTGAATTAATAGCACCTCCCCAAGAACCGGCAGAATTATCGATAAAATGTGAATTCGAAATATTTAAAGTAGTAGACTCTATAGCATGAATTGCTCCTCCACCATTACCAGCGTTATTGCCAGTAAAATATGTATTGGAAATATTTAATAAACTATTTTGCGAATAAATTGCACCTCCCAATCTTGTTGCGTTTGGGCTTTTGCAATTAATAAACTGACAATCTGATATGTATAAGGAAGCGTTTGTATAAGCATGGATAGCTCCCCCATTTGACGCTGCAATATTTCCGGAAAATATACAATTAACTAAATTTAACGTGGCATTATTATTTGCATAAATAGCTCCGCCATTGCCACTGGTTACTGTTGAACAGTTTTTAAACGTACAATTTGAAATCGTCGCTTTTGCAATTCCTATAGTCAATGCTCCACCACTTTTACTAGTGACGGACATAGTATCAAATAAACAGTTGTTAATCGAAGGAAAAGTTCCATTGCTTGTTATTGTCATAGGAGTTCCCGTTATTCTGAAACAATCCAATGTGCCTTTAGCAGGAGCATCAAACTGAATTGCAAATGCGGATTGATCGATTGTTGTAATGGTATTATTTGTGCTTCTCTGCTTCCGTCTGCTCTCTGTACCGTTAAATCCGCCATAAATATATATTGTTTTTGAAATTGATATCGGGGATGTCAGAATGTATGTCCCTGCTTTTACCCATATCTCTGCTCTCTCGGGAGCAGCAGCAACCGCATCCTGAATATTATTGTACGCGTTCTTCCATCCGCGCCCGTCCGGTGCGGTTGCCGTGCTGTCGAAAGCAACGCATATCGGCACCTGCTGATACAGGTCGTCAATCATGTCATTTATTGCGTCCGAGCACGATACTGCTAACATAAATATTAGAATTGCTGATGCTTTTTTCATTCTAAAGATTCTCCAAAACTTAGTAATTATTTTTTTCATTATTCTGCTCATTATCGTTGTCTTTCTGCTACCTGTTCCTTAAAGAGGGGCACACCCTTGAAATAAAAACTGACATTCGCCTTTCAATGTTCATAACTGGTGCCCCCTCAGGGTGTCAGGGGGCCGTAAATGCAAAGACTATTATTCTATAAGGAACAGCCTAATTCAATCATGCTGTGTGTCAGCTTAAGACGGCTTTTTCCTGCCAAAAATGTCCCCTAAAACTTAAATCCTGCGCACGGCGACACCGACCAGTACGCTATTTTACCTGATTCTTCCGCGATGTACCTGTAATCCGCAGATATGCCGATAAACCACGGCGCTATATCCCAGCGTATAGTAAGGCCTGCGCCGAAGCAGGGCTCGTACGATGTGTCGTTTACGGATTTTTTTGCCGAAGCCGGAATATCAAAATAAGTGTATTTTGTGTTCACAAGACACACGCCGGCGTATACTGCAGGCGAAATATGCAGTGCCTTGTGCGGATAAAACGAGTATCCGGCAGAAAGAAGCGCGGGGGCAAGAACAATGCTGTTGAGCGAGTTCTCGGGTGCGGCAAGATTGTCTCTGCCTTTGCCTTTAAAATAAATATAGGACAGTTCCATCTTAATATCCAGGCCCGGGTAATAGTAGTTTGAAATCCCGGCCCGCAGAGACGCCCCATATCCGGGCTTTACAGCTTTTCTCATATTTTGCATGGGAAAAGCCGCAAGAGGATGTATGCTGAAATTAACCTCCGGCCTCTGCTCGAAATAGACAGGAGCATTGTCTCCGGACTCCGAATTATAATTGTCTATGCTCGTAATATAAATGCGGTCAAACTTTGCGTTTGCCGGAATAACGAATTCCGCTCCGGTCACTGTTGCCATAAGCGATGACTTTAGAGTCAGCACTTTGTATATTTTATATGCCTTTATCATCCCGTCAGGATCATACGCCCCTGTCCATTTAACAATAAAACTGCCGTCCGGATTCTGTTCAACAGAGCTGTCTTTCGGCGGCAGGGGAGGGATGTTCTTTGTAGTAAGCTTAAGCTCGTTGCTCGGAGACGATTCGTAATTGTCGCGGTCAACGCTCTTTACAATAAAATAGTACTCGGTATTGCTTTTCAGGTCTTTTATCGTGATCTCTTTTTTCGAAGTATCATCGACCTTTTCGTATTTGCCGCTTTTCCAGGCCTTCATGTAAATATTATATTTGCTTACCGGGTCATACGGCGGGAACCATGTGAGCTTAACCCATGTCGTATCCGACTGCCCCTGAAGGCCCGACGGGTTTTTCTCAGCCACAAAAAGCACGTCGCTTCTGTTCAGCGTGAATTCTACAGGCGAATACAGGTCTTTTCTGCAGACATAGCTTGTCCTGTCTTCATCCACAATGTGTACGACAATGCTTGTGCCGTCGCGCTTCTGAATATATACTTTGCCCATATTGAGATCTGTATAAAGAATCCGTATTATTTCGGAACGCCTGAATTTTTTCGTTTCCCTGCCGACTCTCGCCGTTATAAGATTTGCCTCATCCGTTATTATTGTACCCTGAACAATCTTTCCGTCTCTGAGGAAAATATATTCCGCATTCAGGCGCGCCGTGCAAAAGACGCAAATAAAAAGCAGTATGATAATCGCAGCTCTGTTCACGTTATTGTTGCTCATCCCGGCTGTCGCGCCCCTTTTACCTTGATTCCGTCTGCCTGATCTTTTTTGCTTCAATATAAATCGTTCCTTCAGGTGTGATCATCTTTATTTTACTGCCGCGCGATAATATCGCGCCCCTGTATATTTTTCCGGTGTATAGTCTTACGACATCAATCCTTCCGTACTCGGTCTTTATCTCGTCCAGGGTCATTGAGTTTTTTAAGATTTTATCGACTTCTTTATCGATGCGTACGTCGTTTTCCCGAATCCTGTTCCCTTCTTTGTCGAGGTCTTCGGCTTTAATCGAATCTATATTCTCCATAACCGGAGTCTCTTCGATCTTTTTAAGCACCAGTTTTTCTACAGTATCGATTTTTCTGAGCTCAATCTTATCCGTAACCACTGCGCTCGATTCCGCTTCCGGTTCCTTTTCATCTCCTGTTGAAACCAGCTTTACATTTACTTTTCCTTCAGCGACTGCGACATTTGTGACCCCGTTATTGAATTCAGTTGAGAATACTGTCCCGCGCACCGATGCCACAGTCGTTGGAGTTTTAATAAAATACTGTTCTCCTTTCTTTAGCTTTGAAAGCTTTGAAAGCACCAGCCCTCTGGAAAGGTTCAGTTCGTTTTTGCCGAACTCTGTAACGGATTTTATCTCCAGTTTCGATTCGGCTTCCAGCCTGAATAAAAGTCTGCTCCCCATCTGGACAACCATGTAGGATTTTTCGCCTGTTGTGACAATATCGCCGTCCTTAAGCGCTTCGCGCACCTGCGCTTTAACTGAATCCGGTCCGCGCTGTATTGTAACATCGCCGAGCACAAAAGTGATGATTGCGGGCTCGTTTGCTTCTTTCCTGGCACACGAAGTGAATCCTGAAATAAGCGTCGCTATTATTGCAGTGCCGAGAATTATTTTCATTCCGGTATTTTTCATAATATTTTTCCTTTTAACCTCACTGATAATTTCTTTTGTTTATAAGCCATTAAAATAAGCTTTATTGTTTGATAAATCGAGATACATTACAAAATTTATGAGGACGCCTTTCAGACCTGATGCAACAGCATTCGAAAACATGAAAGACTAACCAGGAAGGTCTGATTCCGGAGTAAATTATGTAATTTATCTCGATTTATCATGTTTATAGTTTTTTTTAAAAATGAATATTATATAATTTTTACTCTATCAGTAATCTCATCTTAACGTCTTTCATGGGGAGTTTCTTTACGCCATCAACTGTTACCATTGTGTAGTTATTATCAACAGACAAAACAACCCCGGTATATTCCCTCCCGTCAAAAAGATATACGCTTTCAAGCCTGCCGTAAACTTTTTTTATTTCTTCATTCGAATTAAACTTTGTCTGTAATTGACTCTCATCTTCCGTTTTCTTCCGGGAATCAGTTTTTTTTGCTGCCCTCACGGCGATTGGTACTTTTTTTTCCGTAACAGCCTTATTCTCGGTCAGGCCGGTATAATAATATTTCAAAAGCAATAAACCGGCAAGTGTAAACAACAACGCCAGTATCAGACTGACAATACTTATACGTTTTAAATTTTTTTTCATGTTTTATCTCCGAGACCTATACCCCCTCTCCTTCCGGGAGAGGGGGCAGGGGGTGAGGTCTATTTTATTATTCTCACATTCTTAATATCTTTTCCCGGGATCTTCTTTATCCCGTCAACAGTCACCAGAGAATAAATTCCGCCTCTCGATACAATTGCTCCGGTATATTTCCTTCCGTTATAGAGCTCTACTTCCTCAAGCTTTCCGTATTTCCGCTGGATATCCTCCGGAGTCGTAATTTTAATATCTTCTTCTTTTCCCGTTTTATTTTCCGCATCAGGGGCAGTAACAACTTCCCAGAATTTGTTTGTTTCGAGTTCGCTTTTTTTCATAATATCATTCATATATTCCAGTCTCCCGAATCTCCTAAGAATTAACTTTTCAGGTTCGCCGGAATCGTTCAAGTCTATCCCGTCTCCGAATATCACTGCAGTCTTCCCTTCGCCGACCCGCATTTTTACTCTGCTCCTTAAATTTTCCGTGAGAACTGAGCCTTCAGCAACAGCCAACGTGGTTCTCTCGTTTTCATAAGTTACGCTGAACTGCGTTCCTGTAATAAAAATCACTGCGCCGGGCGTTGTTACGCCGAATTTTTCATCCTTTCCCAGCTCCCGTACGTTGCATAAAACAGTGCCCTGCTTCAGCAATATCGACTTAACTTCCAGGCCGATCTCAACAGCGACCGAGCTTTCCGCCATTATGCGCACAAGGGTATTCTTCTCGATCTGAAAGACCACGGTCCCGCCCGCGTCGGTAATTATCTCGTCTTTTGTGATCAGCCTGTCTTTTGCTTTTGCCGGAGGCAGCTCCCGGTGATCTCTTATTATCTTTACATATTCATTGGCGCCGACTATAAATCCCTTTTGAGAATCCGGGACGCCGATCAATGCAATAATGTATTGTGATATCCTGCCGTAATTGTATGCAACTGCAAGCGAGGAGGATATTATTATCAGCATGCAAAACGCCGCTGCGGCGGCAAATGCCCTTGCTCCGCCTGCAAGACTTAATTTGAATCCGAATTTATTAAACAAATCAGTGAAATGCACGGCAGCCGACACAAACAGCGAATCAATTTTTTTAATTTTTAATATTTTTACCAATGTACTTCTTTTTGACTTTAAAATTTTCCGTTTTATAAAATAACGGATTGGCGAAACCAGTCTGTATTTTACAAGTAGCTGTTCCAGTATTTTCGATTCTTTCATAACAGGTCTCCCAATTCCCTGATCCCTTTTTCACGCAGGCGGGATAATATCTTTTCACAAATCCTGTTGTATCTGTATCTGGTCTGCTTATAATTGAGCTTCAGATGCCTGCTCGCTTCTGCAATACTGTACTTATAGACGGCTATCAGGTTAAAGATCGAAGCGTCCGAAGCATCGCCTTCATCGTTTTCATCGCTTACTTCCCCGATTATCTGTGAAATTATTATGCGCGCCTCCCTGAATCCGTTCACGTAGCCCATGCTTATATCGTTGAACAGCGCATCGATATCCTCGTCCTTTCTGTTCTTCTGCCTGTAAAAATCCAGAACAACTATTCGCATACATCCCAGCAGCCATTTTCTGGGATTGTCTATCTCTTCCAGCTTGTTGTAAAATCTTAAAAAAACCTCCTGGCAAATATCTTCAGCATCATGATAGTTATTCACCCTGGAATAAACAATGCTGAATACCGGCGAATAAAACGAATTATAAAGCCTGTTGAAGTTTTCAACTTTTGGATCTGCCAGCGAACCTGAAATTTTCAATGCAAGCACCTTTGCTTTACGAATATTAAGTAGGAAAAACCGGAGAAAATTCCCCAAAAATTTTCCAATTTTTAAAATATTTTTGCTGATTTTTGAAATGAAAAGAAGTCATATTTCTATGTAGTATAAAATAATTAACTCTTTCCAGAAAATTGGGAATTGCCTTCACTCCCCCCTATCCCCCGGAGGGGGCACCATCGCCGAAATTTATGTTTTAGTATTTTAAAAACAGTATTAAGATTATTTTTTAATTCTTCATCCATATATTACCATATATCTTTGGTAAATTCCATAAAGTGATTCGGGAGTATTATTTATTAACTCAAGTTAACTGACTTTTATTACACTATTTCTTAATTCTATCGCAGATGTTTATAAAAAAGTCAGTCAAGATGAGTTATTTATTTATAATTGGATTT
>CAZVDF010000082.1:0-6406 GCA_964626055.1 uncultured Leptospirales bacterium
ATAATCTTAATGCTGTTTTTAAAATACTAAAACATAAGTTTCAGAGATGGTGCCCCCTCAGTCCCAAGGGGAGGCTTCGCACGAGGATAGGGGGGAGGGAAATTTAATTTCCCAAGAATTCGGAAAGAGCTCAAAAATTATATATACGTTATTAATATGCTGAAAAGGTTTTCCATATCTCTCGACAACATTCTCCTGGAAAAATTCGATAAATATATCCAGAGAAGGAAATATACCAACCGTTCCGAAGCCATCCGCGACCTGATACGTGAAGTTTTTGTGAAAGAAGAATGGGATACGGATAAGGAAGTCTTCGGGGTAATCAGCTTTATCTACGATCATCATCAGCCGAACATCCAGGAAAGAATTACCGAAATTCAGCATGACTTTTATAAAAACGTAGCCTCATCAACGCACGTTCACATTGACCATCACAACTGCCTTGAAGTCGTTATCGTGTCGGGCAATGCCAGAAGTATCCGTGAGTTGCATGAAAGGATCAGGGCTTTGCGCGGAGTTAAAAACGCGAATCTTACAATGGGCACAAGGGGGGGGAACCTTTCCTAATGTCTTTGTTTTCGAATATTTTTTTCTTAATGATTAATTGATATTTCCACATTCCAGGCTAAGGGGGATATTCTTTGCATATTTTAAAATAATACCACCGCTTCTATTTTGCCGGGTTATTTTTTTTAAATAACCTAAATTCTGAACGTAAGACCTCCAAGGATCGTATAATTCGTTTCTTCATCCGTGAGACCGTATTTATAGCCGGCATCTATATTAAAATTTTCATTCGGCGAGAAAATAAGTCCTCCGAGTAAGAACACCGGATTTCCAGATGAATCAGGATCTGAATTTTTTTCAGTGCCTATATTAAGTACAATCCTTAATTTTTTAATTATTGAATATTCTCCGGCAAGCGAAGCGTGCCACAGATTTTTTTCTTCTTCCAGCTTGTTCTCGTTCCTAATGTATCCAAAATTAACATGGAATAAAAACATCTCAAGGTTTATAGTGTTTATCAGAAAGCCTGAATACGCAGTTTTTCCGCTTCCCAGTCCTTTTTTATAATCGCCTGTAGGAAATGATATACCTGATTTAATTGCAAAATTGAATATATTTGTTTCAAGAAATCTCCACTTTAATATAAAAAATGCGTCGGATATGCCTTTTTTATTTCCAGTTTCTTCACCTCCCTCGGTTTTTATATATTGATACGGCATGCCAAGAGCTAGATCCAGACTATCTGCCAAACCGTATGTGAAGGTTCCAGCGGTTATATATGCCTTCTCGTTCACGCCGTCCTCTTTCTCGTTGCCGCATTCACCGTTAAGCTCAATTTGTATCCTGCCGGCTCCCTGGGTCCCGGTATCGTCTGTAATAAGCGGATGAGCCGCAAAAGCACATACTGATGAATAAAGTATTCCAAACACTGTTAAAAGTATTATTAATATTTTCATTTTTTATTTTTCCAGAATGTTTTTTGTCAGCAATTTATATACAGTCATTTTACCGGTTCTTTTCATACAGCGTTTTTTCGGTATAATTTTCCGTGCATCCGCAACATCCTCCGGAGCACACGCAGTTTTTATTCCTGCCGAAAATTGTCCAGCAAGACCCTATTCTTTTACGATGAATTTTTATTAAATTAATAAAACCTTTACATTTTATCTTATTAAGAAATTTTATATTGCTTCATCTTTCTCCATAAAGTGGACGCATCGATGCCCAGTTCTGCTGCCGCTTTGGATCTGTGCCCGCCATGTTTCTCAAGAGCTGCAATAATATAGACGCGTTCGATTTCGGATAACGTCATTTTCGATACATCGCTAATTTTCTCTCCCCGCAGATGCTGGGGTAGATGATTTATTCCTATGTAAACATCTCTGCAAAGAACGAAGGCGTGCTCAATAATATTTTCAAGCTCCCTTATGTTGCCGGGGTAATCGTATTCCATAAGAACATTCATAACCTCATCCGAAACGCCTTCGATATGTTTGCTTTTCAATGCATTGTATTTCTTTACAAAATGGCTGATCAGTAAAGGGATATCTTCTCTTCGGCCGGACAACGGCTGAAGCTTAATATTAATTACATTTAGCCTGTAATAAAGATCGTCCCTGAATGAACCATTTGACATTCCGGCGCGCAGATCTTTGTTTGTTGCGGCTATTATGCGTACGTTGGCTTTAACAGTGCCGGTTGCACCGAGCGGCTCGTATTCTTTCTCCTGAAGGAACCGCAAAAGCTTGACCTGAATAGCGGAAGAAAGCTCGCCTATTTCATCGAGAAAAAGAGATCCGCTCTCGGCCAGCGCTATCCTTCCGGGCTTGTCCTTTTTCGCATCCGTGAAGGCGCCGGCTTTATAACCGAACAGCTCGGACTCGAGAAGATTGTCCGGTACTGCTGCGCAGTTTACTGCGATGAAGGGTTTTTTTACCCGTCCGCTCTGGGAGTGTATCGCCCTCGCGATCAATTCTTTGCCCGTACCCGTAGGCCCTTCTATCAGCACCGAACTGTCGCTTTGAGCTATATCCGGTAAAATAGAAAAAAGCTCCTGCATGGTTTTGTTTTTACTTATAATGTCATTAAAAGAATATTTAGATTCAATTTCCTTTCGAAGCGTCTCAATATCTGTTATATCGCGAAACGTTTCAACACCGCCTATCACTTCCCCTTTTTTATTCTTTAAAAGAGCGGTGCTGACGCTAATCGGCACGCGGTCGCCTCCGGAATTGACAATATATATCGTTTTATTGATTATGTTTTCTCCTGTCTTCATTGTCTCTTTTAATGCGCAGGAGTGTTCGCAGATATTCGCGTGGAAAATCTCAAAGCAGTACTTTCCGACAGCTTCTTCCCTGCTGATGCCAAGTATCTCGGCCCCGGCGCGGTTTATACTGGTAATCCTGAAATCCATATCGATCGTAAAAACACCGTCAGCTATGCTGTCCAATATAATATTATATTCTTTTCCGTTCTTCATTATTATTATGAGTTATATCATGAGCGACTTTCTATAAGATAAATAAAAATAATTTTTTAGTTGACGACTTATGAGCATATGCTCATTATTATACCGGAGTGTTTAAATGTCAAGGCCTAAATGCTGCAGAAAAATCGGATGCGCACCGGATAAAAATTATTTTAAGCCGAGAGGAATTCCTTCTACCGAGCTTGAGGAAGTTGTTCTGTCTCTGGATGAATTCGAAGCAATCCGCCTAGCCGACCTCGAATGCTTATACCAGGAAGAAGCGGCCGGGAAAATGAACATCTCAAGACAGACATTCGGCAGGATCATTGAGTCGGCCCGTAAAAAAATCGCCGATGTTATAATGAATGGTAAAGCGCTTAAGATAGAAGGCGGATCTGTGGCAATGGACGGACTAAAGCACGTCAGATGTCCCAGATGCAAGCAGACATTTGATGTGATGAACGAGTTCGGAAAGGATTTTATTTGCCCGCAATGCGGGAATGTATATTAAAACATTTATAATATAAGGAGTTTAGCATGAAGATAGCATTACCTTCTAATCAGAACCAGGTTGATGCCCATTTCGGGCACTGCCAGTATTTTACGGTATTTTCCGTAAACGATAAAAATGAAATAGTCGGCGAGGATAAAGTCAATTCCGTCGCCGGATGCGGCTGCAAATCAAATATCGTTGAGACACTGTCTAAAATGGGAGTGGATCTTATGCTGGCAGGCAACATGGGCGATGGCGCCGTAAACGTACTTAACAGCTGGGGAATTAAAGTGCTGAGGGGATGTTCCGGTAACGTAAAGACGGTCGCAGAGGACTTTTTGGCAGGCAGGCTTACAGATTCCGGAATAGGCTGTCATGAACACGAGCACGGATGCCACGATAATTAAAAAATGCAGCTTTGAATTACAGTTGACTTTTATTGAGTCGCCTTTTTAAATATAATTACAATTATCTTTTGGCAAAATCAAAAATTTTCTGGGATATTCCGGTGACCTACGCCCTGTTGATTAAAATAAACAGCAGGTCTGTATTTAATATTTAATAAAAGGAGCAATTAATGAAAAAACTGTTAATTATTCTTGTTTGCATAGCGGCTGCCGCATTTTTACTGTCCAATCTGAGTGGCCAGAGCCTTGGAGAAAGGATAAAACGATCAGCCTGCCAGAAAGTCTGCGAAAGAAATTACAATAACTGCATGAGTGCGGATAAAGATTCCAAAAAAGAAGACGGTTACGCATCCGACATTCAGGATGCAGCTAAAGAAGAAACCTGCGCTGATGCAAGGGAAAAATGCATGGAAAAGTGCGACCAGATGTAAAAATTTTTTATTTCTCTTTTAATAATAATCTGTTTGATCCGATTATTTCTTCCTGCTCTTCGAAATGAGACAGCCCGATAATTCTGTCAGCAATAAACGATACAGCTCCTTTAAACGAGCTGCGCGGGAATGCTAGCTGTATAGGCAGTCCCAGCTTTACACTAAAGTTTCGGCGCAACATATCGTTCGGTATAATTCCAAGGAAGTAAAAGTTAATGGCAATATTCAATTCTTCAGCCTGTTTAATAAGTTTGAGGTAAGTCTCAAATGCCCTTTCAATATCCCTCGTTTGGTTGAAGATCAAATAAAATTTCTTAGGTTTTGCAGGCAGGAATGCAAGCTTTTCAAGCTGCTGAAAGATATCCGAGAATATGGCGGATTCAACCTTTGCAACAATTATATGAATATCCGTATTCAGCAAAATATACCTGTCCGGGAAATTAAAAGGATCATTTATATTAAAAATAAAAAAATCGCCTTCAGTATCGATCTTTCCCGGTAGGCCCACCAATAATTCTTCAATTTTTTTCGGGGACATTTTGGGCGCATCACCTGAAAAAGACAGGAGCCTTAACCCCTCGATTTTTGTATTGCGGGTATAGATGCCCTTTTCTTCCTTATTAAAATTATTATTTAATAATAAAGAAAAATTTTTATCGGATTCAAAAGAATTCCCGTATATTACCTTATAATTTCTCTGAACAAGCTCTGCTGCCAGGTTAAGGCTGGCAGTGCTCATTCCAATATTATTTCGGGCTCCAAAAAAACAAATAGTCTTATGTTTTTTTTCTATTCCTTCCATATTTCCTCGCGGGAGAGCATATTTTCTTTAAACATCTGCTGGAACGGTTCCATTAGATCGGGATTAAAGAGTTTTTTGGATCCTTTTTTTATTACTTTAATTGCTTCGTTTACAGGAAAAGGCGGTCGCTGGGGCCTTGGGAGAATAAGTGCCTCATAAACATCGAATAAGCCCACTACCTGCGCAACAAGCGGTATTTCATTTCCCTTAAGGCTTTCGGGATATCCGCCTCCGCTCCATTTTTCGTGATGATAAAGTATGCCTTCGCGGATCTGCTGCGGAATATCAGTGAAATCAAGAAGCGCGAGGCCTTTATGGGTATGCGATTTTATAATTTCAAATTCATCCTTATTGAGAGAACCGCGTTTATTAAATATTTCGGAAGGAATATCGAGAAAGCCGATATCATGGAGTAGTCCGGCAATATAGTATAGGTTGCTTTCGGCTATGCTAAGTCCCAGCAGGCCTGCCATATAAAAGCAGTCTACTCCGACTTTCTGGCTGTGATTATCCTTGAATACTTTCCTGTCGATGATTTTCGAAAGCGGAATTACAATGTTAAGATCGCCCATTATCGAGCTTTCCATTAAAGATTCTTTTTGATCATAAGCAATCTGCGGCAAATTATTCCGGCTTTCAGTTTTATACGGCAGAGCGAATTGACCTGCTATCGGGCCTTTACCTATCTGTCCTGCCAGGAACAGATTTACCCGCTTTCTAAGATACTCGTCGCCGTCCAGTATAAGACACATCAGGAGATCGGCCTGTCCTATAGTGAGCGTCTGGCGCTCCCTGTCGAGCTTGCTTTCTACAAGATTCAGCACTTCAATTCTTAATTCCCTGTCCAGTTCGCTTATGGATTTTTTTATTGCTGTCCAGTCGATGTCGCCGCATTTTATTTTATTCAATATATCTTTAATATTCTGCATTTTAACCAGTTCATTATAACTGGCGGATGCACTTTCGCTTTCAAAAAGCTCATTGTATTCGCTTTTGCCTTTTCGCTCTCGTTGCAGTTTTTTGAAATATTTTATAAGTATGTTTGTCAGAAATCCCAGGGCAATGAGAGAAAGTATTGTAATTATAATCGATATAATAAATGCTGCTATGTTGTTTTTAAACAATGAGGAAAACCAGCCTTCTTTTGCCTGCACAAGCTTATGACTTTGCGCTGTCATTTCAAGCATTCTCTTGTTAAAGCGTGCTTCCATCTGAATTATTTTATTAAAATATTCTTCTTCTGCGGATTTAGGTCCTTTTATTTTTGGAGTTTTAGCCAGAGGCGTCGTCTTATCC
>CAZVDF010000082.1:6506-9899 GCA_964626055.1 uncultured Leptospirales bacterium
TTTCATTTTTCAGATTATTTACATCGAATTCGTTTTTCATGGCCCAGTAGCGCTCTGTGGCTATAGGGTGCGTCGGCGAGGCTTTTACCGCTTTTTTAAAATACTCGAACGCGTTTTTAAAATTCTTCGCGTTGTACTCCCGCTCGCCCGTGTCCACGCAAATATCCGCAAGCGTCTTCTTTGCCTGCAGATTATCCGGGCTTGTTGTTGTAAGCCCGTCCAGAATTCTTATTGCTTCTTCAGCCTGCCCGGATGCATAATTCGACTTAGCCTGCTGGATTAGTTCCGCGTCGGTTGCGGCAAATACCGGGATTGATAATAGAAATATTGAAAGTAATAATGATAGTCTTTTCATTTCGATTGTCCTATTATTGGTTTATAGTAACAGCAGTATGACCGTAACGTGCTCGGGGCATATTGGTTAAAGAAGACCAAGAAGTTAGTACCGTTACATCAATGGAATATACATTATCTAAAGCGGTAGGAGAGCTACCTGTCCCTCCAAAGAAATATAATGTTGTTCCACTAATAACTGCAGAACCAAATGCCGTTGAGGTAGGGAGAGGGATAGAAACGGTCCATGACGCAGCGTTAAACGGACTGTCTAAATAATAAAATGTACTTTGCGGAGTGCATATCGAGTCTGATGGATAAAAAGCATAACATCCTGTTGCATTCGTTAAAGTAAATGAACCACCGATAGCAAAAATCCTGACTATTCCATTACTATATTGATAAATTGCGCCTGCCAAGCCAGTACGACCCTGAGTTAAAGCTCTAAGACTTGTATTTACAGCTGTTATTGGTACATAGCCGTTATATGTTGTACCAACTGCCGTAGCACTGGTTCTGCCGCCAAGATTATATATTACGCCTCCGAAAGATAAGGTTAACCTTTCGGATCCATTGGCCGGTACAATATTAATTGCTGAAGACCAGGTATCAAAAGCAGTATTATAACATTGGGATGTTCTTGATCCTGCCCAAGCTATATTAGCATTTGCTGTTGTTCCCCCAAGTATATAAATACTATTTTCAGATACAGCTCCATAAATATTTGCTGCTGCAGCAGGAATTTGACTTTTATTAGTCCAGCTATTTGTTGATATTGTATACTCCTGATTTAAGCTTTGAACGACTCCATTTGTATCAAATCCGCCAATGACATATATTTTTCCGTTTACAGAAGCTACTGCTGCAAAGCTTACTGGAGTAGGGACAGACGTCACAGTTGGATGCCATGTATTAGTCCCCGGATCATATAAATCTATTTCTGAAATTACTGTATTTGTTCCGTTACCTGATAGTCCACCAACAATCCAGATGCCACGGAGCTTTATATCAGCTGTAGCTCCCTCCGGCCCTTCTTCCAAAAGATCTCCATTACAGTTAAAATAGAATAAGATTGCCGAAATAAATATTATTATACTAAAAACGCATTTTTTCATAATAATTGGCTCCTTAAATTATAGCGTAATAATTATACAATCTTGCTCTTGCCCCCCAACCCAATCGGGTGCAAACAAGCCTCCTGTCTGCACTCGATACTAAGGCATCCTGCCTGTGTCGCCTCAGGGAGGCTTTCAGCTTTTAAATCCCCCTCTGGGGGATGGCCGCGATGCGGCCTAAGGGGATATTAAAACGAATACAAAACTCCCGCGTTTAACAGCATCATATTTAACGAATCCGACTTTTGCGTAACTGTCTGCCATCCTGCAAAAAGCCTGACAGCAATATTATGCTTTATCTGATAATCGCCACCGAGTTTTAAATTATATGCAAGATCGATCTCGCTTTTCTCGGAAGAGGACGCGCCTGCCCGCTTGTCTTTCAGTACAACGTATCCGAATCCGATTCCCAGAGAGGCGAAGGGCGTAAGATTCCTTATAAACGACGTGCTGTTTTTTAAAAAAAGAAAACGATACATTACATAGGGTTGCACGGTAAATATATTGTAATTCACATCCGAACTTGCTTTATAATCCACTGGGAAATAAGTTAAATCGCCGCCGATAAAAAGCCCGCGCATTAAATTCGGATTGAATTCAGCGAAAAGAGAAAAGTTGTAACCGGATTTATATTTATCCTTCAGATTTCCGAAAGGAGTAAAATAGCCGCCGCCGATGCCTATCTGAACGGAATTTCCACTGTAATATTTTTTTTGAACAGGATTGTTTACTTCTTTTACACTTTTAACGGGAAGAGTTATTGAACCGAAATCAATATTTACAAGAATGCCGACTTCTTCATCATAATTTTCTATTTTTCCTTTCAGTATTGATCCGTCCTTCAGATATATATCGCAATACTCTACCTTAAGTGTAGACAGATCCTTCTCGTTTTTTAAAATTTCCATCTGCGAAAATTCGCGTCGTTCGCCAAAACTTTCAACGACAATGCCCTGCGAATCCGCTCTTATAACCTTGCCTAAGAATATTTGCCCGTTCTGCAAGCGAATGACATCCGCTATAAGCATTGCAGGCATACACATAAGTACAAATAAAATGAAAGCCCGGATTTTCATAATTGGATTCCCCGATAGTAAAATTACTAGTAATCTTACTCAATATTATCGTCCAAATTTATAAATATAAAAAGAGAAAGAAAAAATTATGCGGCTTATACTAAAAAGGAGTGAAAACGTGCAGTTAAAGTATTTCTAATCCACTTCGATGCTTTTTAAATTATATTCTTTTCCGGATAAAATTTCAAGCTGTGCCCCGTCGCTGCAATTCGGGCAGCTGAACTCAACATTTTGCCTTGTCAGCTGATATTCATACCCGCAAGATCTGCATTTGATTACAGCCGGAACATTTTCAATGCAGAGTTCCGCCTTCTCCGCGATGGTATTTTCGCTCACAAAATTGAAATATCTGTGCATCCAGTCTGCAATGAACCCGGATAGCTCGCCTATCTCAAGATTTATTTTCGTTACTTTTTTAGCGTTATATTTCGCAGCATACTCCAGCGTTATATCCAGTATGCTCTGCATTACCGATAATTCGTGCACAGCGATTTTCCTATAAATAAATTGATCTGTTAAGGAGTCTTTCCTTCCGCGGGGAAGACCAGATACATGTCGATCCTGTCGTCGCCCTTATCGTCCACAACGGCAATGCCGTTATTATAATAATAAATTGTATCTCTGCTCTCTTTATCTTTTTTAATTATCCGGAGATTCCTGTTGCCGTAACTGAATATGAAATATTCAGCTCCCCTGCTTAAATCAATCGAATCAACAGTTACCCTTTGCGGATTTAAACCGGCAATTGCGCATACCCTATTCGAATTTAAAAAAAATATCGCCTTTTGAAAATTATAATAATAAATTTTATCGAAAATAATTTTTACAGGCGCACTGGTTTTAAAAACATCGTTGAAAAGCTCTTTCTT
>CAZVDF010000083.1:0-9357 GCA_964626055.1 uncultured Leptospirales bacterium
CTCGAGATCGAACACCTTGATAAGCTGCGAACCTATTATTCCTTTAAAGATTTCCGTAACCACGCCTGCGGCCTGCAGCCCGGCGACGCGTCCCTGTTTATTCGCGGTAGTGCCGAGCGGTACGTATACGTCTTCATTCAGGATGAGATGCTTAACAGTCGCGCAGTCGCCTGCGGAATAGACGTCAGGGATATTTGTTTCGGATCTTTCATTTACAATGATCGCCCCGCGTTCGGTCATATTAAGATTTGTTCCTTTCAGGAAGTCCGTATTCGGCCGAATACCGGCTGAAACAATTATAAAGTCGGATTTTATTGCTTCGTTATCGATTTCAATAACGAGCTTATTATTATCTTTAATGATTTCTTTTATATTTACTTTTGTTTTGACTTCTACATTATTTTTCCTGAGCTCTTGTTCGACTATTTCGCGTATCTCACGATCAAAAGCCAGCGCAATATCGTCCATTTTTTCAAGTATAATAGTCTCAATGCCCAGAGTCCTTAAAGTCTCGGCCATTTCAAGACCTATCGCGCCTCCGCCGATTATTACGCCTTTGGCCGGTTTATCTGCCCGGATATAATTTTTTATTGCAAGCGCCTGGTTCAGGTTTCGCAGCATAAAGACATTCGCGCTGTTCACGCCTTTAACGGGCGGCGCGACCGGGATAGCACCGGTTGCAATTACAAGCTTGCCGTAAGTGTAGGTCTCGGTCATGTCTTTGTGCTTAATTTCGACCTGCTTTTTATCGAAAAACACTTTCTCCGCGGATGACTCCGTGAATATCTGAATGTTGCGTTCATTGATGAACTTGTTCTTATCTATTGCTAAAAGTTTGTTCTCATTATCGACCAGACCGCCGATAAGGTACGGCATTCCTCAGGCGCCGTAAGAAACGAAATTGCCTTTTTCAAATACGGCAATCGATATATCTTTCTTTATTCTGCGTGCCTGCGAAGCCGCGCTCATTCCAGCCGCCACCCCGCCAATTACCAATAGGTTGTAATGTTTCATAAACTGTTTCCTTAACTTAAATTTTATTTCAAGGCGTAATAACTCGATGCCTGCATCGAGGATATAATCTTAACGCGATGTGCGACTATTTTTATTGGGATATAATATTCATCAATTTCCCGCCTCAAATACCCCATCCATGGACTCTTCGGCGGTCGGCAACATCCTTGTTGCCTTGAAATTGATGAATATTATATCCCCTAAAGAACGGTTTTTACACAATAGGCCGAAAGTCGCACATCGCGTTAATCTTAATAAAATTAAATTTAAATAACAGAGATTATTGATTATCTCAGGTGATTAAAAATCCGGTTTAATCTGCAATACGATCTTCCATTTTATTTCACTCTTCCTTTTCCCCTGCCGGAGCCCTGTTTCCTGCCTGTTGAACAAAATTCATCTTTCGACAGGAAACTGTCATTATTTTTATCTTTTGCTTTAAAAAGAGCTTCTGTATTACCGCGCTGATGTTTTGCAGCCAGGAATTCCTTCAAACTTACCTGACCGTCTTTATCTGTATCCATTTTTGCAAAGTTATCTTCACATCTCATTTGCGGATTCGGACGTTGCTGGGCAGAGATTAAATCCGCGCCAGAAATGATTGATAGAGCCAGTATGATCCCCGGAATAACGAATAATTTTTTCATATTTTTTCCTCCAATTTATTTTAAACCGAGATATATGCACAGTATTGTTTGACCGAATATCCTGATAATAAATTATATTTATGTTTTTGTAAATAAAAATTATCGCTGTGACCTTTTACCGGATTTAAGGTTATTTCGAATCTCTCTCTGAATCTGTCTGCCTTCTCTTTGCATCTCTTCCCTCGTTCTCTTGATTTGGTCATGTTTATTTTCTTTTAACGGCTGCACCTTGTCGCCAGAATATAAATTTTCCTCTTTAATCCCGGTATCCTTATTTTCAGCCGACATATCTTTTAAAGAAGTTTTTTCTTCATTCAATCTGCTTCCAGGTTTTACTTTATTGAATAAGTTTAAAAATTTTCCGGTTTCGTTCTCAGTATCTATTATTATTTTTTGGAATAGAGTATCTGTCACTGTACATCCTTCTCCTTTTGCAAGCAGGATGACTTTACCGTCTGCTTTTGATGTTGCCCGCACTATGCCGTTCAGCACTGATGCTTTAGACATTAAATCATCGGAAAAAATTATAAATTCAGTTCCCATAGCTTCGAAAAAAGCGTGTTTTGTTGTTATCGTAAATTTCTTTTTAATATTATGATTTGATGAGGCAAGTATATTGCCTTTTTGTAAATCGAGTGCAATTTTATATTCAACATTATCTTTTTCAGCAGTTTTCGCGGCACTGATAACGGCAAGTTCGCTATTTTCAGCGATTTTTACCGATACAGCCTGTTCAACGCTCAGTATAGCTGAGGAATATACTTCTGTTTTAATGAATCCAGTATTGATATCCGCGGTTTTATTCTGCAAAAGCGATCCGTTGTGGAATACACTGCCTGTATTTTTTGAAAGCCTGAGTATAATATTCTCGGAGACAAAAAATGATTTTTGCTTTGTATAAATAAAAATCGAGAGAACTGCTATTACAATTATTGAGGCATATAATGCCGGCCGCAGAACCAATGCCCTTAAAGTGAAAGTTCTCTTGCTTTTTTTCTGAGCTTCATTCAACTGCCCGAAAACACGGCTCTTCACCCGGGTAGGAGGGGCAAGCGTTGTATTATCGGATGCTTTTAGAATAGCTTTAAGAGAGCTCACTGTATCGCTGCACTCTTTACATTCATTAATATGCAATGCAACGGATTCGTAAGCTTTCTTACTTAAAGAATCAGCCGCAAAATCAATAAGCTGCTTTTTACCGGGATGAAAACTCATTTTACATTTATCCTCTGATCATTATACAATGAAATCTGCGATTTGTGCCAATTTTAATAAGATTAATAATAATAAAAATCCGCCTTTTCCCAGAGCCTCGTGAAGATATGAAAGCACATTTTGCAGCCTCCGCCTTACAGTGCGCACGGATTTGCCGGTGCTTTCAGCGATTTCATCGACACTCATATTGTTTTCTTTTTTCATAATAAAGATCGATCTTGTGAGTGGGTCCATTTTCTCCAGCAATTCGTAAATTTTTGTTTCCAGTTCGCGTGATTCTATTTCGTCTGCTGCGCTGTATTTACCGGGAATGTGCTCTGCATTATCTATAAATGTTGATCCGATGTGAGATTCTTTTTTCCTGTAATTTATGCAGAGATTATGCGCTATCCTGTAGAGAAATGCCCTGATTCTGTCTTTATCGATCGTGTGCTTCCCGGAATAAATTATTAAATTGTGAAAAGTGTCCTGAAGAATATCTTCCGAAGCTTCATTGGAACGGGTATATCGATTAATATAAATATAAAGCTCCCGGCTGTAAAGCTCATATATTTCTGCGATTAATTTTTCTTGCGTCATAAAAAATTGTGACCGGATTTTCAAAACGGATTGTATTACTTGGTGTTGTGAGAAACAATTAATATAATATACTTAAGGAGGCAGTCAATGAAAAAATACATGTCATTGATAGTTGTTCTGTTTTTCGGATTTTCCGCTGCGGCTTTATCGCAGGATAAGGTAAAAGATCAGGATAGGATAAAGGATAAGAAACAGGATCAGCTAAAAAAGCAGGATCAGGTAAGAGAGCATGATCAACTTAAAACAAAAGATCAGTTGAAAACACAGGATCAGTTGAAAGAGCAGGATAGAGTAAAGAAGCAGCAACAGATTCGGGAACAGAACAGACAAAAGGATAAAGATCAGTTAAAAGAGAAGAAGCAGGTAAAAGAGCGAACTCAGTTAAAAACACAGGATCAGTTAAAGGCAAAGGAGCAGACCAGGGAACAGAATCAAATGAGAGAGAGAGAGAAGGCAAAGAATCAGGAGAAAGCACAGGTTAAGGATCAGGAGAAGGCGGGAGATCAGGATAAGACTCAAAACCGCGAAAGGCTTAAAATTAAAAAAGAGGCTAAAAAAGAATTGAAAGCTCAGGCTAAAGAGCAGAATCGTGATCAGAGGAAAGAGATGAGCAGGAAGGGCAGATAATTAAAATTAAATATAGCCCCCGGTTCAACAGACCGGGGGCTATAAAAATATAAATTATAGACAAATGAATTGCATGAAAAAAGCGGTCATCAACACAATGATTCTTGCAGTTATTTTTTTAATTAATGTGTTATACGCTGAAGAAGAGAAGCCGGGAAAAAAAGCTGTCAGCTTTGTCGGATCTCTGGCGACAAAGAGCATGTATTCTTCAGGCATATCCGATTCATATACATTTAACAGAACAGATGCAACCGGCGGATTTAAATCACCATATATCGACCTTTCAGCATTTATACGAAGATATTTTAATTACCAGGTAACGGACGGGAATGGAATATACGAATACCGCTCTTTTTACGAAGGGGGATTATCGTTTGAAGCTCACGTAGTTAATGCAGTGAATATTACGGGAGAATACAGCCGTGCCGATGACTTTAGCAATCTGAAGAGAAATACATATTATGGTGCAGTCGAGCTTGATTTTTCACCCGTAATTCTTTCTGCGGATTACTCTTATGAGGATTTCGAATACAGAATATCCTCGAATACAATTAACACGGAAAAGAAGAACTATTCATTTGCATTTGAATATAATTTTACTGAGTCTTTCAGCATGGATGCGGGCTATAAGCGCGATAATACTTATTTTAATACACTCGGGTATGATTATTATAAAAATATTTTCCGGCTGGGATTGACGGTAATCCCAGCCAGTTATTTGTTTTTCATCGCAGGCGGAAGCGCCGGAAAAGATTCCGAAGACTATTTGATTTACGGAGCTGATTGCGGGGTAACATTTTTAATTTACTCACGCTTTAAATTATTCTTTTTGTATGCTTATAGTTTTTACGATCCGCCCCGGGCTGACACAGTTGGCGGAGGAGGCGGCGGTGGTTCCGGCCACGGCCCCGGCAAAACCAATCCTTATCTCGCTTCCGGAAAAGAGGGAGAAGCATATTCCTCATATATTTTTACTTTCGGGATATCGGTGATTTTTTAAGAAGGTTTTATTCAGGGCATATCGAACCCGCCAGGCAGATTAAGCAGTTCAATCCTGTTTTTTGTCTGCAGTTTGTTATAAATATTCATGAGATGCGTTTTGACTGTTTATATTAGTTGACTTTTTAACCGAATTATCGATCAGAATTATTTTATATTTATAAAGCGGAATTATAAAAAATCAAGGAGAACAGGTTTATGCAAAAGAAAAATTTGTTATGTTATGTAATTTTTACCGCAGTAATTTTTTTATCCGGCTGCATAACAAGATTTTCAGTAGTTAAGGATAATCCTTCTTCGCCTAGCCTGAGCGGATACAAAAGTATTTACATTAGCTGGATCGATCTTAATGAAGAAGGATGGAGTACCTGCGGGTATGAATCAAAAGCTGTCTGGGCTGCTGAAATAAAAAAGCATAATCTGCAGGGATTACAGGAATATTTTAAAGCTGATCTTCCGGGAAAAGCAATATACGGGGCAGCGTCAAAATCGGAGACATATTCCGGGAAAGGGGACCTGATACTAAAGTTTAAATCAGTTAAAGTTGACGACAGAACCGGTGCCTTCAAAGATACTTTTTTCTCCACAGATGTGGATTTTATTGACGGTAAAAGCGGGAAAATATTGTATACCGCATCTATAACCACATCGTCATTTGCTCCGTTTCCACGTAACTGGAAAGGCAATACGTTCGATGGAAGACTCGACAACCAGCTTTATAATCTGTCGTGGGGAATTTCCGAAAAGCTGAGATAGATTATTATTATTGTTGTTTTATGAATTACCTACAAACGTTGTTTATGGAAATTACAACAGATCTGATGGTTTATATTCCGTAAAGTCAATCGAAGATGAAAATAACCGGGATTATTTTTTCACGTCAAATCTTCCCGGAGTCCGGGGCTCGAATGCTGCGCGCCGGAAACTTCCCCATATCAATTATATTTTTCTAGTATTTTATATTCCTTCTCAGTAATTGCAGAAAGGAGAATTGATGATTAAAATAATCGCATGCATTTTTATTTTAATATTGCTTACCGGGCTGGCTGCCGATTCTCCGATGAAAGAAGTTAAACGGAAACCGAATCTCAATCCCGGTAAAAATGCCATCCTGGTTATCATCAGAGCGCGTCCGTTCCCGATTGCCGGACCTATAAATAACTATCTTGACGGCAAATTTATCGGCGAAACGAGAACAAAGACGTATTTTTCCACTGTTGTAAAGCCAGGAATGCATTACATAATCGCTGAAGCAGAGGATCTAACAACTGTCCGGATGAATTTTAAAAGGGGCATGATATATTATCTTTATCAGGACATATCATCCGGTTACTGGGATAAGAATAACGCTCTGTCGGTGCTGAATCGTACCGAGGCAAAAAAATCAATGAACGAGTGCGGGTATTTGCAATTGAATAAAAAAAGCCATAAACCGGACCTTGCGCCTGCTATATACGCGCAGGCCGTTAAGGATTACAATATAAAAGTAAAAAAGAATCCGAACGACTACAAGCCCTTTCTTAATTATAAGGGATATAAGCCGTAATCAATAATTTTGAGATGGCTTCTAACTTTAATTCATCATAGGAATGTGTTCTATTTTATGATAAAAATATTTTCTTTGTATTTGAATTTTAGTAAATCTTACTGTGTTTGAAATTTGAAGAATTTTTTTAACCGAATTTTAAAATGTTGCAAATAGGAAACTTAAAAATAACCGGTAACATAGCCCTTGCTCCTCTTGCCGGATACACGGACTCGCCCTACAGGCGGATTGCAAAAAACTGCGGCGCGGCTTTTACCGTTACCGAGCTCATAAGCGCAGACGGAATAATTAGAGGGAACAGAAAGACGAAGGAACTGCTCCGGTTCACTGAAACTGAAAGGCCTCTCGGCATACAGCTTTTCGGGAACAACCCGGAAGTTATGGCGGATGCCGCAAGAAGGGCTGAGGAGCTGAAACCGGACTTCATAGATATTAATGCCGGATGCTCCGTGCGCAGGGTGCTGGGAAGCGGTTCCGGTGCGGCGCTCTTGAGCGATCCCGAGCTTCTCGGCCGGATCGCAGCCGGTGTGGTAAAGAGCGTAAGTCTGCCCGTATCCGCCAAAATAAGGACAGGCCGGGACGCCGGCAATAAAAATTATATGGAGGTCGTGAGCATTTTACAGAACTCCGGAATAGCGTTTATCGCGGTTCACGGGAGAACAAGAACGCAGGGATTTAAAGGCGAAGCCGACTGGAATGCTATTGCGGAAATAAAGGCGAAAAGCACCGTACCGGTGATCGGGAACGGCGATATAAAGACGTATGCGGAGGCAATGGAGAGACTGAAATCATCCGGGTGCGATGCTGTTATGATCGGCCGTGCGGCTGTCGGCAATCCATGGATTTTTAACGGAAGTGGTCCGGCATACGGAGAAATTACGGAACAAATAAAGAAACATCTTGATCTTATGCTGGATTTTTACGGAGAAAGAGGGATAAAGCTATTCAGAAAACATGTAGTAAAATATATTAAAGGGATGAAAGACAGCGCCAGATTAAGGGCATTGCTCGTGAATTCCAATACAAGGGAGGAAATAGTCGAGCATATCGATCATTTCAGCAAGCTGACGGAACAGGGGGCTGTCTCAAAGCAAAGCCTGTTTAATATGTAATATCGAAATTCGATTATATTAGTAAAATTTCCTGCGGAACTCAGCTTCCGGCCTCAGACAGTCTTCGAAAATTTTACTAATATAATCGAATTTCTTAGAATTAAGATATTTTAGGACAACCCCCCGGACCGAGCACTATTCGGATTCATCTTCATCATCCGCTGAGATGTCGTCATCCGAGTTTTCTTCTATAGATGCAGTGTCTTTGGGTTTTTCTTTTTTGCAGCTTATAAAATTAATACTGACGGCAAAAGCAAATAATACGAGCATAAAAAATAGAAAAAGTTTTCTCTTCATATGGTGTTTCTCCGTGTTAATTTCAGTTATTCTCTGCCGGATTGCGGTAGAGAATAACTTGTCGGGATTTAGTGAATGACTTCTAAGCAGAACAATATAATTTCCAAATATTTATATAAAAATCAAGCATAAATTTAAATAAACTTCGCCACAGCCTTCGATACTCTTTCGATTTCTTTCCTGGTAAGGGTCGGGTATATGGGCAGCGAGAATAATTTATTCGCCAGCCTTTCGCTGTTAGGATAGTCCATCGGTTTATACTGCAGGTATCTGTGAAGCGGTACCTGGATGGGCCGCGATATTTCAATTTTGTTTTTTTTCCAGTAATTCTCCACTTTTTCCGAAGGAAGATCGAAGAGCAACGGGAAAGACTGATATGTAAATTCGTCGCTGAATTGATATATCGTTTTATGGCTTGTGAATTTAATCGAGTCGGAATAAATTTTCGCGATCTCCCGGCGTCTTCTCACAAAATCCTGCAGTCTTGATAATTGATGGATTCCCATGGCTGCCTGGAAATCGGTGAGGCAGTAATCATAGCTTATATTGAAACTTTTCAGATTGTTTTCCCTGAAGTCTTTCATCACTGAAAACAGCCGCGAATTGTTTGTAAGAATTATCCCGCCGTTCCCGGTAGTAATAAGACAACCCGGGGAGAATGATGCCGTACGTATTGAATTCGGAAGGCTTTCTTCAAAACTGGCGCCGATTACATGAGAAATGTCTTCTATTATCGGAATATTCAGGTCAAACAAACTTTTGATATCCTCAAAAAATCCGAACAGATGACCTACTACTATAGCTTTTGTTTTAGGAGTGATTTTTTCTTTTATCTGTTCGATGGACGGCATGAAGGAATTTTCTGTGATATCAACAATCAATGCCTGCGCTCCTGTCAGCGTTAAGGCGCTCAACGCGGCAAGATCGAAAAAAGAAGGCATGATCACTTCATCTTCTCTTCCGATTTCCAGCGCTTTATATATCAGATGATATGCCGATGTGGGCGAGTTGACAGCCAGCGAATAGCGCTGCCTGGTTAAGGCGGATATGCTGCTCTCGAAGCTTTTTACCGAGTTCCCGCTTATGAGTTCGCCGTTTACGAGGCAGTCCAGCACTCCTTCCATTTCCTTGCGCGTAATAGTCGGTTTATTCGAAATTATGCTCATTTAAGAATCCTTTTATTTTTATTGGGATATTTTTAAGCTGTAAAACAAATTTTGGTTCGATTTTCATTGCGTATTCATTATGTCGCATTAATTTAATAAATGGTCATTAAAAGATCAAGAAATTTTAAAAAATTATTTATAACCTATTTCAAATA
>CAZVDF010000084.1:0-9286 GCA_964626055.1 uncultured Leptospirales bacterium
AAAATTTTGTAATGTATTCCAATTTATCTTTAATCAGCTATATGAATCAATAATCTTAAGATGATTCTATTTAAATTTCACAATGCCAATTAGCTCATCGAGATTAGGGCTTAGCTCGCCGTTCACAAACCTGCCTTTCACGGGGTAAGCTCCGTCGTCGATAAGCGCTTTATTTGCCGAGGCGCTTTCAGGATACTCCCTGTACTCCGTAACAAAAAGCGGAATATCCAGTTTTTTTGCGGATTTCGCGGCTTCATAAATCCCGCCGTCCGTTGCTGACTCTACAATATAAACAGCATAGGACAGAGCGCATATAAGCCTGTTCCTGATGAATGCGTTGAATTTACTGGCTTCCGCCGCAGGATAAAAAGGGGAAATTAAAAGGATATTATCTGTATTATATGCGTCCCGAAGACTATCCGGGACCTTAAAGTGAAATATCCCGTGCGGTATTATTGCAATTGTTTTACCACCGCTTAAAAGAGCGCTTCTGTGAGCAATATTTTCCGACATGGCCATGCCGCTTATTGTAACCAATTTATGCCGGGCAAGCTCTTCTGCAGCGAGATAGGCGATGGCCTCGCCTCTTTCGCTTAACTCTTTTTCTGCAAGTATGGCCGCTCCCTTTTCCTTAAGTACGCTTTTATTCCCATGCATGTATAGGATAGGCGGCATCTGGGTCTTTAACGTCTCATGGAACCTTTTCGGATAAGCGTCTTCGAAAAAAAGGACAGGCTCAATCCCTGAATCCAGCAGCAAATGATAATCCTCTTCGATTCTGGACAGGGATTTCTTTGCGCTTTCTATAGCATTAATGATATTTTCGTGAAAAGCGAACTCCGCTTGCATTTCCGCCGGCGTAAGGCCGAATAGATCCACAACCGAAAGGCCGAAGGATTTTAATTTATCATAGATGACTTTGAGATTTGCCGGCCCAATTCCTTTGACCTGTTCCAGCGCTATCCAGTATTTACGATTGCTCATTTTACTCGCAGACTAATTAATTATTTACTCAAGTTGACTGACTTTTATTATACTATTTCTTAATACTTTCGATAGAATGATCAGATTATGATCAATTTTAAGGCAACATGGATGTTGCCGACCGCCGAAGAGTCCACGGATGGGGTATTTGAGGCGGAAAATTGATCATAATCTGATCATTCTATCTATCGCAAATGTTTATAAAAAAGTCAGTCAAGATGAGTTATTTAATATTACAGGTTATCTTAATAACAATTAAGATAAATTTTTTATTATATAAATTATGACAAATATTCCGGGATAGCCGGCAACTTTGTCAATTGTAATGCAAAGATACAGTCCGGCGTAGTCGCGCAGGATGCTATGCCCCTGATCATTTTAATCAATCACAAGCCTGTATCCAACAGCCGGTTCCGTGACCAGAATTTTCGGGCGGGAAGGATCCTCCTCGATCTTCTTTCTTATATTTGCGACATATACGCGCAGATAACTGGTTTCGCTCTCCATGCCCGGACCCCATATCTCTTTCATTATCTGTCTCTGGGTAAGAACTTTTCCCGGATTCTTTGTAAAGAGCCTGAGTAATTCGTATTCAAGCGGAGTGAATTTCACGGTCTCGTTGCGGATAGTCACAACTCTTTTTGAATAATCGATACAGATCCATTTGAATTTAAACACGGATTCTTCTTCAATACCCTTACCCCTTCGCATTATCGCTCTTATGCGGGCCAGCAGTTCCCCCATGTTGAACGGCTTGGTAATAAAATCGTCTGCGCCGTTGTCGAGAAGCTCAATCTTATCGTGTTCGGATCCGCGTACTGTAAGCACTATAACCGGAACACTGCTCCATTCCCTGATCTTTTTAAGCACATCAAGGCCGCTTATATCCGGCAGGTTAAGATCCAGAAGAATAATATCCGGCCTGTGCATTACGCTCTGCGTTACCCCCGCTTCGCCGCTTTCCGCTTCGAATATTGCATATCCCTGGCTTTCGAGACCGATCTTAAGGAAACGCCTTATCTGCTTCTCATCGTCTATTATAAGGATTTTCTCTCTGAATTTCTCCATTTATTTCTCTCATCTCCACAGGGAGAGTGATCGTAAAACGCGCCCCTTTCGGTATTATATTACCGGCAGTTATATTGCCGCCGTGGAGCTCGACAATTCCCCTGCTTATGGAAAGCCCCAGCCCGAGACCTCCGGCTGTCTCTTTCCCCGTACGATAAAATTTATCGAATAACCTGTCCATGTTTTCTTCGGAAAGCCCATCACCGTCATCTTCGATAGTTATAACAAGCGCGCTTCCCTTATTTGCCTTTACGGAGATCCGCACTCTGGTCCCGTCCGGCGTATGCACAAGCGAATTATGGACAATGCAGTAAATAGCCTGTACCATAAGATTATAATCGGCTTTAATGAGAGGGATATCATCCGGGCATTCGACAGTAACCGGATGATTCCTTGACAGGTTTTCCGCCCTGTTAAGAGTAGTCGCGATTATATCGGAAACATCATGCCAGTCAAGGTTCAGTTTAAGCCTGCCGGATTCAATGCGGCTCATATCCAGCAGATTTTCCACAAGCCCGTTCAGGAGCTCACCGGCTTTTCTTATTTCACCGGCGAGTTCAGAGCGAATGGCGGGATTGGAACCGACATCGCTTTGCAGAAGACTGCTGGAAGCGCCGGTTATGGTAGTCAGCGGAGTGCGGAGTTCATGCGAAACCGAATTTAACAAAATTTTGTAAAGGCGTTCCGATTCATTCGAGATCATTGTTTTCTGAGTTTTGTTTAAAAGATTTTCCCGCTCGATCCTGATCGACAGCTGATAAGCCAGATTCTGCAGGAATGTCCTCTGCTCGATCCCGAAGCTATCGGAATTATGGATTCCAAGCGCCAGGACACCCACTATCTCCCCTGAAGAAGCAAGCGGTATATAATGCGCATTACTGTCCGGAAGCGTGGCCGTATACAAACCCGCAGGTTTTCTGTTCCTGTAAGACCAGTCTGCCACTCCGAGTTCTTTTTCGTTCATTTCAAGGCTTGAACCCGCATGTGGCCCCGCCAGTGCCTTCCCGCTTTCATCGGCAAGAAGGACGGCGACTTCTGCGGAAAAATAATCCTCGATATAGGCAATCGAAGCGCCGACAATTTCTTCAATTCCGTATGCGGTACTAAGCGCGTTTGTGAATTCATACAGGTCGGAAATCCTTGTTTCCCGCACACGTATGGCAGCTTCCTTTGACCTGAGCTTTGACGTCAGATTCCCCAGTATAAGAGCGATAAAAAAATATATTAAAACCATAAGTACATCTTCAATCTTGCCGATCCGGAAAGTTAGCAGCGGCGGTATGAACAGGAAGTTCCACAGAAGGGCGCTCAGCATGGCTGCTGTAAATACCGGCCCCCTCCCGATATAAAACGAGATGAATACAATGCTGAGGAGATATAGAAGCCCGATTGTCCAGTAGCCGGTGACCTTAACCAGCAGTAAATTCAATATCGTAATAATTGAAACAAAAACAATGCTCTTAAGATAATCTCTCGATCCAGATAAATAGTCGAAATTCCTGAATAGGCCTGATTTTTTCACGGTTTCAGGCTGCGTAACGATATGTATTTCAATATCGCCGCTCTGTTTTAAAAGTCTTTCCACAATATTACCGCCTGAAAGAACATCCCTTAAATGCCTTCGCATGGGTTTGCCAATGACTATCTGCGTAATATTTTCCTGTTTCGCAATCCTTAAAATGCAGCTTACGATGTCCTCCCCTGCCGTTGTAGTTATTTCAGCTCCGAGTTCCCGCGCAAGATCAAGATTTTTTCTGAGCTGATCGACTGCGTTCCCGGTAAGCGCTTTTTGCGGATCGACGTATAGAGCGATCCATTGAGAATTAAAATTGAACGCTATCCTTCGGGTCCATCTTATCAGATATTCGGAATAAGGTCCGGGACCTACGGCGACGAGAATCCTCTCTCCCGATTTCCATGCGCCTTTAATGTTTTTTCTCTGCGCGTAATTCTTCAGCTCAGAGCCGACCCTGCGCGCAGTGTAGTTAAGTGCTATCTCTCTAAGAGCGGTAATGTTGGCTTTTTTAAAAAAACTTTCCGCCGCAATCCCGGCTTTTTCGGGAATATAAACCCTGCCTTCGGCAAGCCTTTTTAAAAGCTCATCGGGAGGAATGTCCACGAGCTCGATCTCGTCAGCCAGATCGGTAATGGAATCCGGCACCGTTTCGCGCATCTTTATCCCCGTAATTTTTTCTACAATATCCGCCTGGCTGTCGAGATGCTGGACATTGAGCGTTGTATAAACATTTATCCCATTTTCGAAAATCTCGACTACATCCTGGTATCGCTTCGCGTGCCTTGAGCCCGAAGCATTAGTATGCGCAAGTTCATCTATAAGAATTATTTCGGGTTTTCTATCAAGGGCGGCATCTATGTCAAACTCTTCAATGAATATTCCTTTGTAGGTTATTTTTTTTCTTGGGATTATCTCCAGACCTTTTACGAGTTCCTCAGTTTCCGACCTGCCGTGCGTTTCAATATATCCGATAACTATATCCCGTTTCTCCCGCTTAAGGCGCTGTGCCGTTTCGAGCATAGAATACGTTTTACCGACGCCGGCTGCCATGCCGAAAAATATTTTGAGCCTGCCTTTCCCGGTACTTCGCTTTTCTTCCTCTTTTAAAGAAAGAAGAAGGGAATCAGGATCCGGTCTGTTTTGTTCCGTCATTTTTTTTCGATTTTATCAAGAGCTATATTAAGTTCAAATACATTCACATAAGCATAACCGGCGATCCGGTATTGCCTCCCGGATAAGGACTGCACAAGCCCGGTTATCTTATCTTTATCGATATTTCTTTCTGATGCAACGCGCGGGACCTGGAGTGCGGCAGACTCCAGACTTATATGCGGATCAAGCCCGCTCCCGGACGCAAGCGCAAGCTCTGCGGGCACCCGATCGTCGCTCTTCATTCCGTTCTCTCTCCTTACCGCGGCGGCCACAGAGAACGCTCTTTCAACCAGTTTCGAATTTGTCGGACCGTAATTGGACCCGCCGGATGATAAAGCATTGTAATTTCCCGCAGACGGCCTTCCATGAAAATATTTGGCGGTTTTAAAGTCCTGTCCCACCAGCAAAGATCCGACAGGCGTGCCGTTTTTCCAAACTATGCTCCCGTTTGCTTTCTCTTTAAAAGCAAGCATCCCTATGCCTGTCATCGCGATCGGGTAGATAAATCCGAATATTATCGTTGTCGTTATCAGCATCAATATCGATTGTTTTAGAATTCTCATTTTATTACTCCTATGAAATAAATAAAGCAATAAAAAAATCAATGATCTTAATCACTATAAAAGGCAGCAATATGCCGCCAAGCCCATAAATAAAAAAATTCCTCTGAAGCAGATTTGTCACGGAAGTGAATCTGTATTTTACCCCCCTGAGCGCGATCGGAATAAGAGAGGGAATAATCAAAGCGTTAAATATCACCGCGGAAAGCACGGCGCTCGCCGGGCTTGACAGCCTCATAATATTGACTATGCCGAGTTCCGGGAATTTTACTGCGAATATTGCCGGGATAATCGCGAAATATTTCGCCACGTCGTTCGCGATGCTGAACGTTGTAAGCGCGCCTCTTGTTATGAGGATTTCCTTGCCTATCTCGACAATGTCCAGGAGCTTCGTCGGATTAGAGTCCAGATCTATCATGTTCGCCGCTTCCCTCGCAGCCTGAGTGCCGGCGTTCATCGCGACTGCCACATCGGCCTGAGCGAGCGCGGGCGCATCGTTTGTCCCGTCGCCTATCATCGCGACAAGCGCTCCTTCCTTCTGGTGCTTTCTGATCACTTCGAGCTTTGTTTCAGGTTTTGCCTGGGCGAGAAAGTCGTCAACGCCTGCTTCAGCTGCAATGGATACTGCGGTCAGCGGGTTGTCTCCTGTTATCATAACCGATTTTATACCCATTCTGCGGAGATCGGACAATCTTGCCGCAATGCCCTGTTTGATTATATCCTTAAGCCTTATTAAACCGAGAGTTTTCCTGTTTTCCACAACGATGAGAGGAGTTTCACCCTGAAGCCCTATTTTATCGACCTGTGTCTTTACATTATCGGGAATTGCAGCATTAAATTTTGCAAGGTATTCCTCTATCGAGCCTGCCGAACCCTTTCTTATCCTTTTATCCGTCATATCAATGCCGCTCATCGCCGTATCTGCAGTGAAGGGAATAAAAACCGAGTTATCCGGCCTGCGTATATCCCGGCCGTGTATTCCAAGTTCCTTCTTGGCAAGCTGAACAATGCTTCTGCCTTCCGGGGTATCGTCGGCAAGAGATGAAAACAGCGCAGCCTGCATCAGTTCATTTCTGGGAATGCCTTCCGCAGTTATGAACTCCGTGGCCATCCTGTTTCCAAGAGTAATTGTGCCTGTTTTGTCGAGCAGTACTGTGTTTACATCGCCCGAAGCTTCAACCGCTTTCCCGCTCATGGCCACGACATTGTGCGCAAGCAGTCTGTCCATTCCGGCGATCCCGATGGCCGGCAGCAGTCCGCCGATCGTTGTAGGCATCAGACAAACGAGCAATGCAATAAGCACAGTTATATTTATTGTGATCCCCATGTATCCGGCTAAAAAAGGCAGCGTGATAACTATAACAATAAATAGGATAGTAAGGCTTATAAGAAGTATATCAAGAGCTTTCTCATTAGGTGTCTTTTGTCTTTTTGCGCTCTCAACCATGCTTATCATATGGTCCAGGAATGTTTCACCGGGATTTGACGTGATTTTAACCAGAACATTGCCGGACAGAATTTTTGTGCCGCCTGTTACCCCGCATCTGTCGCCGCCCGATTCTCTTATGACCGGCGCAGATTCGCCTGTTATGGCGGATTCGTCTACAAGCGCCGTGCCCTCGATAATATCGCCGTCTCCGGGAACGGTTTCGCCTTCGCTTACCTTGATAACGTCGTCTTTTCTCAGCGCCCCAGCCGGGACTATATTGATTTTTCCGTTTACAACCTTAGCTGCCGTAAGTTGGTCGCGCGTGCTCCTTAGCGACTCCGCCCGAGCCTTGCCCTGTATTTCGGCAAGAGCTTCCGCAAAATTCGCGAAAAGCACCGTTACCCAAAGCCAGATTGAAACATTGAGGCCGAGGCCGAAATTTTTGCCCAGAAATATATTTCCTAAAGCGTCCGCTGTTGTAATAACAGCGCCTATTTCAACAACGAACATCACCACATTTTTCCGTAAGGATAAGGGGCTGAGTCTTTTAAACGCTTCAGTTATACTCTGATAAATGAATTTCGATTGCCAGATTGTCATATATGCCTCCTAAAATAATTTCATTTGATTCATAAACAGATGTTCCAGTACGGGCCCGATCGAGTAGACAGGAAAAAATGTCAGCGCCCCCATAATCAGAATCACGCTTATCATTACGATCATGAACATAAGTCCTGCAGTCGGGAAAGTGGCCTTGCTTTCCGGAACAATATTCTTTTCAGAAAGCGAGCCCGCGACCGCAAGCGCAGGTATGATCGTCGCGAATCTGCCTATCAACATTGTAACGGCAATTGTCAGATTATAAAATACAGTATCCGCATTTAAGCCGGCGAACGCAGAACCGTTGTTACCGTGCCCGGAACTATATGCATAAAGTATTTCGGAAAGACCGTGCGAAGACGGGTTATTGAGCCCTTCGAGCCCTGCCCCGGCCGTTACTGCTATTGACGAAAAAACGATAAGTGAAATCATAGGCAGCAGCATGGAAATCATTGCCATAACCATCTCGTACGGGCCGAATTTTTTCCCCATGAATTCGGGAGTTCTGCCGATCATGAGTCCTGCGACGAACATCGATAGAATTACATAAAATAAAATACCGATTAGCCCGACACCGACACCGCCGAAAATAACTTCACCGATCCCAATATTGAACATCTGTACCATGCCGGAAAGTGGCATAAAGCTGTCGTGCATTGAATTGACGGATCCGTTGGATGTTGCACTTGTTGATTCGCTCCACAGGGACGACCACAAGATCCCAAATCTGGTTTCCTTCCCTTCCATGTTAAAGCCGGAAATGCCTGCTGCGTTAAGAACGGGATTCGATCCGTGTTCGGAAAGGAATATAACGGCAAATCCGATAATAAACAATACGAGCATTATATAGAATAAAGCCTTGCCCTGTTTCTTTTTTTTTATTAAATAACCGAACATAAAAACAAATGCAAAAGGGATCAGCAGAATAGCAAGATTTTCGAGTAAGTTTGATATAAATGTAGGATTCTCAAAAGGGTGCGAGGAATTCGCATTGAAAAATCCGCCTCCGTTTGAGCCGATCTGCTTGATCGCTATCTGAGACGCGGCAGGCCCCATCGGCAGAACCTGCTCCGTTCCTTCAAGAGTGCGAGCTGTTAAATATTTATTAAAATTCTGTATCACACCCTGAGACATAAGTAAAACGCAAAGAATAACGGAAAGAGGCAGAAGTACATACAGTATCGAGCGCGTCATATCAACCCAGATATTGCCTATTGATTTGCTCTGCCTTGAAATAAATCCTCTTATAAATGCGACACCCGCGGCCATGCCTACTCCGGCTGAAAGAAAGTTCTGTACGGCAAGACCTGCCATTTGAGTGAAATAGCTCATTCTGCTTTCGCCCCGGTAAGATTGCCAGTTCGTATTTGTAACGAATGAAACCGCAGTGTTGACAGCCGTGTCCCATCTTATCCCTGGAAATTTCTGCGGATTAAACGGCAGATATCCCTGCAGCATTTGAATAATTATAAGGAAAATCATTCCCGCAGCATTAAAAATTGTGAACGCGAACGCGTATTTTTTCCATGACATCTGTTCAGTCTTATCGATTCCGCACAGGCGGTATATTAAATTTTCAACAGGCACTAATAGCTTGCTCGTGAATACCTTTTCTCCGTTATAGACCCCGGACATATACTTTCCCAGCGGAACTGAGAGCGCGATTAGAATTACAAAAAATAAAATTACGAAAAATAAATCAATAAAATCCATAAAGCCTCCTTATGATACTTAAACATGCAGATTCTATCCATTTATGGCTATATTATTGTTGTTAAGAGAGAAGGCGGAAGTGTTAAAAAATTGTTAAGAAGATAAAATAAAAAATGCTGTTCTTTTTAGGGTTAAATGTATTAATTGATATATGACAGGAGGGGAACAAGCAGCCGCGCTTGTTTGCCCCCCGGGGCAAGCTGTGAGGAAAGTCCGAACACCGCAGGGCAGGATGCCGGGCAACTCCCGGACGCCGCGAGGCGA
>CAZVDF010000085.1:0-6862 GCA_964626055.1 uncultured Leptospirales bacterium
AAATTGATAATAATCTGATCATTCTATCGCAGATGTTTATAAAAAAGTCAGTCAACTTGAGTTATTTATAATTGGTTTTCTATATTATTCCTTATCTATTATCATTAATAAATTATTTCATACTAATATATGCCAGGAGACCGGAAGCTATAAATAAGCATTTTAACTCTATAGTTCTATCCAAGCCAGTGCCCCCTCCGGGGGATAGGGGGCTAAGTATATTCACAACAATTACATATTCTCTTTTTTATTCACGTTTCCCAACATTTCGGAATGAGTCAAAAATTTTATTAATGTTAATTTAATTATAGCCGGCAATTAAAAAAATATTCCTTGACTTGAATGTTTAAAGTAAGATTTTTATAATTATAGATGCAACTATTATTCTTATCAAATTACCGGATTGCGTTTTAAAGCTATTAAAGGTTTTCGTATTTAACGCGATTGTTCCCGAAACAGGTTATTGATTTTACTTTAAAAATTATCATTAAATAAATGAATCTTAAGAAGAATATACCGGCAAAAAAAAATATCAATAAAATTGAATTAAAAGCATTATCCAGAGAAATAAACCGGATATCACAGGAAGTTCAAATGGCTTCCGTTATAGCTATTAATTCGACTGAAGAAATCATTGCCGATTTTCAAAAAAGAGAATGGAACAGAACCGAATCCACACGTGCCGGATTCCGCATACTGAATATACTTACAAAATACGGCGGACATATGCGGTTTACCGATATAAGTAAAAAAGTATTTAGATCCAAGTGCGCCGTCAGCAGGGTAATCAACAACCTGGAAAAAGCGAGATTGGTAAAAAGGGAACAGGTCAGTAAGGACAGGAGAGAGAAAAGGATCTCCATAACGGAAAAAGGAATAGAATACATCGATGCGACAATGCATCAAAGACGACTTATAGGCAGGCAGATCATGTCCTGCCTTAATGAGAAGGAAATGGAACAACTGATATATTTGCTGAAAACCATAAGAAAGCACATTCAGAATAATTTTCCGGTTAAATAAAATTATTAAATAATGGATAAATGGCTTAAACAAAAGCAGCACAAATTATTTGAAGGAAATATATTATCGCTTAATCGACTGGAATGCCATAATTCTAAAAAAAGAATTAATCATTCATTTTTTACTTTAGAATCTCCCGATTGGATCACCATTGTCGCTTTAACCGAAGATGAAAAATTCATATTGGTACGTCAGCATCGGCTCGGTAATGATCAGATTACCCTGGAAACACCCGGAGGATTAGTCGAAAGTAATGAATCTCCCCAGGATTCGGCTGTCCGGGAACTGCGTGAAGAGACCGGATATGAAGCAGGCCGGATATATTTATTAAAAAAGCTGTATGTTAATCCCGCGATTTTTAATAATTTTATTTATTTTTTCTATGCCGGGAATTGTAAAAAAATAAACGAGCAGGCGCTTGATATCTCTGAAGATATCGATGTCATAATTTTATCCCGCGACGAGATAGTTGAATTGATCATAAATAATGGAATCGATCATTCAGTAGTGATTACTGCGTTATATTTATTTTTTTTCTCAAAATGGTGCGGCTGGAAAGATAATTTTATTAAAAGACTATTATTATAATAACCTCCCCTCAATAAGCTGTCATTGTAATATCGATTCTTCCTTCAAAAAACCGGCAGTAGCTCTTAATTAATAATTTCATCGAAGAATTGTCATTTGAGATTAATTTTCATTTTTGTGATCATTTCCAATGCAAAATTTTTTGCATCGATCATGTCGTTCTCGTCAGGATTATTTATCGCACTTGACGCTTCTTCCACCCATGCTTTATGTTGCTCATTTTTTATCAGCTTCTCCAGTAAGTTGCGGTCTACTTTCCCGCGGCAGCCAAAATGTCCCAACACCTTTGATCTGGAAGCCAGCCCTAATGCATGCTCAAATGCCTGTTTCGCCAAAATACCGCCTCTTAAAGATCCGTGCGTTGAGAAAAATGCGATATATTGATCGTCATCCATTTTTGAAATTAAATCCGCCGCTTTGATCGGCACGCTGTGGCCCTGCACAGGGAAACCGTAAAAAATTAAATCGTAGCCGGACAAATTCGGGATGTCCTGCACTTTTTTTATCTCTTTTTTTAAGTTATTATCGGAAGGGATCGCACTATGTATTGCTTTTGCTATTTTTTCTGTATTGCCTGTTTCGGAATAATAAGCTACAAGAACTTTCATAAAGATCTCTCCTGAGAATTGAAGTAAAAATAGTGAATTATATTAATGGGATATTTTTTGATTATTCTGATTTTTATTCGATATAGATATAAAAAATTCAGCCCGCCGGGAAGTCAATCGAATTTCTCCTAATTTTTAAAAAAAATAGTATCGAATTTTTGCAATCGCAAATATAAAATTAAAGATATAAAAATATATATATAAATGATATACTCAATCAGCTCTCAATTTTTAAAAAAAATATAAACTTATTCGGAAATAATTTTTTAAAGCTGTGATTTTATTAAAAAAAATTTTTTCTTGAATATATTTAATATTTAGATTACAATAAATTCTGTTTTCAAAACTGTTAAACCCTGACTTAAAGAGATTCGTTCTACGGCTGACAAGTATGATAGCAAAGAAAGCATTGTTTGTTGAAGATAGCAAAGTTCAGGCAAGAGCAATAGCAGAAGCGCTTCGCGAAAGAAACATTGAAGTTGATATTGCAGAGAACGGCCGGGAAGCTATTTTAAAATATGAAAAGAACCAGTATCCGGTCGTAATAACGGATATTGAAATGCCCGTTATGAACGGAGAAGAGCTGATTCGCCGTTTAAATTCCTTCCAGTTCCCCCCGATTATTTTCGTACAGACTGTTCATTACGAACCTGAAGTAATAGTAAATATAATGAAAAATCACATTTATGATTATCTCAAAAAGCCTCTTCAGGTAGATGAGCTGGCACTCAAGCTCAATAACGCATTTGAGCTAGCCGAATTAAGAAAAACAAAAATTCTGATAGAGCAGGAAAAAATCGTAAAACTCGAAAATCAGCTGGTATGGTATAAATGGAAGGAAAAGGCCAGCAGTTCGATGAATATAGGAAAAGGGAAAACTATTATTGACGACATGCAGAGGGCATTTAACCAGGGGATAGGAACTGGCGCTCTCGTGACCTGCCTGGAAATGCTTACTTCCGGAGTAACTAAAAACACGGACGGTTATAAGATCGACAGTCAGATTTTTGACTTTGTTGTCGATACGCTTTCGAATGCCAAGCGCGCAATGGATATGATGACGGAAATCAATCAGATACAGCTTACCGCACCTATAAAAAAGAATCTTTCATTCAGTGAATATTATGATTTTGTTAAGGATATTGTTAAAAATTGCAAAGAATTCGAGAAAATCAGAAATAATCATATTTTACTGAATGATTTCGATTTAAACAGCAGGCAATACATCTCCATGGATACCGATCAGGTTGGAAAGGCAATTAAAGAGCTGATACTCAACGCGCTTAAATATTCAATTAGAGATTCGTCGGTTTACGTGATCGTTAAGCCAATGGATAAAGGAATCGCTCTTCACATACTGAACGAACCGGTGACGGATAGCGAAGGCCATAAAGGGATCCCTATGGGATACGAGTCCATAATATTTGATCCGTTTTTCAGGCTGAATAAATCGGTGCAGGAAGAATATAAAACACTGGATTACGGGCTTGGCCTGACGCTGGTTGAGAATATTGCGGTAAAGCACGGCGGCAGTATAGAGCTTACTAACATTAAAGATTACACCGACCTGTCCAGAGGAGATTGCGAGAAAGTAATGGCAATGTTTACTCTCCCGGTTTCGACAAACGGATTTAAAAAGGGATGATTATTTAATCTTGATATTTTTTTTATCAGGAGTTATAATAATAATACGGTTTCAGCAAATCTCAATGCACATTTGACGAGGATGGTTCAAGATGAAAGGAAATATTCTTATTGTTGACGATTCGACTGCGATCAGAAAATCAATGCGTTTTATTCTGGAGAAAGAAGGGTATGTCGTGAATGAAGCTTCCAACGGCGCTGACTGCATAAGTAAAATTCAACCTGAAACAAATCTTATCATAAGCGATGTAAATATGCCGGAAATGGACGGCGTGGAGATGCTCAGGAAGATACGCGGATCCGGCCAGTACAGGACCATACCGGTGATCATACTGACTACCGTTTCCCAGGAAGATATGATGAAAAAAGGGAAGGATATGGGAGCTACCGCGTGGCTGTTAAAGCCTTTCAAACCGGAAAATCTTATTGGTGTGATCAACAAAGTAATTGGGTGAAAGCAGTAAATATTCAGCAGAAAAAGGAATAACCAATGGCATTTATACACTGCACAAAACGGAATGAAACTTTAATGATGTGTTTTAAAGGTAAAATGACAGTGGAAATAGCACCGAAGATAAAAAAAGGCCTTCTCCGGTTATATAATCAAAAAGCGTCCAAATATTACGTGGATTTCTCTGAAATAACTGATGTGGATATTACATTTGTCCAGCTTATGATAGCCTTTAATTTAAAAATAAAAAGTATAAACGCACAATTATTTATTCTTCAGAATAAAATCGGGAACAAGCTGCTGGAAGATTTGAAGATCATTGGAATTGATCTTAGTAAGTTTTTTTTAATAGCAGAAGGTGATCATGAATTTACAAGAAAATAATGATTTATCGCAAGCATATATCGAGGAAACGAACGATCTTTTAACCGACATTGAAAACTCTTTAATGCAGATAAACAACGGCCATGATAATCCTGAAGTAGTAGCCAGGGTATTCAGGTCGCTGCATACAATAAAAGGCTCTTCCGGAATGTTCGGTTACATCGAAATATCATCATTTGTGCACGATCTTGAAACCACATTCGATAATATACGCAAGGGTAAATTGAAATTAAGCAGGGGAATAATAGACCTTACTTTAAAAGCCCAGGATTGCATCCACAATCTTTTACTGCAAAAAGACAGTGAAGAAGAGAAGAACAAGCGTGATTTTATATTGAATGAATTAAAAAAAGTTACCGGCTCCGATCAAGGCATAAGAAAAGAAGAAGCTTCAGTTTTAATTCAAGACAGCGTTCAGAAACAGGATACAGCAACGGATACGGATTCTTCTGGTGGAATTGAAAATTACAGGATAACGTTCCGCCCTTCAACGGATATTTTTTTGAGGGGTATAAGATTACGGCCGATATTCAGGGAACTTGCGGACATGGGAAAATTTAATCTGAGGGCCGAGCTTCTTGATTTTCCTGATTTTGATGACATTGAACCCGAAAAATGCTATATGGTATGGGAAGCGACACTTGTTACCGACAGAGGGATCGGCGATATTAAAAATGCATTCATGTTCGTGAATGATTTTGCCAAAATTGAAATCACGAAAGACGAAGTCATCGGCATTGTTAAAAAGGATAGCGCCAATCAGCGCCCCCAGATGGTCTTTGAACGAAGAAAAAGCGATATAAAAACCGTACGCGTCAAGAATGAGAAGCTGGATATTCTTGTAAATCTGGTCGGAGAACTTGTCACCCTGAATGCGCGATTCTGTCAGGAGGCAAGTCAGTCAAGGGTGCCGGAATTCATTTCCATTTCCGAAAGCTTTGACAGACTTATTGCGGATCTTCGCGACAATACTATGAGCATACGCATGGTTCCGCTTTCCGAGCTTTTCAACAGCTACAACAGGCTTGTCTTTGAACTGGCGAACAAGCTGCATAAAAAGATAAACCTTGAGCTAAAGGGCGGGGAGACAGAGCTGGATAAAAATATGATTGAAGAGCTTAGGGATCCGCTGATGCATCTTATCAGGAACTGCGCCGATCACGGAATAGATCTGCCGGCGGAGAGAATAAAAGCCGGCAAACCTGAAACCGGCACAATATCGCTGTGCGCTGAATATTCCGGTTCCAATGTTTTAATAAAAATAACCGACGACGGGACCGGTCTTAACAAAGAGAAGATCATGGCAAAGGCCGTTAAAATGGGCCTGATCGATCCTTCCGCGAACGATGAGGAAGTCATTTTCAGCAAGATATTCGAGCCGGGATTCTCGACAGCGGAAATAACGACGGACATATCCGGCCGCGGGGTCGGGCTGGATGTGGTCAAACGCAATATAGACAAGCTCAGGGGCTCCATCAGCATTCAATCGCGTGCAAATGAAGGGACATCCATCCTGCTGACGATACCTTTAACGCTTGCCATTATTGACGGATTCATGTTCGAGATCGCCGGCAGCCTGTTTATTTTCAATTTATCGAGCGTTATTGAATGCCTCGATTACGATAAATCCGCAAACGAATTATCATCCGGACAGTTCACTATTAATTTGAGAGGGGAAATGATCTCGTGTCTTGACCTTAAAAAAGTGCTGGGAGTTGAGGGTAATAAATACGTATTGCCGCAGGTCGTAATAACGGATATCGGAGGAGAAAGAGTCGGATTTCTTGTGGATAGGTTGATCGGGAAATATCAGACTGTGATAAAACCGATCGCCAAGTCAGTAAATATTAAAGATATTATCGTGGGCGCAACAATAATGGGGAACGGATCCATAGCCTTTGTGCTTGATATAAACAGGGTCGTTGCCTTTGCACTTGAAAACGGAGGGAATAATTTTCATAAATTAAATTCTATACACTAAGGAGAGTTAAAATGAAAGTCGGGATCAAAGGAAAAATGCTTTCGGGTTTTATTGGAGTAGCGGTCATAGCCGGGATCATCGGCGTTGCCGGGATATACAGTTTATCTACTATGGCGGCTAACAACACATGAGACTGTGTAAAAACTCCTTGCAATAATAAATATTGTATATAAAGTGTGAATT
>CAZVDF010000086.1:0-6809 GCA_964626055.1 uncultured Leptospirales bacterium
GCGATGGTGCCCCCTCAGTCCCAAGGGGAGGCTTCGCACGAGGATAGGGGGGAGTAAAGGCAATTCCCAATTTTCTGGAAAGAGTTCTTTTTTTAGGTTAACCAAGATGAACAAGTATATTTTACTCTTACTTATATTAGTTTCAGCGATACGGACTGACGCATCAACCCTGGATTCCATGCTTGAAAAGGGCCCCGTGCTCCTTGTCAACAAAACATCGGATGATGAGTTTGAATCGGTAATGTCGGTCACTCTGATCAATGCTCCCTTCGAAGTCGTGTGGGATACGGTTGTAAACATTGAAAAATACAAAAGCTTTATGGACAGAGTTTTAAAATCCAAAGTGATTGAAAAAAATGAAAATGATTCCGTTGTAACAGCGGAGTTTGAAATTGATGCGCCTTTCTTCAATGTTGCATATACTTTGAAATATATCGTAAATATTAATTCAAAAACAATTGATGTCCTCCAGGTAAAAGGAGATATTGAAGGAAGCAAATGGAAATAGGAATTCGACCCGCGTGAAGATAAAACACTGGTTTATTATTCCGGAAAAACAATGAATTTCTCGTCTTTTTTACAAAAATTCGAGGATAAATCCAGAAGCATAAGCATGGGGATAAACATTTCAGCGGTTCTGGAAACGATAAACAATATCAAAAGACAGTCCGAAAGGATCCACGCTGAACATAAAAAATAAAGTTTCTCATCATTTATTCAATTCGACTGACTGTTTTTTGGAATAATTTATAATCGCATCGGAAATTTCCTGAAGAGGAATCGTTAAAGCGTCCTGCACTGTTCTGATGGCAGCCATCGGCATAAACCTCACCAGCGCAGTCTCAGGATCCTGAACGATTACAGTGCCGTTCGCCGCTGAAATATGGAGGGATCCCAGTGCTCCGTCGCATCCCATCCCCGATAATACGACTGATATGCTGAATCTCCCGAAAGATTTCGCGATACTTTTAAATAAAGGATCGGCCGCCGGTTTTACAAAATTAACGGGCGGATCGTCGTTAAGTTTAATATGAAGCGATCCTGATTCAACAGTCATATGCTGTCTGCCCGGAGCTACATAAATTTTCCCCGGTTCAACTTTACATCCATCGGCGCCCAGCTTCACTTCCATTTTACAGATTTTATTCCAGTTGCTGGCCATATCCGCCAGAGCCCATTCGGGTCCATGCTGTACGATAAAAACAGCGCTTTTTTCGAGTACTGGTATTTGCGTAATTACTTTTATTACGGTTTGAGGACCACCGGAACTTGCGGCAATGCAAATTCCGGTAAACGGCGGATCATTTTCCGGTATAATGGATGGTATTTTTACAATCTCCGGAGGCTTCTGCTGCTGTATCGAAAATAGTTCTTCAATCTTTGCCAGAATATCTTTCGGTTTATAGGGTTTAGCTAAAAAATCATCGGCTCCAGAGCTAAGCGCATGCTTACGGGCATCCTGTGAAGACAGCGCAGTGATAACAATTATTACGGGTGGAAGCGGTATATTGTCCCTGATTTTCCTTATCAGCTCCATACCGTCCATCTGCGGCATCATCCAATCGGTAAGCAGGGCATCGTATTTTTTCTCTTTAATGGCATTATAAGCTTTTTTACCGTTAGATACTGTTTCAGCTGAATAGCCTGCCTTTTCCAGTATCATTTTCAAAAGATCGGCGCTCGCCTCCTCATCTTCAGCAACTAATATTGTCTTTTTTCTTTTTGGTTCATCAGTCATTCAAGATATTCCCGGTATTAAAATTTCCTAATATGTTTAAAAACCTGCGTTAAGTCAGTATTTGAAACTTCCGAAAAAATTGGGCGGTATAATCTGATTTTGTATTGCGACTATTTTATCTAAAATTCAGATTACGATTTTACGGGTATTGTTCTGAAAACTTTTATATATTTTATAACTTTGAAATCAAAAAGTCAATGTAATATTTTTAACACCGGAAAAGTTTTACTGGAAAAGTCATTTAAAGAGCTCTTTTAAAAAGACTTCATCTTTATGAATAACGCAAGCTGGAGTATTATGAATTTAGTTTATCATTATTTCATAAAGAGTAAAATAATGATAAACATGCAATAAGTATTTTTTTATCTTATCAATTCCATAACCGAATCGGATTTCAGCCTGGAAATATTCGAAATGGAAGAGAAATCGACTTTAACAAGAGTTTTTTCTATTTTGGTGATAGCCTCGGCAATATTGGAATCAGAAAGATTCGAAGCAACGATATTTTCGACTTCAATCTGCAAACCTTTCAATTCGGCAATATCTTTCTCTATTAATTTTCCGACCCTGTCGTTCCCGATTGTTATTTTCTCGAAATTAATATCGCCGCCCAGAAAGTCCGTTAAAACATGCCTATCTTCGAATTTTATTTGATCCAGAATGACTTTCGTATTGACCTTCCCGTTGTCAAAATCTTCTATCAGTTGCCTGATGCCTTCCTTAATGATCTGGTTTTTTGTTAAAGAAGACTGTAAATTTTTTAATTCGTTTTGTATTGTAGTAAGTCTCTGGGCTAGCCGGCTTCTTATTTCAATTGTGTCGGATTTTATTTTTTGTTTATGGCTTTTGGATGATTCTTCATGAATATTTTTTTTATTCTTCAAATCGATAGCCGTACTTAAGATACCGTCGCTGGTAACTTTCATTAAAATCCTCCTTAAAAATAAGATTTCGTAAAAGAACCTTATTGTTTCTATGAATAAAAAATTAAACAAATTTTGTCAAACATTTATTTTTATGCGACATAATTTTTTATCATCATGTTTTTCTTTTTAATTAAGTTTTTTATGCTATAAAAAGAAGGAATTAAATTATCGGGCTGGGAAATACCGAGAATGCGTCCCAAAACCTATTATTTTAGAATAAATTTGTAAAATCACCATCAATAGTGCGCGCAGGGCCATATCGATACTATAAATTATTCTTATTGTTTATTTTATACGAGACGATCCTGGAAATTCCAGGCTCTTCCATTGTAATACCGTAAATTGATTCCGCTATGCTCATTGTCTTTTTATTGTGAGTAATGATGATGAACTGAGTGCTTTTTGAGAACTGCTCGAGCATATTTATAAACCTGCCAATATTTTCCTCATCAAGAGCGGCATCAATTTCATCAAGGAAGCAAAATGGGGACGGACGCACCATATACGTCGCAAAAAGAAGGGCGATTGCCGTGAGGGTTCTTTCTCCTCCCGACAGAATGTTTATGTTCTTGGGTTTTTTTCCCGGAGGCATCGCGATGAGCTCAATACCGCTTTCAAGTATATTCTCTTCATCCGTCAGTTCGATCGAAGCATCCCCGCCTTTGAAAAGTTTCTTGAATACCTCGGAAAAATTTTTTTTAATCACATGGAATGTCTCGGTAAAAATTTCTATGGACGTCTTATTAATATCCTCAATAACCGAAAGAATATCTTTCCGGGCTTTCTCAATATCGTCTCTCTGCTCGACGTAATACTCAAGACGTTTGTTAAGCTCTTTGTATTCTTCAATGGCCAGATTATTGATCGGACCCAGATCATTGATCTCTTTTTTCAAATTATTGATATTACTCTGGGTATTGCTTCGTTCCGCTTCATCCGCCTTAATATCGTTCAGGTCCGAAACCTTTTTTTCATATTCCGTCCATAAATATTCTTCGATTCCGGATATCTTGAAATCGAGTTCAACCTGGGTTTTCTCCTTGCCGCCGATCCTCTCAATTATTCTTTTCTGGTTTTCTATATCCTTTCTGGAAATATCTTTTCTTTTGAATATTTCACGTTCAATTTCCGTTCTTTTCTCGGTCTGTTCACTGATATTTTTTTTCAGGAGTTCGGTCTTTTCGATATATTCCAGCAAAAGGTTGCCCCATTCTTTTATCTCATCCACAAGGCTTTCGGTTATTTTTTCAGAAGCGGCTATATCTTCCTTGTAATTGTCTATCTGGGCTGACAGATCGTCTATTTGCTTTGATAAATTATCAAGATGTCTTGCTATCCAGTTCTGTTCATTCTCGTTTCTGATGATCTCTTTTTCGATCTTCGCAATTCCGTTGTTTATTTCATCCAGTTCCGCCTGCCATTTAACAACCGATTCTTCGAACATTATAATCTCAGATTGAAGTTCTCCAATCCGCATCGCCTTTCCGTTGATCCGGCTGTCGAGATTTTCTTTCTCCGCGTGAATGCCTGTTTTGTCGAAAAGAATTGTCCTGAAACCGTCTTCAAAATCCTCGAATTTTTTAATACTGGATTTTAATCCTTCGATATCTATCCCTGCCAGTATTTCCCTGGCTTCGGCGATCCTGTTCCCGGCCAGCTGATCAATCGCTTCATGTATACGACCGGTTAAGATATCCAGACTTTCTGAAATTTGAATTTTTACCGCCTGCCTTTCTTCTTCGGAGCCGGCCAGCTCAGCTTTACGCTTTTCAATAGCATCCAGCAGCTTTTTAATTATTATTTCCAAAAATGCCCTTAATTCCTCCAGCTTAATTTCTTCCGCTTTTATTTCTTTTTTATTCTCGCCAATCTTGTTCTTTGCATTACCAATAATATTGGTTCTTTCTTCGCGCGACTTAATGTGGTCCTTCAATCTGTTATTATCCTGTTCCAGCTTTTTTATTACTTCAAGCCGCTGCGACTCACTGCTGTTTTTCTCTTCTTTTAGTTTTTCTAAACCTTTTATTCTTTCTTCTTTTTTCTTTATAATGCTTTCTTTTCGGAGATACTGTTCTTTGATCAGTTTCCTGTTATTTTCGGTCTTGCTGTCAATATTTTCAATTTTGATCCTGAATGTGTGCAGTTCCTTATCCAGTTCAAAAAGCCTGAACTGAATATCATTCTTTATTTTTTCGTCTTTCTCTTCTTCCGAAGAGATCTTCGACATCCTTGCGGATATTTTTTCATTTTCCAGATTTAAATTCAGAATCTCTTCTTTAAGCTTTTCCCTCTTTTTAAAAAAATCATAATAATCAATTAAATGAATCCTGATATCCAAATCGATCAGTCTTTTCCGTAATGCTATATACTCTTTTGTTTTCGACGCCTGACCGGATTTAAGATCGCGCTCCCTTTCGATCTCTTTGATTATGTCATTGATCCTGGATAGATTAGCGCCTGTGTTCTGCAGCTTCTTTTCCGACTCTTTTTTCTGCAGTTTATAGCGCGATATGCCTGCCGCCTCTTCGAATAAATATCGCCTGTCCTCGGCACGGGTGGACAGGATCATGTCTATTTTACCCTGTTCCATGACCGAGTAAGAAGTTTTTCCAATACCGGTGTCCATGAAAAGCTTTTCAATATCTTTAAGCCGTACTGTGGATTTATTAATAAGATATTCGGATTCTCCGTCCCTGAATATCCTTCTGCTTATCTTAACGGCATCGGTATCTATATCCAGTATTTTATTCGAATTATCTATCGTAATGGAAACTTCAGCGATGGAAAGAGGCTTTCTCTGATCCGTACCGTTAAAAATGATATCCTCCATTTTTTCCCCGCGGATATTTTTAGCCTGTTTCTCGCCAAGGACCCACCGGACGCTGTCGACAATATTCGACTTACCGCATCCGTTAGGGCCGATAACCGCAGTTATGCCGGGTTCGACAAGGATTTGCGTTCTGTCCGCAAAGGATTTAAATCCGAATAGTTCAAATGACTTGAGCTGCATTTCTTTCCTGATTAATATTATATTATCATTGTATGTGAGAAAAATAAAATTCCCCGGGGCAAGCCCCCGGTACTGACGTACCGGCCGCCACCTTCGGTGTCGGCTGGGTATTATGTTTCAAGGCGTTATCGATTTGCTCCGCAAATCGAAAGGCTTATATCCTCGACGCAAGCGTCGAGGTATTACGCCTTGAAATAAATTCATTACATTGTCAACCAAATTATTAAAATATTGGATATGACATAATTTTTTGTTGATTTAGCGTTTAATATTATATAGACTGCAATCCGATTCGCAATAATGCCACGTTTCCTGATAATCGATATTATTAAGGAGCATCCCACGGTGATCGTTAAATCATTCATTTATTTTATTATTCTGATAACTCCATTCTTTTTACAATGTAAATCGGTCGATAAAACGACATACAAAAATATTAATAATTTAAAAGGTATTTCATCGAGAGAAATTGAATCGAGAGACAAAATTGACGACGGGAAAACATTTGAGCTATTTTTTACTCTTGATAACGATGAAGACTGCCTAATGATTGATGTATCCTCAGAAGTATACGATATAATCTTGAATAAAAATGTCCGGATAAAAACCTTTTATATCATTGAAAAATCTGTAGATTTAAGCAGATTCGGCCCGGATAAAATAAATGTATTTTCCGAGATCGACAGAAATTATGATTATAACTGGAATGCGAAGCAGAAAATTGAAATTTGTTCTTCAGCTACAGATCCCATAAAAATATTTAAAAAAAATAATAATTTCCGGCTGCGCTTTACGGTTTTCAGTGATAAAAATTTTAAATATGAAATTACTATTTCTTCCGAACACCGGATAATAATCACAGAAAAAAATGCTGAAGTCAAATAAGTATACTTAGAGTGCGTCCCAAAACCTCGACTTTAGTAATAGACCGGGATAATAAATATCAATTTTCAGGCGGCACGGATGCCGCCGAACGCCGTTTCTGCAGGATGTTGCATTAACGGCGAGAAAATGGATATTTATTATCCCGGACGAAATATACCTGTAAGAAATGTTTTGGGACACACTCTTATTAATTATGTTGGCTCATTCCGGAATTTTGGGAAAGGTGAATAAAAAAGAGAATATGTAATTG
>CAZVDF010000087.1:0-6089 GCA_964626055.1 uncultured Leptospirales bacterium
TTTCGCTCAGGGCTTTATCATAAGCCGGGATCCAGTTAATAGTATATTTTTGATTTTTAATTCCGGTAAGCAATTCTTTGATCAGCAGGTAATCGAATTCATTTATATCTATCAATAAAATCCTGATTTCTTTTTTTTCTTCCATTGGATTATATCGATTCCGTCTAACGGTATCATGGAAAAGTCCTTCCTGGACCTTTTCAGGTACAGTTTTGCGAAATGAATCCGCAAAACATCACGTCTTCTGATATTTTAAAAAGATATTTCTTTAATTTAAGATTATATTATATTAATTTTAAAAAGTCAATAAAATACCGGCCGGCAAATTTCATGAATTTTCTTACGGAAAAGCTCATAGTCCCTTACCTGCACACTCCTAAATTTCTTACCGATGTAAATACTGGTTGCCCGCTCGAGGAAATTATTTGCATTTTTCATAGTAATCTGATAATATTAAATCGCCCAACATCAATTATTTCTCAAATCAACTTGGTTTATACATAATAATTAAGATCCGGAATTCGGCAAAAATCAAATTAGTAATGCAAGGACTTCGATTTATGGAAGAGAAAGAAACCATTAATATTCTTCTGGTAGATGACGACGAAGAAGACTACTTAATAACCCAAGATATCATTTCGGACATTAAAAATCAGAAATATTCGCTTAAATGGGCTTCGAATTACGAAAAAGCCCTGGATGATATAAACAAGGAAATGTATGATCTGTTTTTATTTGATTACAATCTTGGAGCAAAAACCGGCCTGGATCTTATCGATAAAGTAAATGAGAATAAGGCAAACATCCCGGTTATTATGTTAACGGGTCAGAACAACTACGAAGTCGACGTCATTGCAATGAAAAAAGGAGCCTCTAACTACCTGATTAAAGGCAAACTTGATGCCGATATTCTGGAACGCTCCATCCGTTACGCGATGGAGAAGAAAAAGACTGAAACACAGATTCTATACATGGCTTACTATGATCATATGACCGATCTTCCCAACATGACATTTTTTAAAGAACTGCTGAATTACGCTCTGGCCCATGCCTCAAGATATAAGAGAAAAACGGCGGTAATGTATTTCGATCTCGATAACTTTAAAGTGATCAATGATAGTCTGGGACATAATACCGGTGATTTACTGTTAAAAGAAGCGGCTTTTCGCCTTTGCTCCTGCGTCAGAATGAACAATCCCATCGCAAGGAATAATTTAAAGACGCCGGTCGATCTGGTTGCGCATCCCGGAGGCGACGAATTCATAATTTCTCTTACCGAGATCAACGGTTATGAAAATTCCTCTCTTGTCGCCAATCGTATCATTCATGCATTCGACAGGCCATTTACGATAGACAATCACGAAATTTTCACGACAGCCAGTATCGGGATAGCAATGTATCCATCGGATTCCGACGACGCGGATACTCTTATAAGATATGCGGATAATGCGATGTATTACGCGAAAAGACAGGGAAAGAACACATTTCAATATTACCGGTGATCGGTGAGCCATAATGCGACGGGGCAACTTTAATTATTAATGTCACAGGAGAATCATATTATGGACAATGATAATTTAAAGAAAAACAATAAGTACGGGAAAAAAATCCTGGCCTGTTTATTCATTATTCTGACCATAGCAGGATGCGGTTTGAAATCGAAAGTGCATCATGTGGGCATACTGGCAGGGACGAAGACCCTCATCAGTTTAAAAGACGGTTTTATTTCGAAATTGAATGAATTGGGTTACATTGAAGGGAAAAATATTACTTACGATATACAGGAACTGGAGGGAGACACTGCTGGTCAGGAACGAATAATAAAAAAATTCATTACCGATAAAGCAGATCTGATTTATGTATTCGCAACAGATGCGGCCGTGACAGCAAAAAAAATGACGTCCGGAACCGGCATCCCGGTGGTTTTTGCCTACGCGACCATAGAAAATACCGGGCTGGTGGAAAGCGTGCGCCATCCCGGCGGCAACATAACTGGCGTTCGTTTCAACGGCCCGGACATTATACTCAAAGAGTTCGAGATATTACTCGAAATTGCGCCCGACACAAGGCGAATATGGATTATTCGGGACCAGAAATATGCCGGCGGGGCCGGCACTTCCGAAGCATTAAAATCGGCTATCCGGAAAAAACGGCTTAAAGTGATAGAAACATACATAGCGAGCCTTGAAGATCTTCGAGACGTTTTAAAAGAAAGGGGCATGAGGAAAGATATCGGCATAGATGCCATTCAGACTGTGCCTGATTTTATTACACTTTCCCCTGCCGGATTTTCGTTATTGAGCGAGTTCGCGCTCAAGCACAGGGTGCCGATAAGCGGCGGCACGGCCTTTTCCGTTAAGCTTGGATCCGCTTTTACTACAATTCCGGAAAGCTCCGAGATAGGCGCGCTTGCCGCTACTCTGGCTGATAAAATATTTAAAGGCAGCAAAGCCGGCGACATTCCGGTGATCACTCCCAAAACTCATCTGCGTATCAATTATAAACTAATCCGGCAGCTAGGTCTTAAAGTAAGCGACAGCCTGTTAAGCCAGGCAGATGAGATAATTCGATAAGATGGGAGCGAGCGTCCGAGACGGCAGGAATTGTAAAATTAAAGCAGCTAATTTGCGGATAGCAAAATAACGCTTTTTTACGGAGGAGCTTAGAACTATGAAAAAACAGGATAATGCTTCAAAAATCCGGATAAAACATGTCTACGTGTTCTTCTTTATTTTATTGTTCATCGGATGCAATGTAAAAACAAAGACCCGACATGTCGGCATTCTGTCCGGCAACGACGTTTTTCTCGGAATAGCAGAGGGATTTAAATCAAGAATGTCTGAATTAGGGTATAGAGAGAACAGTGATATCGTATATGACCTGAAAAAAAGCGACTCAGATCCGGCCACCGAACAGTCTATTATTAAGAAATTTATCGACTCAAAAGCGGATCTCATATTTGTATACCCTACAGAGCAGGCATTGACCGCCAAAAAATTCACCAGAGGCACGAATATCCCTGTTGTATTTGCCATGGCCGGCATTGAAGGCAATAATTTGATAAAAACAATTTCCAGCCCGGGAGAAAATATAACCGGAGTCCGTTTTTCCGGTCCGGACATCACAGTCAAAAGATTCGAAATTCTTCTGGAATTCATGCCGGAACTGAAAAGACTCTACATAGTCTATCAGCCCGCTTATCCGAATGCAGGCCCGACCCTTGCCGTGCTCCGGCCTGCAGTAGCATCAAAGGGAGTAACTTTAATAGAAGACCGCGTAAACAGCATAAAAGAGCTTCGGGCCGTCTTGAGCAGGCGAAACGGACAAAAAAATATGGACGCTATTTTAATTATGCCGGAGATTTTAACCCAATCGGAGCCGGGCTGGACAATAATATGCAAATTCGCGGAGAAAAATAGAATACCTGTTGCAGGCGGCGGTTCTTTCAGTGTAAGGAGCGGCGCAATTTTCAGCTATGCTTTCGATCTGCGGGATACAGGCGCTCTGGCGGCGGAATTGGCCGATAAGATCTTTAACGGAACTCCTGCCGGAAGCATTTTTGTAGTCACGCCCGATTCACGCTTATATATAAATTACACCCTGGCAAAAAAACTTGGCCTCACAGTAAACGAAAGATTAATGAGCCGTGCAAATGAAATTATTCGATAAAATACGACATCTCAATGTCAACATTTTACAGGAAATAAGTAATAATATCAGATCGGCCGTATCCGGAGATAAAAGCCGCGAATGGACTTTTCTCTTTAGCCTGACAGTTTCATTTATATCATTAATTCTGATACTCTTATTCGCATGGGGAATTTTCGAAATATTTTTTAACTTTAAAGCTCAAAAAAATGTTATTTTTTCACAGCAGCGATATATAACCCAGAACGCCGCGAACAGGGTTGCCGGCTTCGTTCAGGAAAAATTCATTGCAATGGAAACGACAGCAAGGCTGATCGATCCCTCCGTTACGCCACAGGAAGTTCAGGAGAGAGCCATTAACTATCTGCTGCGTCCTCACCCTGCGTTCCGCCAGCTTGTCTTCATTAACACGGCAAAAAGAAGAACGGCCGCAACCTCCCGTCTTTCCGAAGAGGGTTCTCTGGCTATGAAAGAACGTTTTGATGACGGCCTTTTTAACCATATCAGTATGGGAAAGAATTATATCAGCTCAGTTTATGTGGATAAAATAACAAGCGAACCGCTGGTAATTATGGCTGTTCCGTGTAAAGACGTATTCGAAGGGATCCGGGGTGGATTGATAGCCGAAGTAAATCTCAAGTTCATGTGGGAGCTGGTAAACAGCATTAAGATAGGCAAAACCGGCCTTGCTTACGTAGCCGATCAGCGGGGCAATTTGATCGCATTCAGGGATATTTCCCGTGTTTTAAAAGGCGATAATGTAAAAAATATTTTTCCTGTCGCAGAATTCCTGAAAATGAAGGCCGCGCCGACGGCTACTTACGAGGCAAGCGAATTTACAGGGATCAACGAAGCGAAAGTTATCGGCACTTACAGTACTCTCGGCACACCCAACTGGATAGTAGTCACCGAGCTGCCTGTGAGCGAAGCCTATTCCCCCGCTTATTTCACAATTATAATAACAATTATTTTCAGCATTCTTATAGCATTGTTCGCAATTGAGCTGGCTGTATCACGCTCAAAAAATCTGACCGATCCAATCGTTCATTTAATGAAAACCGCCCAGAGAATTACAAAGGGCGAACTTGAGCTGGAAGCCGAGCCGGAAGGCCCGGTCGAAATAAGACTCCTTGCAAAGAATTTCAACAGTATGACTGCCAGGCTGAGGGAGCTTATCGGCAGCCTGGAACAGCGGAACAGGCATCTGCAGAATTCCGTAAAAAAATATGTCGAATTCATGGCCGAAGTCGGGAGAGGCGGACTGGACGCAAGGCTGGATATCGAAGAAGACATGGATAATCCTGATGATCCATTAATTACTCTCGGCAGACAATTGAACGATACGACTTCCAGCCTGCAAAAAATGGTTGGTCAGATACAGAGCACAACCGAGAAATTAAAAAAACAGGAGCAGGATCTACACGCATATTCCGAAAAACTTGCGAAAAGCAATAAGGAGCTTGAGCAGTTTGCATATACAGCCTCACACGACCTGCAGGAACCTCTCAGGAAGATACAATTTTTCGGCAGCAGACTTAAAACAAATTACGAGAATGTGTTGGAGGAAAAAGCTATAGATTATATAGACAGAATGATCAATGCCGTTACGCGGATGGAAAATTTCATTAAAGATCTTTTGCAGTATTCCAGAATAAGCACAATGGCAAAGCCGCCCGAAAAAGTCGATCTGAACGAAGCAGTAAAAGAAGTTCTGGGCGATCTGGATATAAGCATCCAGGAAACAAAGGCTGCAATAAAAATCGACAATCTTCCGGTTATCGACGCAGAACCCATGCAAATAAGACAGCTGTTCCAGAATATTATTGGTAATGCGATCAAGTACCGCCGCACCGACGCGGCGCCCAATATAAGCATAACCTGCCGTGCAACCGGGAATGAAAACAACAGTAAAATTTACGAGATCAATATTACGGATAATGGGATAGGATTCGATAACAGCTATTCCGAAAAAATATTCGGATTGTTCCAGCGTCTCCATGGAAAATCGGAATATGAAGGCACGGGTATAGGGCTGGCTCTTTGCAAAAAAATCGTCGAGCAGCACGGCGGCAGCATTAAAGCGTACGGCAAAGTAAACGAAGGATCGGTTTTTATTATAATGCTCCCCGTTAAACATGATAGTATCGTATAATTAATCCTGCTCACCCTGAGCGGCTTTCATCTGGTGAATAATTATCATAAGCAATAACCACCGCATTATTAAAATCCATATTTTACCGCGCTTCTTTAGATATCCCCGAATAAAATATTCTTGATTTATTATTTGGCTCATTCCGAAATGTTGGGAAAGGTGAATAAAAAAGAGAATATGTAATTGTTGTGAATATACTTAGCCCCCTATCCCCCGGAGGGGGCACCGGCTTGGATAGCACCATAGAGTTAAAATGCTTATTTATAACTTCCGGTCTCTTGGCATATAT
>CAZVDF010000088.1:0-2102 GCA_964626055.1 uncultured Leptospirales bacterium
CAATTACATATTCTCTTTTTTATTCACCTTTCCCAAAATTCCGGAATGAGCCAATATTATAAATTAAAAAATAGTAATTGACTAATTATGATTTAAATTGTGATTTTCAATTTCGATAAAAAAATTGGCGAATAAATATATTTTTATTAAATTATAATATAATAGATCTGTTGTAAAAATGTTAATTGTTTCGGAGTTTCGGGATGCCTACTTATGATTATGAATGTATTGAATGCAAACATCGGTTCGAGATGTTCCACTCGATGAAGGACGATCCGGTCGAAAAATGCATAAAATGCGGCGGGAAAGTAAAAAAATTGATAGGAGCCGGGGCCGGCATTATTTTTAAAGGCTCGGGATTTTACGTAAACGATTACAGGAAAAATTCATCTTCTTCGTGCAGCACTCGCGCGTCGAAGAACGCTACGCCCCCTGCCGCGTCATCATCGACAGATACGGCTGCCGCATCGTCGCCTGATTAATTCATTTAATCGTTTTTCTCTGGCGGTAAAGAGTCAGCAGGTATTTTTCAATCGCGATTATCGCTTTTGACGGTAGGATCTCGTCCTTTATTTTTTTTCCTACCAGCCAATCCGTGAATTCCCGGATAGTCTCCGGGAATTTTGCTTTTTCAGGCGAGATGAGAAGATATTCGATATCCGGCATCAAAATTTTCTGGCTTCTTTTCGGGTAAAGGTTTTCTCTTGCATTGTATATGGGAACGACTATCTTTAAATTATTTTCTCTCATGTCCTTGATGATCCTGTTGACGAGATAATCGTTCTCGGGGATAAGTTCCACGAAATCCGACAGCGGCACTATAGGCGCGTTCATATTTATCGTCTTTTTATAAATTTTTGTCGTTTCGTGTGATAAGTCTTTTTTCCCGAGAGCCCCGCTCCCGCTTATTTCGTCCGACTCGTCCAGCAGTTCGCCCTTTGCATAGAACCTGAATAGCGATGCAAAGAACCCGAAAAACGCTTTAACCAGCACTTTGAAGAGGTTTTCTTTTTTTACTTTTGCCGGCCTTGGCGCGCTTTCAGTACTTTCGCGGGTTTTGATTTTATTCTTAAAATTGCTGTAATCTTCGATGATCTTATTTAATATCTGGAGCTTCTCTGAATTAATTTTTATATATTCCTCTATTTTCTCCGCGGATTTATAAAGGTTCAGGCATGCTCCGTAAAGAAGATCCATTTTAGAATTTACTTTGCGTCTTTCAGTTCCGGTCAGTTCGCTCATTTTCTCGGACTGGAATAAGATTAATTGGTTGAGCTCGGAAATCATTTCGAAAAAACTGCTGCCGTCAATCAGATAATTTTCACCATCACCGGTTTTATATAGCAATATTTTGCTGGTTTTAAGGTTTTCTTTGCTTGCCCATTTGTTAAGCACCTGGGAATTGAGCTCGTTAAAAGTAGCTTTTAACTCGGTTTCGTTAGTGATTTTATGCTCTCTTACGAATTTAACAATATCTTCATTCACCAGAAGCACGGGATCGATGACTTTATCTACCCTGTTTAAACACGAAATCAATGAATGGAGATTTTTAACATCGACAAGATCTTTATCGGAAAGTGTTGTTGAGAGATCGTCGGTCAGAATGCTGAAGATATAAGCGAGCTTGGTATCCCTGTAATCGCTGAAGTCCGAATTAAGAATGCCGAATTTGTTCAATCCTTTTTTAACTGAGTCCGCATATGCCGAAAGGATTTCTCTCAGCGAATTTAAGTTCAACGACTCCTTGACGTATTCATAGTTGTCGACATGGAAGCAGAAGTCTTCAGCCCATTCGATCTTATCGTTATCGATATTATAATTTTTAAAGATGAATATAGCGACATCCTGCTGCTTTTTTATTATTCTCGAGAGTTCTTCCTTCTCATTTGCTTTTTTTAAAAGTTTGGATAAATTAAAGAATCTGTATTTCTTCAGCAGTTGTGTAAGATTGTCCGTCGATCTCTGATCTCGTATTGAAAGCAGATGCTCGAATTCCCTGGTATCCAGTTGGATGGTATATTCGGTTGTTTCATAAATATCTATCTGCTTTGTGGACGGCTCGACATGGAAATCGAACGAGATTATGGGCCTGATGAAATGCG
>CAZVDF010000088.1:2202-6055 GCA_964626055.1 uncultured Leptospirales bacterium
AAAATCATTTTAAAATATATTCGATTATCTTTTCTTCTTCTATTTTTTCCTGGCTGCCGTCCTTCATATTCTTTACGGCAATATTTTTATTTCTGACCTCATCTTCTCCTATAATTACTGTGAACCTGGCATTTTCCCTGTCGGCTTTTTTAAATTGCGATTTAAAACCGCTGAATTCAGGATCGATATCCGCGCTTATGTTGTTTCTCCTTAATTTTGACAAAAGCTCCATAGATTTTTTAAAGGCTTCTTCTCCCGAATAGACAAAAAATGCATCCAGTTGTCTGCGTTTAGTTTTGCCGTCGTCAAGCAGCAGCAGGATTCTTTCCAGACCTGCCGCGAACCCGACAGCGGGCGTGGGTTTGCCCCCGAACGTCTCCACAAGATTATCGTACCGCCCGCCTGCTGCGAATGCGTTTTGTCCGCCCAGGCCCGTGCTCACGAACTCAAAAGTGGTCTTTGTATAATAATCGAGCCCGCGTACCAGGAGAGGATCTTCTTTGTAGCGAACTCCGCTGCCGTTAAGATAATCTTTAAGACTGCCGTAATGTTCCCTGCACGAACCGCAGATGTAAGACGTTATTGCGGGGGCTCTGGTTTTGAGAGCGGCGCACCCTTCGTTTTTGCAGTCGAGAAGCCTTAAAGGGTTCCGATCCAGCCTTTTTTTGCAGTCTTCGCAGAGATCATTGATATTATCCCTGTAAAAATTTTTTAATTCAATAATATATTTCTGCCTGCAGTCCGGGCACCCTATTGAATTTATTAAAAGTTCGTAATTTTCAATTCCCAGCTTTCTGGTTACGCTGTCCGCCATCGTGATGATCTCAAAGTCGTAGAACGGGTTGCCGCTGCCGAATGTCTCTGCCCCGAACTGGTTGAACTGTCTCAGCCTGCCTTTCTGGGGCCTTTCGGCCCGGAACATGGGCCCGTTGTAGAAAAATTTCGCTATCGAAAGCCTGTTGTAATCGCCGTTCTCAACGTATGCTCTCACTACGCCTGCCGTGCCTTCGGGTCTCAGCGTAAGGCTTCTACCCCCGCGGTCCTCGAACGAGAACATTTCTTTCGAGACAATATCTGTTTCCGAGCCTATGCCCCTTATGAATACATCCGTGTACTCGAATACGGGTATGACAAGTTCCTTAAAATTAAAGGTTTTAAATACTTCCTTCGCGGCATCCAAAACAAAATTCCATGCTGCGATTTTATCCGGGAAAATATCTTCTATCCCGGGAGGTTTTGTGTATGCTTTATTGCTCATTTATGTGTCCGCAAATATAAAAAATTATTTTGAATAGTAAATTTTGCTAAAATCCGACTCGATATAACAAGAATGTCTTTGCTCCTTCAGCCCCCTAACCCCCGGAGGGGGCATTAAAAATTTAATTCATAATAATTTCAATAATGCTTTTGGATAACAAATAGCTTACTTTGAAATAATAAGTTACTTTGCTAAATCTTCCAAACTGGTGCCCCCTTTGTCCCGAGGGGAGGCTGCACACGGGGATAGGGGGGAGTTTAAGCAATCCTTAATCGTCTTCTCAATATCGCATCGCTGTCAATTGCTTTATCGAATTTTATTAAATAAATATTATCCGGCCTGGCCATTTCAACAGATTCGTTTTTATTATCATCTCTTATTTCTTTAACTTTAATTTTACAGTCCCTGATCTCCGAACCGATGATCGGGTAAATAGCGTCTATCTCTTCATTAAAGTAAATCGGATTAAATGTCTTGATATATGCTTCAGTGTCGTCTCTTCCCCTGCCCGCGGCATAACCGAGAAAAAGCGTCTTTTGTATGTACGGTACTTCATTAAAGCTTAAATTATCATATTCATTGAAGAGATCGCTCGTATACGGCCTGTGGCTTACAAGGTCTAGTTCATCCAGATAGAATTGCAGATATTTATTAAAATCTTTTTTATTAATTATTGCCTCGATCGCGTGTTTATATATCCGCGTTATGTTTGCCGCATAGTAAAGAGATTTCATGCGGCCTTCAAGTTTAAAGGCGTTCACGCCTGCTTTTACATATTCCGGCAGAACATTGATAAGGCAAAGATCTTTTGAGGATAATATTTCGGTACCGCGGGCATGCTCGATTATTTCGAGATGATTTCCCGGCCGCTTTTCTTCCACAAGAGCATAGTTCCATCTGCATGGGTGCGAACAGCTTCCCTGATTCGCGTCCCTGCCTGAGAGGAAGCGCGAGAGCAGGCATCTGCCGGAGTACGATATGCACAGCGCGCCGTGCGCGAATATCTCGATCTCCGTATCTGTGTTGTCGCGGATGCTTTTTATCTCGTCCAGAGTAGTTTCCCTCGCGAGTACAATGCGCTTTATCCCGGCGTCGTTCCAGAACCTGACGGATAATCTGTTAAGCGTGGACATCTGCGTTGACAGGTGGATGTCCGGCTTAACACCTGCATCCTTTAAAAGCATGAGCATGCCTGGATCGGATACCATGATAGCCGTAAAATTGAAATCCTTTATCTGCTCAATATATTCCCGCGCGCTCTCAATGTCCTTCTCATGCAGAAAAGAATTCATGAGAAAAATTGTTTTTACGCCCGCGTCCCTGCAGATCATGAGCCCTTCCTTTATTCCTTCCGGAGAAAAATTTTCCGCCTGGTCTCTCAGGTTGAACTCTTTGCCCCCGAAGTACACGGCATCCGCCCCGTATTTGACTGCCATTTTAAGCTTTTCAAGGCTGCCGGCGGGAGAAACGATCTCGGGCTTATAATTTTTGTTTATCGATGAAACCATTGTTTATGCCTTTCTGGTAATAATCTACCGCTCTGTTATGCTCGTTAAGCGTTCTGGAGAAGTAGTGCGAGCCGTCGTTCCTTGCAACAAAAAAAAGAAATCCGCTTTTCGCCGGATCCAGCGCGGCAATTATCGATTTTTTTCCCGGTGAACAAATTGGGGTGGGCGGAAGCCCGGGATGCAGATATGTGTTGTAGGGAGAGTCGTACTTCAGATCGCCATAGGTCAGCCTTTCCCTGAATTTCCTTAGCCCGTACCTGACGCTCGGGTCGCAGTCGAGCTTCATCCTCCTGTCCATTCTGTTGTGAAAGACGGCTGATATATATTTTCTTTCTGTCTCGATCTTCGCTTCTTTTTCGATAAGCGACGCGAGAATAATTAGTTCGTATAAATTCAGATTATATTTATTCAGATTTTTTATATTCAGCGATTTAGCGGTATTTTTAAAATTATTGTGCATTATAATTATCGTATCTCTTGCGTCCTGGCCTTCGGCGAATGAATACGTATCCGGGAACAGCAGGCCCTCTGCGGATCCGTGATCTATTCCTAAAGAATTTAAAAATACGCGGTCGAACGCGTAGTCAAGGAAGTCGTCTGCGCCGACTATGCCGTTTTCATCAAGTCTTTGCGCCGTCTCGTATAGATTGAATCCTTCGGGGATGGTGACTTTGCGCCTTATAATATCGCCTGATGACAGCTTTTTGATAATGGCTCTCGATGACATCCCTCTGTATATTTTATATTTGCCCGTGAGAATATTGGATCTTCCTTCGAATAAAGCAAGATACACAAAGAACTTTTCGTTATTTATTAAATTTTTTTCCTTCAATCTGGCGGCAGCATGACTGAGCGATTCTCCTTTTTCGATGAGTAAGGAATCGTCCTGCATATCCCGCGGCGCGCTGTTTAAATATACCAAAAAACCCGCAAGTAGAAGCAATATGCCGGCAGACAGTAATAATTTTTTTATAAATTTCATTTTAAGAAAGTTTGATTAAATATCTGAAAATTAAGTTATCTTTCCTGATAAATCGGGATACATTACAAAATTTTCTGCGGAATCAGTCCTTCCTGGTCAGCTTAT
>CAZVDF010000089.1:0-4076 GCA_964626055.1 uncultured Leptospirales bacterium
ATTCTATCGCAGATGTTAATAAAAAAGTCAGTCAAGATGAGTTTTTTACTTATCTGCGATGATCCACGTTTCTTCGCGGTTCTCTTTTGTCGGTTCAATTAATTTTATTTTGAAACCGGCGGAGGTAACCAGCTTTTTCAATTTGTCGGCTGTTCTGAAATAAGCGTTTATTTTTAACATTTTTACGCGCAGGTTTTCAATGCGGCGCTCCCATGGAAATTTTTTCCGTGAGGGTATGGTTACGCGTATTATCAGTCTTCCGTTTTTGATGAGACGGCCGTTTATCCATTTAAGCGTTGAACGCAGATCGCCGTCGTTCAGGTAATGTAACATATCCAGAAGAAGCGCCGTGTCGTACTTATCTGCTTTTGCCGGGAGATGCGGCGCTCCAGCGGTTTCAACGACGCCGTTCGGTCCGAATGCTGTCGATGCTATAAAAGCGCGCTTTGCATCAGGCTCGAAAGCGAATACGCGCGCATGCGGAAAAAGTTCCATAAGCCAGCATGACGGGACGCCGTAACCGCATCCGATGTCGAGTATCTTTTTGGGAGATTTGACGAATTCGGCGAGCCTGGGGAACATAGGGTCGCACAGAATCTTGAAGCGGGCGAATAAACGCGGGTAAGCTTCCATATGAAGGTATCGGGCTGTTACGCGTTTAAAATGCGCTTTTGAGCCGGCAATAATTTTTTCTTTTGATTTTTTTGGATGAGAGTATAGCCGCTTCAAGAGCGGGGGTACGATTGATATCGCGCCCAGGAACGAATATCCGATGCCGAGTCCAAGAGACAGGCCGGCGCTTTTCAGCAATGAATGGCTGGATACTGCGAGAAGACCGAAGCCCGTGAATGTTGTGGCGAATGACAGGAATACAGACATATGCACAAGCCTTAAAGAAGGATTGTTCTCATTCATATACCGCTGATAAGCCCTTACCAGATATATAGCGTAATCAGTGCCCATGCCTATAGCGACAACGCTGACTATAATGGTAGGTATGCCGAGCGGCTGCTGCAGAACATTAAGCGTGCCGAAGGTGGCAATAAGAGCAAATACAGTCGGTACCATTGAGATCAAAGCGAGCTGCCAGTCAAGAAGATAAAGGAAAGCCACGATCAGACTTATAACGCCTACTATTAAAGCCATTTTAATAAAGCCGGACAAAAGCATTTTCCCAAGCCTTTCGCTGAAAAGCCGGGCATCCAGTATTTTTACATCTGCACCGGTGTATTTCGAATAAAATTCTTCAGCGTTATAATTTTTGGATGATGAGAACATGAGAAACTGACGCCATCTGTTTTCTTTTTGCGAAATACTGAACAGGCCGTGAAAATCGGCCGGCATCCGGGAATATGTAAAATCTTTTATATCGATAAGATTTAAAAACTGCTGAAACGCGTCCGGCGTAAACCCGATTTTCTGCGATTCGGCCCGAATGTTTTTCTTGAGTTCATTTACGCGTTTCGGATCCCAGAATTTTTTCCACGCTTTGAAGTTATCCTTCATCCTTTCTTCGCCCGGGTATATGGTTGATGGGAGAAAAGCGGATTCAATAACTCCGTTTTCTGCATCTTTTTCAAGCATGGCTGTAAGCCTGTCGCTTTTTTGAGAAAGTTCTCTCGCATCCCCGGCTTCTATCATAAGGTATATTCTGTTAAGAACATCGCCCCATATATTTTTTACAAGATTTTCAGATGCAAGGGTTTCTTTGCTCACAGAATTCATTGAAGCAAGGTCGACATGAAATTCCGGCTTTGCGAAAAAAAACATAATTATGCCGAAGGCAATGATCCCATAGAACAAGTATTTATTTGACGATGAAATTGCCCAGTTTACGAGTCTTTTCAAAGGAAGAAATCCTTTGCGTTTTGCGGGCTTCATGACCGGGAAGATCACCGGGAAAAACGCGTGAACGCAGATATAGGTAAAAACTACGCCAAGGGCTGTGAATTCTCCGATCTGCGTGAGCGCGGGAAATCCGCTGATAAAAAGGAATGTAAAGGATATTGCCGTGGTGAGCATCGCCAGCAGCCCGAGCGACCATACTTCCTTTGTTGCATGCACTCCGTATGTCTCGTGCGGGCGGTCGAGGAACAACAAGTATGTGATACCATAGTCAACCGTGAACGAAATGATCGCTCCACCGAAACCGATGGCTAGTATTGAGATCGAATTATGTATTAGCGAATATACTATGAACGCGAGCGCTGTGCCTACAATCGAAGGCAGAAGCGCGAGCAGCCCCACCCACGGCCTCGGAAAGCCTATAAGCAGTAAAATCGCGATTATTATAGTCGAGATCGTGACCGCTCTTTCGGTATCTTTTTTTGACTTGTTTGCATTGTCCAGCACTGCGCGGTAAGCCCCCACGGGATTAAAAGTGAAATGATATCCTTTCGGAGAAAAATTTTTATCCAATTCAGCTGAAATAGTGTCCATTAAATCACTTATTTTTCCCGATGCATTTATTTCCGTTCCCGAACCGGCGGTTTCGGCAATTATTAAAAGATGCCTGTCGTCCGCGGAAATGAGCTTTCCTTTGTAAATCGAGGCGTTCTTTGAAGGAGCCAGACCTGCGAATCTGGATATAATATGCTGTTTAAAATCAAGGGGATCGTATACCATAAAGTTTGCCTGTCCCACGCCGTCCAGATTCTGCAGTTGTGCGAGATTTTCATTAAGCACATTTTGTATGTTCTGCCGTGTCAGCAAAGGCTTTATCTTTTCCTCAAGCTCTTTTACCGTAAACATTACAGGCAGGTTTTTCACAACATGCATCATAAGAGCAGGGAACAATTTCTGAAATTCGTCTATTCCGACTTTCCTGAAAAGGCCGCTTTTCTTCAGCGCTTTTTCGATCTGATCTGCGCCCTGCACAAGAATATCCTTATCGATTTTTTGATGGCTTATGTCGATCACGACTTTATCCTGGAAAGGCAGGTGCTGTATCACATAGCGCGCATCGGTCAAAACGGGATCGTTCTTCGGCAGGTATTCTATGAGATCGGTATCGATTTTAAAAGTACGGCTCTGGTATATAAACAGAAAGGCAATAAGAGCCAGAGCAAAAATAATTATCGGCCATCTTAAAAGTGAAAGTTTATTCTTCATTATTTGACACGCCTCTTAACAGGGATAAATATTCTCATGCAAATGAGTCTTGAAAAAACAAATGAATTTCTCATGAAGTCCACAAACGGCCGGAAATGCGATACTCGTTTTGTGCCCGGCGAGTAGCTTACGCTGACGGGCGCTTCTATAACCGGTATGCCTTTCCATGCGGCCTTTACAATGAGTTCAAGCTCGAACTGGTACCGCATCGCTTTAATGTTTATATCCAGGCATTCAGGCAAAGGGTATATCCGGAATCCGCTCTGTGTGTCGCCTGCCTTCGGCCCGCCGGAAAGCCTTACCCAGAAGTTGGAGAATCCCCGGCCGAACCTGCTAGTCCACGGTACATCGTCGCCGAACATCTTTTCTCTTTTGCCTATAATAATCGGACGCGGGCCTGCTGGTATGTGTTTTATCATCGTAAGCGCATCTTTCGGATCGTGCTGGCCGTCTGCGTCGATTGTGATTGCCCAGTCCGCGAACTTTATCGCTTCCTTGAAGCCAGTAATAATTGCGGCGCCTTTTCCCATGTTATGATCGTGCCTGAGTATCTTTATGCCTTTTATTTTTTTTATTCTATCATAGGTCGAATCCGTCGAGCCGTCATCAACAATAATCACGGGAAATTTTAGCTTAAGGGCATTCTTAACCACGCTTGCTATCATTTCTTCGTGATTATATACAGGTATTATGACTGCGAATCTATTTTTTATTTTTATGGCCATTTAAAACTAATTGTATATTTATTAAGTTCTTTCCGGAATTTTGTGAAATGTTCCCGCCTCCCCCCTAACCCCCGGAGGGGGCACAAAAATTTGCTATTAAAGTTCAATAATTAATATCAATTTATACATATCTTGTTTAAAATAACAAACATTATCACCAAACTATCCAAGCCGGAGCCCCCTTAGGGATAGGGGGCTTGGGGCATTAATGTATTAGCTATTTCTGCAACGACTTTTAGT
>CAZVDF010000089.1:4176-5509 GCA_964626055.1 uncultured Leptospirales bacterium
GGGATAGGGGGCTTGGGGCATTAATGTATTAGCTATTTCTGCAACGACTTTTAGTTGTTTTAAAACAATGTTTTTTTATTCTCAGAATTTCCTGAAAATAAGCGATGTATTGACGCCGCCGAAGGCGAAATTGTTATTCATACCGATATTGAATTTATACTCGGCTATTCCGCCGATCACATGATTGATCGGAGCGCAGTTGGGATCGGGTTTTTCGAGATTGCGCGTCGGAGCGATGAAACCCTCTTTCATCATAAGAATTGTTATTATCGATTCAATTGCTCCGCATGCGCCCAGCGTGTGTCCCATGTATCCCTTAAATGCTGATACGGGAACATTATCCTTAAAAAGCGAGTATGTCGCCTTTGATTCGGCTATGTCCCCCGCTTCTGTAGCCGTGGCATGGGCGTTAACATGCTGTATAGAGTCAGTGCCGAGTCCCGCATCCTTCAATGCGCGGTTCATCGCTTCCGCCATTCCTTCGTCGTTGGGATTTGTAAGATGGGAGCCGTCGCAGCTGTTCCCGAATCCGATTATCTCGGCATAGATGCGCGCTCCGCGCTTCTTAGCGAATTCGTAATCTTCAAGCACAAGGCATCCTCCGCCTTCGCCCACAACCAGTCCGTCGCGGCTGCTGTCGAACGGCCGCGGTGTCATATCCGGCCTGTCGTTGAACTTTGTCGACGTTGCATGCATTATATCGAAGATAGCCGCATCGAGTATATGCATTTCTTCGGCTCCTCCGGCAAGCATTACTCTTGCGTTTCCCCTCTGGATCGCTTCGTAGGCAAAGCCGATCCCCTGCGAGCCGGATGTGCATGCGGTGCATGAAGCGATCAGAGGCCCTTTTGCCCGGAACATCGTCGCAATGTTCGAAGCGCACGTATGGCTCATGAATTTGAGATATGTGGAAGACTGCAAACCTTTCAGACTATGCTCCTGTATGATCTGTTCAAGAAAAGCTTCCATGGAGTCGGAACTCCCGGCGGTAGAACCGAAGGAAACTCCGCAGTCGGTGGAAGCGATGATTTTCTCTTCCAGCCCTGAATCCGCGACCGCGCTTGCGCAGGCCAGCGATGCGAGAACAGCCACTCTCCCCATCGATCGCCTGTATTTGCGATCGAGGGCCATTTCGTCTATGTTTTCGCAAATTCCCGCGACGCGCGTCCGCAGGTTTTCCATCTTTTCCCATTCCGGCATAATCTTAATTCCGCTTTTGCCTTTCAAAAGAGATTCTTTAAGCTCCGAAAGAGTGTTGCCTATGGGCGAGCGGAAGCCGATCCCCGTTACTACTACTCTGGTGGATTTATGCATTATTTCCTCTTAATGATTT
>CAZVDF010000090.1:0-5209 GCA_964626055.1 uncultured Leptospirales bacterium
TACATATTCTCTTTTTTATTCACCTTTCCCAAAATTCCGGAATGAGCCAAATATTAAACTTTTTAGCCAATTCTAAGGTCTAAACTATATAGAAGTGTTTTACAGTTAAAAAGGATATAAATATATGAATATAAATAATTATGAAATGGAGAAAAGGCTCAGGGAAATAATGTATTCTGCGCTTGGATATCATAAACAAAACGATTTCTGGCGTAAAAAGAGACTGGAGAAAAAAGGACGCGTGAAAGGAAAGATCCAATGCTCAAAGTGCCTGGAATATTTTGATAAAACTTCCATTATCAAAAGAAACAAAAACAATTATTGCATGGAATGCGAGATAACAATTGTGTGAATTTAAGCAGTAATATTTTGATTTAAATGATTCCTTAATAATAGGGGGCTAAGTGTATTCATAACGGTTACATTTTCTTCAATAGCGTTTTTAGCGGCTATATAAAAAAATATTTTTTAAATAATCCGGACCCTGCGGTTGCGTGTCCGATTGTCTGGCCCTACCGGAGTCCTGCTTGTGTAATTGGCTATAATAAATATTCGATTATTTTTCGGTAAGTCCAAGATACCTCTGTCGCAATTCAGAGCCGCTTACAAACATCCATGCCGTATATCCAGATTTTGATTGTCTTTTAATATCGGCTCCATTCCGAATGAGAATCTCCATAGTATGCGGCGCCTTCCCGAAAATGGCATACATAAGCGCGGTACAGCTATTTTTATCCGCGGCGTTTATGTCCGTAGTCTTTAATAGATCTTTTAGCCTCTGAAGGTTATCCGTGTACGCTGCTTTAAGGAACTCTGCGTTGTCGGCGTGAATAACGCTATTTGGTGCATTGCCGTTATTCAATCCTGCGGCAATGGAGAATTTAGCCGACCATTCCTCCATGTGCGGAGTGTAAATCATCTGCCTGTGCTTCGGCAGTTTTTCATTCCATTCCCGCATCAGAAGAATTATTCTGTCTGCTTCTTTTCCGGTTATGGATTTACTCATTGTCCGGAAAACAGCATCCTGAAAATATCTGTCGCCGAGCTGTTCGACAATTGCTCTCTCTTTTTCACTGTTATTCATCGTACTGTTATCCGCAGGCGAAGGCAGCTGCCAGGCCTCATAAGGCATACACCCTGCGTAGAACATTACCTTTGTCATTGATATTACATTCGTTGTCTTCCTTCCGGGAAAGACTGAACATAATAATTTTTCTTTATCATCGTTCTTCAGTTCGGTTACGACATTTAACTTAAAATCAAAACAGAAAACATCATCTGAATATTTCCTGGCGGTTTTGTCCCAGCCTGTATGGTACGTCACATATATTTTTGTATTTTCATCCGCCCATCTCGCGTTCTTTACGCTTCCCCTGCCGTTAGAGGAGGATACAGGCTTTAATTCAGCCAGGCGAATGAGCCTATCCGTAGTAATATCAAACGCGTAAAGAAAAACCTTATCATAATATATATCCCCGGCCGAGTACATATACATCGGGATTATCGTTGTGCCGGATTCGGAAAGCACATAGTCGCATAAAAAATAAATGATATTTCCTTTCCGCAGCCCGTCGGAGATTTCCTTGTTTGTATTAATGATTTTCTTTTTCATGGCGCTCTGTGATGAACATGAAACAAAAACAGTGCTAATTATTATTAATATTAATAATTGCCCGGCCCGTCTTTTTATAAATGATTTGTACTTTATTCCGTTTCCCGAAGAAAAATGATGCATGTTAATATCTCTAAACAATAAATGAAAAATGAAATTATTGATTCAATCCTTCAATTAACCTTATTTCTCCTTCCGAATACTTGAGCCCGGTAAAAGTGTCATCTCCGGTTAATAAAAAATCAAATAAGCGGATCCCTGCCGTTTTTTCAATCTCAGCGTTAACTATTCTCCCGGTTTTAATGTTCAGAAGCAAATACTCCGTCTCAGCCCTTCCGGATGTCCTGGCCGGCATTTTAATAATAGATGCCCATTTTTTGTCCTTTGAAATTGAAACTATCTGAAATACGGATTGTTTATCCTGTAAAATTACAATGCCTTTTTTCCCCGGAGTATCGATCTTGATCTTTCCGTTATCCTTATCTTCTGCATAAATTTTATTATAAGCAGCAAACTTAACGGCGTTTGTGTCGCATATAAATGCGTTGAAAAATATTTCGCTTATGCAGGTATCTTCATATTTCGCGCCTTTATATACGTCAGCTATTTCTATTTTAAGTATTGTTTTGATAATAGAGACTGGAGTTGTTGATGTTTTTTTATAATCTTCCACATATTTATCCTGAAAGTCTTTTAATTCCTTTCCGGAAAATGGGAACGGAAATGACTGGACTGCGAATTTATCCTCAAGGTCTAAAAAATATTCTTTAGGAAACTTTTTGGATAAATACCCTTCGGCGATCTCTGTAACGTGGCCTTCGGGACTTATGCCTGCGTAGCATGTTAATTTTATTCTTTTCGGGCGGCTGTTACTTTTATATAATGCCGGGCTTTTCCCAAAACCGTTGAATATATTAATAATTTTATAATTATAAGGTATCGATAAATAAACAGCCTGGCCGATCCCAGGGCCTTTTTCACCTTCTACCCACGCGGTTTTAAAATTTCCGTCGAATAGATTCTGAATTCCGTATTTTATATTAATAGCATAGGGTTCATCGTTTTCAAAGCAGTCCTTCCCGTCGACCAGCTCGGAAGTCGCATGTGAATCGCCTCTTAACATTATTTCAGTGGTGTCGGTATTTAAAAATATTGTCGCAGCAGTTAATAATAGTACTTGTAAGATATTGTGCATAGAATATTCCCCCTTGATCAGAATTAGTAAACCGGGCAATTATTCTTAATAAAAAGGATTATAATATATTGCTGTTTGTTTAAATGTCAAAGTAAAAATTTTAATCTCCGTTATTGCAAGATCAGCATTACGTGCAGGGCAGGGGCATGACAGACCGTGCTCATTCAGATACAGGTTACTCCAGGCCTGTTACTTTCATGTTCTCCGGATGCGTAACGGAAAATTTGAGCTGTATTTTTATTTTCTCACCCGGTTTTATTTTATACATCCATTCGAGGTATTCGAGCTCGTTTTTCTTAAGCCTGTCGGTGTCTTTCTGATACTGCGGTTCCAGGAGCTCAACCTTGATATCCTGGCTTTCCGCGATTGGGATCTGGTCCCAGACAACAATTTCTTCTTCGCGCTTCTTATTGCTTGTAAGCTGGATGAGATAATCGTAGGTTACCTTGCTGATCTTGCTGAATACTCCTTCCCCGGAGATATCCTTCTTTAAGAGTTTGTGCTCCACTTTAATGCCCTCGTCTATGCCGAGAAATGTCCAGAACTCTTCACGCGGAGCGACATTCTGCAGACGCGCATTTGCCACAAAATTATTATCGAGAAAAATATTGGTATTTCCTGGCAGCATGGGATACTCTGTCTGGTTGACCGCTCTTGCCTTGAGATACGCGTACGGCGTAAGCTTGGGAACAGTGGAATAGCGGAAATTCACATCGAAATCCCTGAGCATAACCGTAACCTTGTGTTCTTCGTTATTTCCGGGAATGGAATGTCTTCCCGGGATCTGGAAAACCACGGATGTTGTCTGCGAAGATACACCGGCGTTTTCCGATGCTATGCCCGGGGCCGGGGCTTCCTCCGGCTCTGTGGCGGCAGCTTCATCTTTATCGGAAGGCATAACGTTCATCATCTGGCTCATCGTTTCCTTCTTTTTGGATTCGGATTCCGCGTAGCCGCGAGACGGTGCTGACTTCGGATACGCGGGAACAAACCTGCTGATACGCCACGGGGCAAGCTCCGGATGCTGCCCCCCGATACCCGGCCTTGCTGTGGATAATTCCAGGCTCACATTATCCCAGTCCTCTGCCGTATTCTGACGGACAACGGCATTATACGCAATATTCAGCTTATGCTCCTCCGTCGATACGCGTATATCATAGGCCGGTCTCCATCCCGTATTATAAATAAGGTAGGATAAATTCAGCGTGAGTTTTCCGCGTTTTTTCATCTGAACAAGCGCGTGAATATCGTACTTGCTTTTGTTCTGCCGCTGCTGCAGATGGGCTATTTCGTTATTTACCTGTATCAGCTGATTCTGTACCTGCTGCTGAGCCCTGCCGGTTTCACGTATTTCTTTATTAAGCGCTTCCTGCCTCGCGCGGTAAAACCTTACCATTTTTTCCCACTTATCCGGGCTGAGCTCCACGGGTGCCGATTTTTCGGTGGATGAGGTTAGCTTGATTGAGATCCCTTCAATAAATTTTTTCTCGTTTTTTGCCTCGTTAAGTTTATCCGTGATCTCTTTCAGGGAATCTTCAATTGCCTTTTTCCTGTCGAATAATTTCTTTACTGTTTCGCCCTGTACTTCGGAAAAATACGCGGTTTTAACCTGTATATCTTTAAGCAACGCATCCCCGCTTCCCTGTACCCTTACGCTATTGACATCTATCTCGTACGGAATATTGTGAAAAAGCAGGCTTTGTTCGCCTGTATTAAGTTCGACTGATGCCGTACGCGTGATCATTGCACGGTCCGAATATACGGTTATTTTATCTATTTTCGAATCAACGGTTATTTCTCCGGAGCTTTCACTTGTGATCCCTCCTGAAGTTCCGGTCATCTGTTTTGCCGAATTATATGTTTTTGTTTTCGGCTTTACATTCTGTGCCTGTACAACAGTCAATAATGAAAAAACCGCTATGCCGCATATGAGTTTATTATATCCTTTCATTTACCCTCCGCTGTTTAAATAACTGGTATATTAGCTTTGAATCCGGCTTTATTTGCTTATCGTACATTTAAAATATCAAATGTAATTATGATACATGGATCACAGGAAAATCAAGTGGAATATGAAAAAATGTAAAAGCAACAGATGAAAATAATAAAAAAACATATTTGCACTTAATAGCTTAATCCTGGGAATCCGGTTTAACCAACAAATTTGTGTTTCTTATTTGCTCACACCGGATAGGCGCGGGTAGGTGGAGGAGGGTTGCTATTTTATTCAAAATCCTTTTTATCAATTCCATTATCTAAAAATATTTTTTTCAGTGTCTTCTGCCAACCTTTTACAAAACCGTTGAATATATATTTTAATTTATTTTCCTCATTTTTATCTTTAATCAATATTTTTAGCTCTTTCCGAATTCTTGGGAAATTAAATTTCCCTCCCCCCTATC
>CAZVDF010000091.1:0-5028 GCA_964626055.1 uncultured Leptospirales bacterium
ATTAAACAGGCTTTGTTTTGAGACAGCCCCTATTCTGGAATCATTTTGATAAAATGAGAGATATTAATTTAAACAAATTCTGAAATTTGTCGATAAATATAATAAAAATATTATGTTTGAATTATTAATAAATAATAGAAATATGATCGGTGACAAAGAGGTTATAATTAATAATAAATTTGTGACATTATGGTATTACAGTTCTGCAAAAATTGTGCATCATGAATTTCATAAATTTGTAACCGGCGGAGAGATTGTACGCGAAGTCTTCAACGCAGGCGCCGAATTATTTGAAAAATACGGCGCTGAAAAATGGCTGTCGGATGACAGGGAAAATCGCGTTCTGACAAAAGAAGATACGGAATGGACGCAAAATGTCTGGAGACCGCGTGTTTTAAAGGCAGGATGGAAATACTGGGCTATCATTTTACCGGAAAATTATGTCGGGAAAATGGTTATGAATAATATACTTGCCTCTTATACAAGGCTGGGTGTCACAACACGAATATTCGCCGACCCTGATGAAGCATTAAACTGGCTTAAAGCTCAGTAAAATCCGGCAGGCATATTTTTTTCAATCCGAAGTGAATATTTTTACTTCGGAAAGACATGTATCGTCATATCCGGTCCCTTTATAAACATCCAGGATTGTCAGTTTCATTTCGCTTATAAAAAACGGTTCTTTAGACTCGATGTATTCGTTGATACTACTGTCCTTTTTGCCTTCTGCCCACGCGATAACCGGGTTTCCGTCTATAAGATTATAAACAGAATACATATCGCTCTTTTTGCTGTCCTTAAAGCTCGGAGCTCGCCTTGAGACTGTTTACAAACGGGCCAGGCCGGATTATTTCAATTTTAACCGAGTCTATCCTGTTCTTCCACAACGCGCCGGTTGTTAAAATATATCCTGCTTTTAAAATACCAGTCCTGTAGCTTCTAAGGCCGCGATTTCGAGAAGACGTCTGTCGCTTTTAGATCCCCTTATGGAAGGCAGCGGGTCAGGAAGGACATTATTCTCAATAAGATAATTTTTTTATTTATCACCTCATAGATTTGTTATTTTACGCCGACTTTCATCATTCTGCCGTTCCTCCACATCCCGGCTTCCACTTTCCCGTCCTTGTGTGTGATTTTCCCTGCGCCGTCCGGGTTCCCGTTTTTCCATCCGCCTTCGTAAACACGGCCGTCTGGCATTTTCATTGTGCCGCTCCCGTTCGCTTTTTCATTCTTCCACTGTCCGTTATAAACTCTGCCGTCCGGATAGTTCATTGTTCCCTGGCCTTCCATCTTCCCTTTTACGAACTGCCCCGTGTATTTTGCCCTGTCCCTGAAAGTCATTGAACCCTGGCCATGAGGTATGCCGTCTTTAATCTGCCCTTCGTACACGCGCCCGTCCGGCATTGTGATTTTGCCCTGCCCGTTCGGAAGCCCGTTCTTCCAGTCCCCTTCGTATTTTTTCCCGTTAGGCGATGTCTCGGTTCCACGGCCATCCGGCTTCCCGTTCTTCCATTGCCCCTCGTAAACCCTGCCGTCGGGCATTTTCATCGAGCCTTTGCCGTTTTTGCAGTCCCCGTTTTCGCACTTCTGCGCATTTACTCCTGTTGAGAAAATAAAAAAAGCCGATATGATCAATAAAATATCAGTAAAAATTCTTTTCATAACGCTTCTCCTTATTGAATTTATTTATAGGATCGTATATTTTTACAGGATTTTTTTAATAAGATTTTTTAAAAAAGTCAATTTAAATTTATTCAATTAATCGATGGGCACGGATTGAGAGTAATAACCGGATGCTATCCGCCGGATTAGCCAGGCAGAAAACAGTATTTTGCCGTATACTTAATGTGTATTCAATGCAGCTGGATTAACACACACTTTATCTCGTGCTTACCTTTAGATTCGAGAATATTCTGTTACGGTTTAAAGATGATCCAGGTGCATTTTACAACGCACCTGGATCAATGTTATATAACAACCTATCTCAAAATTATAAATTTATACGAACTATTCACGATAGATCGAGATCTACTATAAATAAAAAGCAATACCGAAGAATGCGCTTGAGAAAGATATAGTAGATTGATTTCTTTCATTTTTATTGGTCATTGCGCCGCTTGAATTATAACTTTTTGCCGTCCTGTGGCGGTCAAAATAGCCCAAACCTATGTCTCCGAAAACTCCAAAATTGTCATTGAACATATATTTAAGTCCGAATACAGCTATCGCACCTACATATGATTCCTTTTCTTCCATTCTGGATCCAGTACTATATTTCTCTTCACCTTCATGGTAGGCAAATTCAAACCTTGGACCGAAATATATATATAAACTGTTGCTGGTATTAATATAATAAAATAAGCTTAAGGAAGGTCCGTAATACTGATCATTATATCTGTTGGTCTCTCCGGTTGTAACATTTTTTTCTTCCCTTTCCTGTTTACTGAAAAAGAAACCGGGTTCGAGTGCAATAGAAGATGAGATATGGTAATCGGCCCCGACTCCTATGGTCCTGAAAACGCTGGCAAAATTACCTGTATAATCGTCTTCGCCAATCATCGGATAACCGGTATAAAATTTAAAACCGAGATCTCCGCCTGTTAAAGCACCGGACTTTTCATTTGCTGCGTAAACAGGGAATGCGCTTATGAAAATCAAAGCAACAAATAGAACATGGGTAAACCTTTTCATGAAAAAACCTCCGTAATTAGTTATAAATTATTATAATTGAAATATTTTTAAGCTGTCTTAACGCATTTGTTTACAGCTTAATTTATATACACTGTAAATATTGTTATTTATGAAAATTTGTCATCACCCGAAAGTAGTAGACGGAAGGAAATAATTTGCAGCGCTATTCTAAGTCGAATTTTCCATGATAGCGATTAAATGGAGTTTCATGATAATTTAAAGACGGCTACTGCGTAAAAAAATTTTACGCGCATACTATTCACAACACTATGATTGTTCTGCCGGACACCTGCTCCGGAACGATATTAAAGCTTTTTAAAGAGGATAAAAGCTGCATCCTGTTGCCGCAGCCGAATTTATTGTAAATATTGGTAATATGCCGTTTTACAGTATTTTCGGAAATATCCAATTCTATCGATATTTCCATGTTGGATTTTCCGGATATCAGGTACTGGATCAGTTCAGCTTCCCTGTCGGTGATCCTGAACTGCTTTTTCAACTGGATCGATTCCTTTACTTCTTTACCTATTAATAATACTCCGAGCGCGTCGGAATATTTATCTTTAATTATGGAAAACCGAATATCCATGAATATCTTTTCATCCGCGCCATTTCTGAAATGCAGCCTGCATGCGAAATCGTTGATTTCTTTATTAAAAAGCTTATCTATTTCTTTTTTTATTTTTTGATATTCAAAAATAATATCCGAAAGTCTGATCCCCTGTACTTTATCCGTCTTTAAAAGACTTTTCGTTCTGGAATTAGCTGTTATAATTGTTTTCCTGTGATCCAGCAGGATTATTGAATCATTGATATTCGAAAGTATGTCGTTGCTCACAAACTCAGGCGTAAGCTGAAACATCCTGTAATTGATGATACAATAGGTACATCCCGCCAAAAAAAATAAGAAGAAAAAAGGCATCGGCGCTACCAGCCAGTATTTATCCGGATCTGAATATTTCATTAAATTCCAGATTATAAAAAACGGTATAAAACAAAATGCGACGGAAATCAACAGGGCAATGCATTGCTTTTTTTCCCTGTTTAAATCCGTGGTTAAATATTTTTTTATAAGAATATATATATTGAGTATAAAAATTATTAGAACAAAGCTGTTTAATAAATACAGGCATGGCGTAATCCTGAAAGCCCGCAACTTCCAGACATGATCGTATTTGATCAGATCGAAAATCGGATCTGTTAGAATTAAAATGCCAACTGAACCCAGACACAGGAAAAACATTAATATTCTTATCTTGACCGGCATGTAAAAGCCCGTCAGGTTCTCGATAAACAGATACAGGAGATAAAAAAATATAAGGTATGAGGTTATCCCGAATTTATATAATATCCATACATTATCAAGATTATCGAAACTGTTGCTGAATACGTATAATACGCATGTAATCGATACACATATTGTAACCCCGAAGAAAAGCAAATGCGTTTTATTTGTGGGCGAAAGGGATAATGCGTATATACCGGAAAAAAGCGAGATGCATAAAACCAGTGTATATAAGAAGGTATATAGAAGCATTGACTCTGATCGCGTAAAATGTCTTGATTATATTTTATAAATTTATGCAATTAATTAAAAATATTCATCAGACAGATTATTTTTATAACAATTTTAAATATTTTCTTAGTTGATTCATTATAAAAATGTCAAATGAATTTCCTGTAATTTTTTTAAATAAAGCCTTATTTTATATAAAATAGTAATACCGGGGGTCTGCCCCGGGAAATTTCATTTTTTTAAATATTTCAAATAATCTTCTCTTACAGGTGAAAATACTTCAATGGCAATTGAATCTTCCTCAACCGTTACTGAGTGTCTTATGTTTCCCGGGACCATCCAGCAGTCGCCCGGCTTCATCTCGGCAGTATCATTATCGACCGTCAGCATCAGCCTGCCCTTTATCAATCTGCCTGTCTGTTCCTGCGGGTGCGAATGCATCGGTATTTTACTGCCTTTGTCCATACGAAACTCGGAAAATAATGTTTTCTCGCCGTATAATAACGTCTTAATATAAATGCCTTCTACCATCTTCTCGAAATTATCATTTGAATTTTTATAGAACATATAGCCTCGATAATATAATGAAGTAATCTCAAAATAATAGTTAATTTGCTGATAAATCGGGATACATTACAAAATTTTCTGCGGAATCAGACCTTCCTGGTTAGTTTTTTATGCTTCTGGAAGCCATCGCATCAGGTCTGAAAGGCGTCCTCAAAAATTTTCTAATGTATCCCGATTTATCATTAATCGTTTATATAAATCTATTATTTTGAAATGACTCCATAAAAAATTATACTAATTTATACTTTAAAGAT
>CAZVDF010000092.1:0-4780 GCA_964626055.1 uncultured Leptospirales bacterium
TTAAAATTGATAATAATCTGATCATTCTATCGCAGATGTTTATAAAAAAGTCAGTTAAGATGAGTAAGTTAAATGGTTAGTACTAATAATAAAGGATGATTACGATGAAAAATGAAATCGCTGTCGGTTTGTTCTTTTTCCTGGCACTCCTGATACTCGGGTATTTTACAGTGGTAATGAGCGGTGATATTTTTGAGACCCGCCAGTATTACAGAATGACAGTGGTATTCCCGAGCGTCGAGGGTCTTGATAATACTTCAAAAGTCAAGGTAAACGGAGTGTTGTCCGGATTTGTTGAAGAGGTACTTCTCATGCCCGATAATAATGTATTGGTTAAATTGAAGATGTATCATAAATTCATGCTTTATGAGAACTATAAGATCAAAGTAAGATATGAAACAATGCTTGGAGGCAGATTTGTGGGCATTGATCCAGGAAACGCGATCAAAGACGGAAAAAGATTCGCGATAGTCGAGTCAAGGGCAAATCTGAAAGGAGACAGCATGATCGATGCGCTTGCCGAACTCAGCGATTTAATAGCAGAGAACAGGGTCAATGTATATAAAACAATTAAAAACATAGCGGAAATAACAACTAAAATAAATTCCGGGAAGGGTACGCTCGGTAAACTTGTAAATGAAAACAAGGTTTATAACAACGCCGACGATCTGATTAAAGAGCTTCGCGAGACAATGGAAGATGCAAGGGAACAGGCTCCGATCACCAGTTTCATAAGAGCGGCTCTTCTTGCTTTTTAAAATATTAACAAGAATGTCATAATAATTAAAAAAATTTTGTTTGTTATTTAATAGATCCCATTCAAATTCTGTCTTTATGACAATGTGTTTATTTTAATGCGATATTTTTTTAAAATTGAATCGGTTATAGCAATGCCTTTATTCCTGAAAATACGGGAAAATAATTATATATGGAGTCCAGCATGAGCAGCAATGATTTACCGGCCTCATCGAATTTTATCGAAGATATAATCGATGCCGACCTTAAAAGTAATAAAAATAACGGAGAGGTTGTGACGCGTTTCCCTCCTGAGCCCAATGGTTATCTGCATATCGGCCACGCTAAATCCATCTGCCTTAATTTTGGCCTCGCAAAGAAATACAAAGGAAGATGTCATTTGCGGTTTGACGATACCAATCCCGGAAAAGAAGATATCGAATATGTCGAATCTATCATGGAGGATGTCAGATGGCTCGGATTTGACTGGGGCAAACATCTTTATTACGCCTCCGACTATTTTGATAAACTTTACGATTATGCGGTAAAGCTTATCAAGAGCGGCAAGGCATTCGTTTGCGATCTTAATGCAGACGAGATAAGAGAGTATCGCGGCACTCTTAAAGAGCCCGGCAAAGAAAGCCCGTACCGCGACCGTCCGGTTGAAGAAAATCTTGATCTGTTCGAAAGAATGAAAGCAGGGGAATTCGCAAACGGCGAACGCGTACTGCGTGCAAAGATAGACATGAAGTCCGGCAATATCAATATGCGCGATCCGGTTATGTACCGCATCCAGAAATCGGAGCATCACAGGACAGGCAATAAATGGTGCATTTACCCGATGTACGATTTCACTCACTGCCTTTCGGACTCTCTTGAAGAGATAACTCATTCGATCTGTACTCTTGAATTCGAAAATAACCGTCCGCTTTATGACTGGTTTTGTGATGAAGTGGAAGTAAAGCGCCATCCGCAACAGATCGAATTTGCGCGCCTTAATCTGAACTATACCGTAATGAGCAAGCGTAAACTACTCGAGCTGGTAAAGGGAGCATACGTTAAGGGCTGGGACGATCCGCGCATGCCGACAATATCGGGATTAAGAAGGCGCGGCTATACTCCCGAAGCGATAAGGGACTTCTGCGACCGGATAGGGGTAGCGAAAGCCGACAGCGTTGTGGACATCGCATTGCTTGAGCACTGCCTGCGCGAGGATCTGAACAGACGCGCAATGCGGGTCATGGCTGTTTTACGCCCGGTAAAGATTGTTATCGATAATTATCCTGAAGGGAAAGCCGAAAATATGACGGCTGAAAATAATCCCGAGGATCCGATGGCCGGCACGCGTACAATGCCTTTTTCACGCGAGATTTATATTGAAGAAGAAGATTTCATGGAAAATCCTCCGAAAAAATATTTTCGTCTTTCTCCGGGACATGAGGTCAGGCTGAAGCATGCTTATATAATAAAATGCGAAAGGATTGTTAAAGATGAAAAGACCGGGAAAATAATTGAAATACATTGTACTTATGATCCGAAAACAAAAAGCGGGGAGGCAATGGAAAACCGGAAGGTCAAAGGCACTCTTCACTGGGTATCCGTACAGCATGCGCTTAATGCGGAAATCCGCCTGTATGATCATCTTTTTACAAAAGAGAATCCCGAAGCGGATGTTGAGGATTATAAAACAAATTTAAATTCCCAATCTCTTGAAATACTTTCCAATTCAAAAGTTGAACCTTCTCTTGCAGGAGTCTTGCGGGGAGCTAATTACCAGTTTCTGAGAGAGGGTTATTTTTGTGTCGATCCGGATTCAACGAACGGAAAGCCGGTTTTTAACAGGACAGTTTCGCTCCGTGATACATGGGCAAAAATACAGAAGAAAGAAGGCAATTAAAGGCGCTTAAACTTGTTGACAGGTTGCATAATTTGTGTTTAACTTTTCGGATTTTTAATTTAACAGAGGGGGTGATTTATGTTGAATTTATTAATTTCAAAAGTTAATTCAATATTAACAGTAATAAGCGTTACTGCAATGATTATTGCTTTACATCCACATGGATATGCAAGCGATCTCTCGGACGCAACGGCGCTCCGCGAGAGATGCGAAAAAGAAATTAAAATACTCGAGATCTCGGTCAAGAATTTCGGCGATAATGTCGATCTCGATGATTTCGCAAAGGGAGAGCAGATGATCAGGCTTGGAAAAGTAAAATTCATCCAGTCCAAGTTTACCGAAGCAATTGAAATTTATAATAACTATTTAAAACTGCAATTCAATATATTCGAGATATTAGCTAAGAAATATATTGACAGAACGGAAAAGATAAATGACGCCGTCGGAGAAGATCTTGTCGATTTTATTAATAACAGGAAAATAGTGGATTATCTGCGGCTTGCATCCCAGAATCTCAGGGACGCAAAAGCGGCGATGGCAACAAAGCATTACATGAAGATTATCGATGTTTGCAGAAACGCCAAGAATTATGCTTTGAGCTCATATAAAGTCGCCGCAAAGCCTCTTCCGGATTATTATAGAAAAGACATGGCGGACATAGAAGGGAAAATATACAAACAATGAAATTTTCAAGCTTTATCATATTTTTTTCCGTAGTATTATCGGTTTATTTGTCAATTAATTTCTATATCTTTCTGCGGGGCTGGCAGGCAATTCCGAAAGAGTTTTTACCGAGAACAATATTTGTAGCCGGTTTTCTTTTCATTAGTCTTTCCTTTATAGCCGGACGAGTTTTAGAGCGTATCAGCATTTGTGCCGGAAGCAGCTTTTTCGTATGGGCAGGTTCATTCTGGATTGCCGTTATGACCTATCTTTTTTTGAGTATTCTTGTAATCGATATATTGCGTATACTCAATTATTTCATTCATTTTTTTCCGGGCACTGTTGCGGAGAATTATGAAAGAGCGAAATTGCTTTGTGCTTTTTTTGTGCTGGGTTTAAGCATAATTGTTTCCGCGGCGGGCTATGTAAATGCGCGGATTCCCAGAATAAATAAACTGGAACTCGCAGTACAAAAGCAGACGACCGGCATAAAGACACTCCGTATAGCAATGGCCAGCGATATTCATCTCGGCACTATTATATCGAATTCCAGGCTGGAAAAATTTGTAACCATTATGAACAGCCTTAAACCCGATATCATATTGCTGGCCGGCGATATTGTAGATGAAAATATAGAACCGGTCATTCAGGATAATCTCGGTGAACTGCTTGTCCGGTTAAAATCAAAATACGGCGTTTATGCCGTGACCGGCAATCATGAGTATATCGGCGGTGTCAAAGAAGCTGTCGATTATCTCACTGCACATAAAATAACGATGCTGAGAGATGAAGCCGTAAAGATCGCTAATTCCTTCTATCTTGCCGGCCGTGAGGACAGGACAATCGGCCAGTATGAGGGAAGAAAGCGCAAATCACTAAAAGAGATACTATCAGGTGCTGATCCCGGGCTGCCTCTAATCCTTATGGATCATCAGCCTTTCGCTCTGAAAGAGGCAGTGGATGCGGGAGTCGATCTTCAGCTTTCGGGGCATACTCACCATGGCCAGCTATGGCCGATCAATTTTATCACTTCAAAGATATTCGAACTCGGTTATGGCTATATGCGGAAAGATGAAACTCACTTTTACGTTTCATCCGGTTACGGCACTTGGGGGCCTCCCGTACGAACAAGCTCAAGGCCGGAGATAGTTGATATAACACTTCACTTTAATAAATAAGACTTATTATTAGCTCTTTCCTAAATCTTGGGAAATACCATTTCTCTCCCCCTATCCCCCTGAGGGGGCACCATCGCTGAAACTTATATTTTATTATTTTTAAAACAGCGTTAAGATTGTTTAAAATTTTTTACTAATATTGTACTATAAATCTTTGGTAGATTTTAAAAAGTAATTCAGAAGCATTATTTCTTTGTTATTGATTGGTTTTCTTAATTATTCGTATTTTATTATCATTTATTAATCCTTTTCTTAATTACTCATCTTGACTGACTTTTTTATAAACATCTGCGATAGAATGATCAGA
>CAZVDF010000093.1:0-4475 GCA_964626055.1 uncultured Leptospirales bacterium
GAGCTCGGCAAAGCAGGGCTTTCGGAATCCGAAGCCAAAAGAAACGGAATTAACGCTAAGTCTTCCGGCGTCGAAGGACGATCGAGGGCCGGGTATTACCCGGGAGCAAAAAGTATTTTGGTGAAGCTTACCGTGAACGCCGATACGCGCGAGCTTATCGGCTGCCAGGTCGCAGGGACCGACGGGGCAGCTCACAGGACGAACGCGGCCGCAACGGCGATCGCCGCAAAGATGAAGATAGAAGACTTCGCCTATCTCGACCTCGGGTACGCGCCGCCATTCTCGCCCGTATGGGATACGCTGCTTACGGCAGCGCAGAACCTTGTAGCAAGATAAATATCAAGCGCCGATTATTTTTTTAGCTTTTTCCAATAGACTATTAATAATTTCTTCATTTATATTATAGTATATATACTTGATAAATTTTATAAAGTAATTCGAGAGTATTATTTCTGTATTTAATATTGGTTTTTTCTTTTATTTATAATCAATTAACATTTTTATCATTTATTAATCCTTTCTTATCAATATATGTCAAGAGGCCGAAAGTTTCAAATAAGCATTTTAACTCGATAATAGTATCCAAGCAGGTGCCACCTTCGGTGGATAGGGGGCTAAGTGATTTCATAATGGTTACATTCTCTCTTTTTTATTCACTTTTCCAAACATTCCGGGATGAGTCATTTTTTTAACAAAAAAACCGGCTAACCAATAAAAATACTTGCAAAATAATGTATAATTTTTTTTATTTCAACTTTCACAGTAAAGATTTGATAAAATTATTTCCGCAGGTTCGCCGATCTAATTAAATGCCCCTCGTTTCACCCGATGAAATAATTATTATATATATATTACGGAGAAGCCATGCTAGCAAAAGCCATATCTCTCGACGTTCACGGCATAGAAGCAAGTGTAGTAGAAATTGAAGTGGATATTATAAAAGGATTGCCTAATATTTCAATAGTCGGCCTTCCGGATTCCACTATTAAAGAATCAAGGGAAAGAATACGCTCTGCTGTTGAAAACTCGGGCATGGAGTTCGCCCCGAAAAACTTTGTGGTGAACCTCGCGCCGGCAGGATTTAAAAAGCAGGGCTCCAACTTCGATCTTCCCATCGCCCTGGCGATCCTTAACGCGACAGGTCAGACGGATGTCGATCTGGGCCCGGTGGCCATTGTGGGTGAACTGGCGCTCGACGGGAAAGTACGGCCGGTAAAGGGAACGATATCGATGGCTATCTCAGTTTTCAAATCCGGATATAAAAAACTGATCGTTCCTTACGATAACAGATATGAAGCCTCCGCGATAGAAGAGATAGAAGTCTATCCTGTAAAAAATTTAATTGATGCATTATCCGCATGCAGAAGCGAAACGAAAGCCTTTAAAGAAACAAGAAATCAGCAACATTCCTCCGATTTGAAATACAATTTTAAAGATGTAAAAGGCCAGGAAACTGCAAAGAGGGCGATTGAAATAGCAGCCGCTGGAAATCATAACATATTAATGTACGGACCTCCCGGTTCCGGGAAAACAATGCTCGCAAAACGCATTCCATCGATACTGCCTCCGCTTACGAGAGAGCAATCCATTGCCACGACAATGATCCACTCTGTGGGCGGCGCGCTGAAGAGCAGCGAAGGCCTTGTCACCACGCCTCCCTTCCGCTCTCCTCATCACACAAGTTCCGACGCGGCGCTTGTAGGCGGGGGAAAGATCCCTTCCGTAGGCGAGATATCGCTCGCTCACAACGGCGTGCTCTTCCTTGACGAGTTCGTCGAGTTCAAGAACGACGTGCTTCAGGCTCTCAGGCAGCCGCTTGAAGACAACGAAATAACAGTAGCGCGGGCGAGCGGGAGCTACAAGTTCCCGGCAGACTTTATGCTGGTCGCATCCAGCAATCCATGCCAGTGCGGTTATTTCTTTGATCCGGAAATACCATGCAAATGCTCGCCGAATAAAGTTAAGACTTATTTCCAGAAAATAGCCGGCCCCATACTTGACCGCATAGACATAGAAGTGCTTGTAGGCCGTGTGGAATACAAAGACCTTATGTATAAACACAGCGAAGAATCATCCGAATCAATAAAAGAAAGAGTGCTCAAGGCAAGAGAAGCACAGAAAAATCGGTTTAACAGCGGAAATATCTTTAATTCAAGGATGACAAACGCTGATATTAAGAAATATTGCAAAATTGATACAGGTACAGAGGCTATTTTTGAAGTGGCAGCCAAGAAAATGAATCTTTCCGCCAGATCCTTCTTTAAAGTATTAAAGGTAAGTCGAACCATCGCAGACCTGGAATCCAGCGATTCAGTTAGAAAAAACCATCTTTTGGAGGCATTATCGTATAAAAACCTGCAAAGAAATTATGAATTATAAAGGATAAAAGAACTATCAGGCTGATGCTGTTGCAAAAATGATACTATGCTGTAAAGTTACAACATTAAAATCCCAAAAGATCTGTATAATTTAAACAAAAAATATTTAATGTGCAATAATATTTTCTAAAATAAGATAAACTAGCCGAGAAATAAGAAAAATATCCTCCAAATTTTTTTATTTTCTTTGCTTATTTCGTTTTTTCTTTTAAAATATAAAATATATTAAAAAATTTTTGACTAATGTTCATTATCTGGCACGAAAGTTGCATAATAATTAGTCAGTTTTATGTTGAAGAGGAGGAATTATATGAACACATCAATGTGCGGCGATTGCATGAATAGAGAGATCTGCGGGGCAAAGCAAAGGACTGCTTGCGATCATTATGACGTAGCCTTAACGAGAACCGAGGTTTTGAATATTCTTAACGACCTTAACGGTAAAAATCCGTCGATAGTACCGGCTATACTGGGTGCGATCAAGAAGACATATAAAATAAACATGGCATATCAATCATAATAACTTTTTATAGAGGTAATTAAAGCAAAAGCCCCGGAGCAATTCTTCGGGGCTTTTCGTTTACGGCTACTTTAAGCTTACATATTTCGGCGTTATCCTGAGCTCCATATTCCTGTAATCCACAATATAATACTGATAATATCCCTGGTTGAAATCCTTTAAATTAAATCCGCCACAGGCGGCGTTTATATATAAAACACCGTCGATATCTTTTTTAAAATATACAGGATGGCTTACGGAAAATACGGCTTTTACACGATGTTTTTGAAAAAACTTATGAAGCAGATCGGCGTCTTTAAACGATTCAATGCCATTGTATTTTAAATTAAGCGGAATAAATAAAGGATCATGAACAAACACAAAAATTGCGGGCGAATATTCAGCCTGTTCCAGGTCTTTCTTTATCCAATCCTTTTGCGATTGCTGCATTCCTTTCTCGCCGGTTGAGTCCAGAACAAGAAAATGGATATTCCCGTAATTGAAGGAATAATATTCTTTTTTTCCCGTATATTTAATATAAATATCGGAAGAATTATTAAATATTTCGGTTCTGCCTTTTACCGTGTAGAAAATCGGCAGAAGCCCCGATATCGCCGAATACATTTCCGCATACTGCTTCTCTATATCTGCCCTCGCAACACCGAGCCAGTCGGCCCCGCCGCATATCATACCCCCCAGATGCATCAGGAAGACCGGGTTATCCTCATTGATTTTTTTAATGACCGGTTTAATTTTAGGCCCCAGTCCGGCATATGGAGATTCGCCCCGGGTATTATTGATTAAAACAAAACGCAGATCTGCGCTCTTTTTTATTTCGGGCGATGAACAGTATGGAACTGCGCTTATAATGAATAAAATAATTATTCCGGGCAGGATACTGCCGGAAACGGCTTTAAATGTGAAATTTAAGTAAGAACAAATAAATGAGTAAAGTAGACGCATGGATTTCCACAGCAATTAATTATTGAGATTTTTATACTATGAAATATTCTCTGGCACAGGGTCAAGCTATATTAATAATTCAAATTGACTGACTTTTATTACACTTTTTCTTAATACTATCGATAGAATGATCAGATTATTATCAATTTTCCGCCTCAAATAGCTGCCGCCTTCCGCCATCCATGGCTCCAGCGGCACTTCCAACATCCTGTTGGTCGCCCTCCGTGGACTCTTCGGCGGTCGGCAACATCCATGTTGCCTTAAAATTGATAATAATCTGATCATTCTATCGCAGATGGTTATAACAAAGTCAGTCAAGATGAGTTAATAATCTTATTGCATAACTAAGAATTAAATAATGCTACAAATCTGATAAACTATTGAAAAATGAAAAATAAACTTTCAAAAAAAGAACTCGTTAAGATACTGCTTCTTTTGTCGCTGATATATATATTCTTACAAACTCTCCTGCTTTTGAATGACGACAAAAATCTTTCAAGGTTTTTCTGGCTCGAAAACAGGAACGTAAAAGAACTTATTGATGCCGAGGTACCGGAGAAATCCGTATTTACACCTGTCGTAAAATCAATTTCCGACAACCATTTCTGGATATTAAGAGCAGGCGTAATAGCCGT
>CAZVDF010000094.1:0-4183 GCA_964626055.1 uncultured Leptospirales bacterium
TATGTTTCAAGGCGTTATCGATTTGCTCCGCAAATCGATAACGCCTTGAAATAAATGAAAAACTTGCGATCTTAGAATTATTTCTGAATTCAAATCGATATTATGTCGAAAAAAATATTAAATATAACATACGATCAGGAGCGAACATGCATAAAAAAGTCCTAGTTCTGCTGTCGGCATTAATTGTTGCAGTCGCGTTTGTCAATAATTCTTCTTTAAATGAAAAGAATACCTCCACTTCAAACTTAAAAACCGAAACAAATACGGCCAATAATAAGGATGGATATAAATTTCCCATGTTCTATAGAGGAATATACTTAAACGTATATTCAGCAAGGAATATTAACAGGCTTTCACTCTTCATGGAAAAAGCCAGGAGATCAAAAATCAATACCCTTGTGCTGGATGTGCAGACCGGGAAAGCCGACGACTGCGCCGTTTCTGCTGATATAGTTTCTCACTGCATTAAAAACGGTTTTCATCCTGTCGCGCGTATCGTGGTATTCCCCGACGGGCTTAGCAAATATCCGGTATCTGAAGAAAATATAAACAGCAAGATAAACATTGCGGAAACGGCGTGTAAAAACGGATTTAAGGAAATCCAGTTCGACTATATACGTTTTAGCGATATCCGTGTCTCAAAGCGCCTCACGCTTGATGAAAAATACAATTTCATTGAAGGATTGCTTCAAAAAACCAGAAATCGCCTTGTAGAATACAATGCTAAAATAGCCGTCGACGTATTCGGAAGGATACCTTTAAATTACGACGATGCGATAGGTCAGAAAATGGAAGTATTTGACAGGGTTGTGGATATAATCTGCCCTATGGCTTACCCGTCGCATTATACATGGAGCAATAATCTGATGGCCAATCCTTATCACACTGTATATATAACTTCCAAAAGCGCAAAAGAAAGATCCAAGAACGCGGAAATAGTGACCTATATACAGGCCTTCCAGATGAAAGTTAGTAAATCAAACCTGACGTTCGCGAAATATGTAGAAGAGCAGCTTAAAGCGGTACACGACTCTGGGGTAAGGGGATATATACTCTGGAATGCTTCGCAGAATTACGATATTCCCCTGAAGGTTGTGGGAGAATATTACAAAAACAACCGGGAAGCCATTAATCTCGAGACCAATAAAAAGAAAGCCGCAAGCGCGCTATAATTTTTCTAGTCTAATTCCACCTGGAACTCTGATTTATTATTCAGGGGATCGTTTTTAAGGCTGATAACCACCGCTTTATCTTCCGGCAGATCGAAATAAATATAGCCTGGCTTGGGCTGCTCAATATTATTAAGTTTTATGTACTGTCCTTTTTTTTCGTCCAGCACCCATTTCTCAACAATAAGAAGATGCCTGTTGCTTGAAATTTTCGATTCAAAAGTCTTCCTCTGGGACTCAAGCCCGATTGTTGTGCGGCCGGCATCCACCTTATCAATAAATATTTTATAATACGACCTTCTGTCCCATGAAGGGTCGTCGATATTGATGTCATATCCGATAAATTTAAAATTAAATTCTTTCGGCTGAACATTTACCGGGGTACCGCTATCCGCCGGCGTATTAACAGCCGGTGCGTTGTCGGCGGGAGTATCGCTCTTTTTTATATCGCCTGAAGAACAGGACAGCAGGAACAACAACGTTGAAATGACAACGAATAATGCCTTCCGCATAAACTAATCTCCTAATTCAACAGAATACGGCTCATCGTAATTCTCTCTGATTGACTCTATAATTAAATATCCTTTAAAATCTACCATTTCATTAAAAGAAACCGAGTTCGCTTCTTTAACGGTTTCGGTTTTTATTACAAATCCCAGTTGATCCGTCACGGATATTTTTAATTCCGAATCTTTTATTCCCGTAATATTAAATTTTTTCCTTACTCTTTTTTTAAATTCAAGCAGATAAAAATCCTTATCGTCTTTTTTTGAAATAAAACCGGCTATTTTATCGGATTTAACTCTTGTAGCGGTATCTTTTGTGTCATTGGGTTCAATTTCGTATTCGTCCGAATACGTCAAGTATGTTATGCTCAATTTATAATCCGAAGCGGAATTAATTATGCTTTTGCCTGAAATTTCAATGAAAAAATTTTTCTTTAAAAATGCATCGGGCATTACTTCTTTTCCGGGTTCCTTTAAATTATCTATCTCGAATAACTTTTTTCTGTTTTCGTCAAATATCTTAAGAATAAGATTGGCGCTTTCGGACAGCGCCTCAATTCTATATAAATACTGTGCGTGCGGGTTAGAAACATCATTATTCTGGATCCTGTATAAAAAATAATCCCTGTCTCCCTCCGGGAACAGTTTCCCCGAAATATCATTTTTCATGATCAAATTGGATGTTTCAAAACTGTCGTTCGGCTCAAGCTCTGTCGAATAATCGTAATTCTTAACGGCAAGTTTAAGCTCATAAGGGGTGTTGTTGTTGGATTCGAAATTGGATGCAGCCATTATATAGTATCTTCCGGACTTCATGATCCCTATATTCTCCAGTTTCTGGCCGTCTCCCGCAGAGCCAGTTGCGGCGGATGCGACCCCGTTTTTGTCACTGTCGAAAAGATAAAGACCGGATTTAACATCCGGCACTGCGGAAATGGCAGCGTCAACAAGCACCGGAGTTTCACTGACCAGATCAATATCGAAATAATACCAGTCCTCTTCCCTGCCCGGCGAAGTCAGGCTTTTATTCAGCTTATTGAACGCCGGACTGAAATACCCGAGAACTTCTTTCCCTATCTCGATCCGGTTCGCGGTCTCAAATGCGTCATTGCTTTCCTTTTCCCCGTCATCCGGATTCTTCGCTGAAAGACGCAGTTCGTAACGATTTTCCGCATTGCCCTGGGGCGTGTCCCGGTCGCCGTGTAAAATTTCTATAAAATATGTGCCGGCGTCAAAAAACATATTGCACATTCTTTCCGGCGAGGATTTCCTCGAGTCGTCGATATATTTTAATAAAATCTGCTCTCCCTCCTTCTCCTTCCATATATCGATTGCATGATTGACGCCTTTAACGGAACTGAGCTCGATATCCATAACAACCGGGAAAACAATGTCCAGCCTGTAGCAGTCATGATCCGACGGGCTGTCGAGGAATCCTTCGATAGAGATATCGGGCTCTATTTTGTTCGCGTTTGAAAAATTGTTATTCGGCTCTTTCTCTTTTTGTACGGTTTTTTTGCAGGATACATGCAGACTTAATAATATTACTAAGATCGTAATGAAAATATTTTTAATATTCATTGGCAGCGAATTTATTGATGAAATAAAAAATTCTATTAGTTTTTTTCCTCTTCACGCTTTTTTAATAAGACAATTAATTTTGAAAATAATTCATAAAACTCCTTCAGCTCGTCTTTTTTCCTTAACGGCCGTATTTCCGGATAATTACCGTTGATTATTTCTTTTATATACCGGGACATCAAATAAATCGGTCCGGAGATTTTGTGAGTTTTTCTGATCAACACAGGATATAAAATAAAACCGGTTGCAATCAAAAAAACAATTATTATTAAAAAAATCAGATTATTTCTCTGAGTCAGCTCTTTAACCATGTCGATATTTTTCTTCATGGCCAGGCTGTTATTCTCGCTCTTTTCGATTATCTTCGCGTTAAGATCGGCGTTATCCCCGTCTTTGATCTTTATGATCTGAAGTACCGATCTGACCACCTCGCTTTGAGCGCTCATAATATTATTTTGCTCTTCAGTAATCTTTTCAATTTTTCTATTGTCATTATAATAATTAATTCCAACCGTAACGATTATTATCCCTATTAAAATAAAAAAGATGCCCATAAAAGAGTATGTAGCATGAAGTTGAAATTTTTTATCGATTAGTTTTTGCTTTCTTTGATCCATAAATCTCATCCTTAAATTTTCCAGGAGATCCTGTTTGGAGAAGGCGCCGATAATCCTTTTAAAACGGCGCAACCCGAAATATTAAACGGGATAAATATACCATCAATATTATAATTTTTCAATAATAATTATATTTTATATATCGGAAAAATAAATATTATCCGTGCGATTAATTGCCGGGCGTAATATTTATCTTGACTGGCGGAGTTTTTCCTGTATAAACTTATTTGTTTATAATGTATTCCTATTTATCAAGAAATAAAATTCCCCGGGGCAAGCCCCCGGTACTGACGTACCGGCCGCCACCTTC
>CAZVDF010000095.1:0-3225 GCA_964626055.1 uncultured Leptospirales bacterium
TTATTTATAATTGGTTTTCTATATTATTCCTTATCTATTATCATTAATAAATTATTTCATACTAATATATGCCAAGAGACCGGAAGTTATAAATAAGCATTTTAACTCTATGGTGCTATCCAAGCCGGTGCCCCCTCCGGGGGATAGGGGGCTAAGCATATTCACGACAATTACATATTCTCTTTTTTATTCACCTTTCCCAAAATTCCGGAATGAGCCATATTTTTTAATTAAAGTATATAAATCTGCGATAGAGTCAGAAATTATTGTGAAGAAGGCAGCAAAAATAAAATTCCCCGGGGCAAGCCCCCGGCCGAAGGTGACGTTCCGGCCGCCACCTTCGGTGTCGGCGGGGTATTATGTTTCAAGGCGTTATAAATTTGCTCCGCAAATCGATAGGCTTATATCCTCGACGCAAGCGTCAAGGTATTACGCCTTGAAATAAAAGATGCGCATTATGCTGTTTATTCATCAAGCGGATATACGACTTTTATGGGCTGCTGTATGCCTTCGTTCTTATGGATATTTATTAGCCTGTAGATAAATGATTTCGTGACTTCCTGTCCCTTGCTTCCCAATAGAATTGTCATTCTCTTATTGAACAGGTCATCGGCCAATATCATGTTCTCAGTCAGCTTGTTTAAGGAAACTTCTGTCGCTACATATTTTTTTCTTTTTACTACAGGCATCTCCAGTGTCTTTACCAGCCTTTCGTCGTACCATCCGAGTTTAGTCCTCTGGTTCAGGACTTCCATGATATTCTCTTTTTTCGATCCGGACTGTATGAGAGAATCGTAGTCCAGCGCGAGTTTAAGAATTCTTGCGCCGAGAGGGATATCCTCCCCGGAGACATCGTCTTTCGGGACGCCGGAACCGTTATAGAGCTTTTCCTGGTATTCAATTATCTTTGCTACGGTTCTGAGTCTCGGTATATTAATAATCATGTCGCTTCCGATTTTAGGATGATTCTGGAACATGGGGAATTCGTTTGGCAGCAATTCCTTGCTATTATAAACTTTCGAGATTATAAAATCCGGAACCGTCACGCATCCTATCTGTGAAAGCATTGCGGCTATCTCTAGCTGCCATGGATTCTTTAAATGCATTTTATCTATAAATTCCTGGACTATCCTTCTTACCCGCGAGGCCCTGCTGAATGCCTGGGGACTTACAAGCGCGAGAATATCCGTCAGAACTTTTATCGATCCGCTCAGCGTCTTTTCCAGCAACATCTTCTCCGATATCACAAGACGATACTGCGCGATACCGTCCTCTATATTCTTTTTCATCAGATCGGGAATACACGGTTTCGTTAAAAATCTGAAAATTTTACTTTCATTGATCACTTTTATTATTGCTTCTATATCGGCCTGTCCCGATAACATAAAACGGACAGTATCCGGCGATATCTCCAGCACCTTGCTTAAAAATTCCACGCCATTCATTTCCGGCATGCGGTAATCCGCCACAACAACGGCGATCGGATTTTCTTTTTCTATTATTTTAAGCCCGTCTGTCCCGCTCCTTGCTGTAAATGTCGTATAGATATTGTGAAACTGCCTCTTGAATGAAGACAGGATATTTTCGTCGTCGTCGACGAACAGAATTTTATATTCCATAACAGTATCCTATTAATAAAATTATTCTTTGCTAATATCTTCCAAAGTCCTGATCAATATTTCAGGTTCGCACGGTTTTTCCAGGTATATATCAGCTACTTCCTTTGCTTTATTAAATATTTCCGTTTCCGACTGGCCGGACAATATAATTCTTTTCGTTTCGCGAAATCTTTCTTTTACGAAAGAAAGCAATTCCAGGCCATTCATTTCAGGCATCTTATAGTCTGTAACTATAACATCGAATTTACTTTTATTCATCAGTTCGATTGCCTCTTTACCGCTTCCGGCAAAAGCAGTTTCCCATACGTCTCTTTTCTTCTGGAATATCCTTTTTAAAGCCTCCAGGAGATAAACTTCATCATCGACAAATAATATTTTTATCATATATGTCTCCGAATGATTCCATTTTTCAAATGCGGGGTATCTTAATGACGCATGTCGCCCCGGCGCCTTCCTCGGATATATAATTAATTGTCCCGTTATGTTTATTCACTATTATATCATATGCTATTGCAAGCCCCTGCCCCGTACCCTTCCCTACTTCTTTTGTAGTGAAAAACGGGTCGAATATTTTATCGATAATATCCCGTGGTATGCCGGTTCCGGAATCCTTAATAGTGATAACGGCCCATTTGCCTTCAATGCCCGTGCTGATCTCGATTATTCCTTTTCGGCTTTGAGAACCTCCGTTCTTTTCTTTAATGGCGTCCGCAGCATTTATAATAATATTTAGAAATACCTGGTTGAGTTCTCCGGGGAAGCACGGGACCGACAAAAGGTTTTTATCGAAATGAGTTACAATATCGGAATAGTATTTCCATTCGTTCCGGCTTATGTTGATCGTATCCTCGACGGCATTATTGATATCAATGTATGTTTTAGTATTTGAGGCCGGATAAACGAAATTTTTCATGGATCTGACTATTTTTGCCACTTTTGACAGACCATCGATCGCTTGCGAAATTGCGTTAGGTATCTCATGCGAAATAAAGTCCAGATCGTTTCGTTTTATTATTTTGTTTATTTTAGTTAATACGTCTCTGGCCTCAGATTCGCTGATTACAGCGTTGACCAGTTCTTTATACGTGTTTAAAATTTCCAGGAGTTTCGAAAAAGAATCCTGAAGGAAATAAATATTATCGGTAATATATTGTGTGGGAGTATTTATCTCATGGGCTATCCCGGCAGAAAGTTTTCCTATAGACTCCATTTTTTGCGCATGGGCAAGCTGTCTTTCCAGGTCTTTTCTTAAAGTAACATCTTCGCCTGTCAGCATAAATCCTTTGAAATTGGCGTCCTTATCTTTTATCGGATTGATAGTTATATCCAGAAATCCGGATCTATTTTCCCTGTTTGTAAATGTCAGGTCTGTCAGCCTGACCTGTCTGTCATCGGATATGCATTGATATATGCCTTCGTAAATCACAGGCCAATCCCATTTGATAATGCAATGTGTTAACGGGACACCAAGCACATGAGAAGCCGGAATCCCGAAAGTATTTTCCGCAATTTTATTCCAGTGCGTAACTTCATCATCTATAGAAACCCCTATTAATATTGTAACAAGCGATGACAATAGCGATTGGATCTCATCTCTTGCATTCAT
>CAZVDF010000096.1:0-2538 GCA_964626055.1 uncultured Leptospirales bacterium
AAAATAATAGTAATACGAAAATATTTTTCGTATTACTATTATTGAAGATTAGTTTAATTTAAATTATTTGGTGATTTCGGAAAGAGTAAATTTTTTTAACTATTTAATAATACAAATTTTAAAAAAATAATACTAAATACAGGAGATCTACAATGAAGCTGATTATTGTGTTTCTGTGCATTCTGTCTTTTTCGGCAAATGCATATGCTCAGGACAGCGAAAACCCGTCAGATTCTGAGACTGAAAAAACCGAAACCGTGAAAACCTTCGAAAAAAAAGAATTAATAATAAAAGGTAAAAGAGATACGGCGGGAAAAACTGCCGTTATAACCGAAAAAGACGTTGAGAATTCCACAAGAACGGATCTTATAAATGTGATTAATGACAATGTACCCAGTTTTTATACGCCGAACAACAGGGTAATGGGTTTCGGAGTATCGTCAGGCGGATCGGCTCAAATGTCCGTCCGGGGGACCGGAATATCCGGATGGGGCCCGACCACAGGTTTGCCGATTCTTATTAATGGGCTTGATACCACAACCTCAATAATGGGACACCCGATAGCGGATGTTTTTACAATGAAAAATATTGACCGCGTTGAAGTGCTGATAGGGCCTCAGCCGGTGCTGTACGGGTCCGGCGCGGTCGGAGGGATTATAAATGTGGTAACAAAACGGCAGAAAACGGACGGCTTTCATACTGATCTTTCAGGTTCATACGGCAGCTTTAACTCCACGGACGATTATTTTTCACATCTTGGAAAAATAGACATATTTGATTACGGTGTTTCATATAATTTTCAAAGAACCGACGGGCACCGCGAGCAGAGAACCCAGAACGGCACTGAAGTAACATCCGAATATTGCAATCACAATGGAACAGCAAGGTTCGGATTCGAACTTGGCAGGAACTGGTATGCGGGCATGAATAGTTATGTAATGAAACAGGAAATACACGATCCAGGTAAAGAAGGTGCTACACCGGCTTCTCTTCAAAACGTTGAAACGTTCGATATTTTACGCGATGGCGTATCAGTTAACATATTGAATAATTATGATCAATTCGAAGGTATGATACATGTATTCTATAACAGCGGCCATCATGAAGCTGAAAAAACAGCAATAAATACTAAATCCTATGAGCATGATGACCGGCTTTACGGCACACGCATTACAGAATCTGTAAAACTTATTGAAGGCAATAAAACAACAGCAGGCATTGATGCCAGAAAGTGGGGCGGTTCATCGAAAAATATGGAAACCGGCAGCTATTATGTTAAAGATAAATATTTAACAGACATGTCTGTTTTCGGTCTTATTGAACAAAGATTCATAAACTCATTTACGCTTTCAGGAGGAGCGCGTTACACGGATAATTCGAAATTCGGGGGATTCACCGCGTGGCAGGCAGGGCTGATAATTAATCCTTTTAATTTTTTCAAGATACACAGCACTGCCGCAAGAGGATTCAAACTTCCGGATCTGCGGCAGCTTTATATAAAAATGTATCCTGCCGAAGTCCCAAATGAAGATCTTGAAGCGGAAACATATACTTCTTGCGATGCGGGAATAGAAGTATCGCCGATAAAAGATTTATCATTTGATATCACAGGATACAGTATCTATTCCGACAACAAAATAATGAAATCCGGCAATAACTGGATCAATGCTCCTGAATATAATTATAACGGAGCCGAATTGACATTTAATTATACATTTAAAATAATGAAAGCAAGGGCAGGATATTCTTATATCGATAATGAATATGAAAACGAAGGTAAAAACTACAAACTCACTTATGTGCCAAGGCACAAATTAATTGGCAGAATTTCCTGTGAGATACATGGAATATATGCAGGTATAGATGGGGAATATGTAAAGTCAGTATGGGCTAATTCAACCGGGACACAAAAACTCTCTAATTATCTGGTGCTTAACGCGAAGCTTGCATATACTTTCCTCGAACATTACAGGGCTTTTATCAATTTTAACAACATAACCGATAAGGGTTATGAGACGTATGCGGATTATCCTATGCCCGGATTCAACGTACTCGGAGGATTGAGCGCTTCGATATAATTATAACTGCTTTCAGATAAATTAATCAAAATTTTTAATAATTTAACACAGACCGGCACCGGTCTGTGTTTTTTTAATATCTTCCGGATAAACAAAATTAGAAAAAGCCTATTGCAATGTTTTACTTTTCCTTCAAATTTGCTCCCGCCCTTCGGGCTTGGTGGATTGTTAATTAAAAAATAAGTTCGCGTATTTCCCTTTTCTTGAGTCCGTCTTTTTTTTCATATACTCCGGCAATAAGCCCGTTATCCATTACAGCGACATGCGTTGCAAGTTCTTCGACTATAAATCGCCTGTGCGTAGCAATAAGCATTGTCGCCGGAAAAAACTTAAGCAGATCGAGCAGGATAACGCTGTTTTCGCGGTCGAGGTTGTTCAGAGGTTCATCCAGCAGAAGAAGAGAGGGCTCTTTTGCAAGCACCCCGGCAAGGGCAGCTCTTTTCATCTCTCCGGAAGACAG